>LSKJ01000125.1 GCA_001557035.1 Rhodospirillaceae bacterium CCH5-H10 | reverse complement strand
GCCCAGCAGTCCCGCACCGCCACCGCTGGGATGCGTGGCGGCGCGGGACTGCTGGGCGCGCCCGCGCGTAGCCTCGCGATTGGTGCGCTGACCGTTGTCGACGCCGCGGATGGCGCCGCCGCCGCGCGGCGCGCCGGCATGGTTCTGGAAATTGGGATGCTGCCCGCCGGCCGCCCGATTCGTGACGTTGGGCCGCTGTTGTACTCCGCCGGCCGGCCGGTTGGCCGGATTCGGCCGGGCGCTGGGCTGGCCCGCCGCCGGCCGGTTCTCGAGCCGGCCGCGGAATTCCTGGCGCTGGTCGGCGCCGGGGCGCGTCTGCTGAAACCGCTCACGCGTCGCCGGATCGCGATAGGCCACGCCCTTGCGGTGGACGGGCTCGTGCTGCCAGCGGCCATTGTTGATGTTGGCGGCGTTGAAGTTGCGGTCGATGTTGACCGCGCGATTGACGTTCACGTTGACGTAGCTGTTGCCGCGGCCCCAGTTCCAGCCGCCGAAGATGGCACCGGCCGCGGCGATGCCGACGCCGAACATCAGGCCGCGCAGCAGCGCCGAGCCATAGCCGTAGCCGGGAGGCGGCGGATAATAGGTCGGCGGATAGGCCGGGTAGGGCCAGGTGCCGTAGACGGTGTTGGGATTGTAGGCCGGCACGTAGATGACTTCGGGATTGGTCGGCGCGATCACGATCGTACGGTCGCTTCCCGATCCCTGCGCCGTGACCGTCTGCTCCTTGCCGCTCTGCAGGTTGCCGGCGTCGGCTGCCTTCGCACGCAGGCGCTGGATCGAATCAGCGACGGCCTGCTCCTGCCCGATCATCGCGTCGCCGATTTTCTGCATCCAGTCGAGATTGTCGCTGAGCTGGATGAGGATCTGCGGAAAGGCGACCAGAGACTTCACGCTCACGTCCCAGCTCTTGTCCTTGACCGCGGCGAGGGCGGCATCTCCCTTCAGGGACGGATTGGCCTTCGCCCAGCGCGCCGCCTCGACGACTTCCAGGGGATAGCTGGCCGCCATCAGGGTCTGCGCCAGGACCGCATCGGGATAGAGCGCGATCGGCGCCAGCATCTGGTCGAGTTGCTCGGGGGTGAAAGAGGGCTTCGACGAATCCTGAGCCAATGCGCCCCGTGCGACGCTCGCCGCCAGCACGGCGGCAAGTGCGGTCATCAGGCTGCGACGCTGCATGCATATCTCCTCAAGTCCTCCACTTTACCGGTCCGGCGGGCGAATGCGAGAACTCCCGCTCCGAATTGCACTGTGTCGGATGCAGACGGGACCTGGCGCTCCGGTTCGATTTCTATGGTAGCGATCAACCGAGCGAATCACGAAAGGGACCATGAGAGCCCAAATTCCTGTTCGTAGGATTGGTCTGGCTGGGCGGGCGATTGCAGCTGCGGCTGTCGCGCCGTGACCGTCACCCTGCTCATTCTCCTGAAGGTGACCGTGACGGTGATCATCTTCGGGATCGGTCTCGATTCGACGCCGCGCGATGCGGTGAGGCTGTTCCGCCATCCCGCCCTGCTGCTGCGCTCGGTGTTGGCGATGTACGTGCTGGTGCCGCTGGCGGCACTCGCGCTGGTCAAACTGTTGCCGCTGTCGCCGGGTGTGGAGGCGGGCCTGCTCGTGCTCGCGGTTTCGGCCGGGGCGCCGCTGCTCCCCCGCAAGCTGCTGGGCATCGGCGACGGTGCCTACATCTTCAGCCTGGTCGTCATTTCCTCGATACTGGCCGTGATCCTCGTGCCGGTGTGGCTCGAAATCCTCGTGCCGCTGTTTCCGAGGCTGCCGCACCTGGCGCCGGAACGCGCCGCGATCGTCCTGGGCGAATCGTTCTTCCTGCCGTTGCTGGCCGGCATGGCGGTGCGCTGGCTGTTTCCGCGGTTCGCCGCCTGGGCGGGCGGGCGGCTGGTCGGTCTCGCGGGGCTGTTCCTGGCGTTCGCGGCCCTCGCCCTGCTCGCGGTGAACTGGCACATCGTTCTCGAAGTCCAGTGGCAGGGCGTTGCGGCCCTCGCCGTGCTGATCCTGATGGCGCTGGTCATCGGCCATCTGGTGGGCGGGCCGAAGGAAGAGGACCGCACGGCGCTCGCCGTGGCGTGCGCGACGCGGCATATCGGGGTCGCCGTGGTCGTGGCGACGTCGATGCCGGGCGGGCGCGTCGCCGTCGTGATCTCCGTGTACATCGCAATCTCGGTCGCGATTACGTTGCCGTACACGCGCTGGCGTCGGAGGATCGCGCTGCAAGCGGGCAGCGCATCCAAATAATCCCGATTGCCCTGACGAGCGCGTGCGGGACAAACTGCCGCGCAATTTCGAGTATGGGGAATCTTCCATGAGTGTCAGCCAGGCCGAGAAGGCCCGAAAATTCCGTGCGCTCCATGACGCACCGGGCGCCTTCGTCATCGCCAACCCTTGGGATGCCGGCTCGGCGCGCGTGCTGGCCGGTCTCGGGTTCGAGGCGCTGGCCAGTTCGAGCGGCGCGAAGGCCGGCGTCCTGGGCAAGCGGGACGGCAAGGTGACGCGTGAGGAGGCGCTGGCCAATGCGCGGCTGATCGTGAACGCCACCGACTTGCCGGTGGCCGCCGACCTCGAGAAGGGGTTCGGCGATTCTCCCAACGACGCGGCCGAGACGATCCGCCAGGCGGCGGGCGTCGGGCTGGTCGGCGGCTCGATCGAGGATGCGACCGGCAATCCCGACCAGCCGCTGTTCGACATCGACACCGCGACGGCTCGCATCAAGGCGGCGGTGGAGGCGGCGCGATCGCTGCCGGTGCCTTTCGTCCTTGCGGCGCGAGCCGAGGGGTTCCTGCGCGGCAAGCCGGACCTGGGCGACGTGATCAAGCGCCTGCAGGCTTTCGAGGCAGCCGGTGCCGACGTGCTGTTCGCGCCGGGCCTGCCCGATCTCGCCTCGGTGAAGAAGGTCTGCGGCGCGCTGCGCAAGCCGTTCAATTTCATGGTCGGCATCAGGGGCAAGTCGTTCAGCAAGGCCGAACTGGAGGCGGCCGGCGTGAAGCGGATCAGCCTCGCCACCTCGCTGTATCGCGCCGCGATGACCGGCCTGATCGAGGCCGCCACCGAAGTGAAGGACACGGGGACGTTCTCCTATCTCGACCGGGCAGTGCCGACCCCCGACCTCAACGCATTCATGAAAGACTAGGAGCGGGCGATGCTGACCGAAGAGGAGATGAAGCGCATCGCGGCCGAGGAGCGCTATCGTCATTCGATTCGCATGTCGCTCGAGCAGGAGGCGGCCAAGCCGGCGGCGGAGCCTGCGCCGCCGCCGCCGGCTCCGGGATTCGGCTCGAAGGTCTATGAATTCCTGAACAGCTCCGTCGGCATGTGGCTCTTGTCTTCCGTGGTTCTCACGGGCGGCGCGGCTTTCCTGCAGCAGGTCCAGCACGAGCATGAGATTGCGCAGAAGAACCAGTCTGACCTGATCAGTCATCGCTTCGAGATCGAACACCGGCTGGACGGGATGAGTTTCCTGCTGCGCCGGGCCAAGACGGTCGGCGAGGCCAAGGCCGCGCTGGGCGGCGTCTTCAAGAGCGCGATCCCCCTGACGCCGGAACTGCAGAACCGCAGTCTCGCCTCGCTCTACCTCACGGTCTATCCGATGCTGGCGGGCGGCGAGAAGGAAAAGACCAACAAAGCCTACAACCTGGTCAAGCAACTGGAGGACGTGGAACTGGTGCTTCAGCCGCTGCCTGATGACAAGCCGCTCGACGAGAATCAGCGCAATCAGATCACCAAGCTGCTGACGGCGATTCAGCAGCTCAAGTTCGCAGAGAAGTAGGCTTCAGGCCTTGTCGACCGCGCCGCCGCTGTCGACCCAGTCCTTGAAGCCACCGAGGTTGACGACGTTGGCGAAGCCGAAATCCTTCAGGACCTTGCCGCTGAGCGCGGCACGGCCTCCCGAGGCGCAGTAGACGATCACGGTCTTCGACTTGTCGAAGGCCTTGTCGTGGTAGGGCGACTCCGGGTCCGCCCGGAACTCGAGCATGCCCCGCGACACGTTGACGGCATTCGCGATCTTGCCGCTGTTGGCAACCTCGGCGGTGTCGCGCACGTCGACAATGAGCGTGTTGCCCTTGGCGATCATGGCCTTGGCCTCGGCTGGCGTGACTTTCGGCACGACGGCATTGGCGGCTTCCATCATCTGCTTGACGCTGCTGGGCATGAAGTCCTCCCGGAGGCTTGCGTGGACACGCGACAGGGTACGGAGTCGTCGCGGCCGGCTGGCATGTTCTTCCAGCCTTCCGGTAAGCTACAGCAAACATGAAGCTGGAAGGAAGCGTCCATGGCCCGCACTGCCCGCCGCGCAAGGCCTGGCTGAGTTGAGTTCCCTGTTCCATGGCTGGCGGGTCGTTGGAGCCTGCTTCGTCATTGCCGCCGTGGCCTGGTCGCTCGGACTTTTCGGCTCCAGCGTGTACCTCCAGGCCGTGACGTCGGCGCATGGCTGGCCGATTGCCGAGGTCGCTTCGGCGATCACCGTGTTCTTCCTGGTCAGCGCCAGCGTCCAGCGCATCGTGGGCCGGAGCATCGACCGGTACGGGCCGCGCCCCGTGTTGTTGCTGGGCCTGGCCTGCATGGCGGCGGGCGTCGCGTTGATCGGGCAGGTGAGTGCGTCGTGGCAGCTCTATCCCTGCTTCGTGCTGCTGGGCTTCGGGTGGTCGACGCTCTCGATGACGGGCATCACCACGACGGTCGCGCCCTGGTTCGAGCGCCATCAGGGCCGGTCGATGACGCTCGCCATCATGGGGGCGAGCGTCGGCGCCATCGCGGGCGTGCCGCTGCTGCTGCTCTCCATCGGTGAGCTCGGCCTCGCGCGCGGTCTGTTCGCCGCCAGTGTCGTCGCGGTGTCGCTGCTCGGTCCGCTGATCGGCATCGTCCTGCGCTATCGTGGCCCGGCCGATCTCGGCCTGCCGCGCGATGGCGAGGCCCCGCGAAAGGACGCACCGCCGAGGCTGCACCTCGCCCCGATCGCCACGGCCGCCAATCGCCGCCTGCTCCTGTGGAGCGCCACCGCGGCCTTTGCGCTGGGCCTCACCATCCAGATCGGCTTCATCACCCATCATGTGGCCCTCGCGGAGCCGATGCTGGGACGGGCGGGGGCCGGAATGCTGGTCAGCGCGGCGGGCTTGTCCGCGTTCGTTGGCCGCCTGATCCTGGCGCGCATCGTCGATCGCGTGAACGCGCGGCGGCTGGGCTGCTTCGTCATGATCGCGCAGGCGGTCTCGCTGCTGGCCATCGCGTTCTGGCCCACCGTGCCGGTCCTCGTCGTCGCGAGCCTGGTCTATGGCTATGGCATCGGCCATGTGACGACGCTGGGTCCGGTCGTCGTGCGCCGCGAGTTCGGCGCGGCGGCCTTCGGCACGACCTATGGCACGGCCGCCACCGTGATCCAGCTTACCTCGGCGCTCGGGCCCGCTTTGTTCGGTTTCCTGCGCGACGGGTTCGGCGGCTACGGGCCGGGCTTCGTCATCGCCGCGATCGTCACCCTGATCGGCTGCGCGTCCCTGTTCATCGGCGGTCGCGCCGGAGTCATAGTGCCGGCTGGTTCGTCAGGGAGTAAAACATGAGCATCAGCGACATCACCCGCGTTCCCAACCCGCGCGTACCGGCCAAATCCTCGGTCGCGATCTACCGCCTGCCCGGCGGCGGCGGCTTCCTCTGGGGCGTGGCGACGTCGCCGGACCGGACGCAAGACATTCG
>LSKJ01000124.1 GCA_001557035.1 Rhodospirillaceae bacterium CCH5-H10 | reverse complement strand
GCTCATGTCGATCTACCGGGGATGGCATCTGCCCGTTGCCGCCACCAAACAGAAGTCTTCTCTCGAAACTGACTAAAAATTGCAGCCGTCTCCGACCGGATTCGCGGTCCATGCCCTTGCCGGTCCTTTGTACGAACGCTAAACACACGGCCGTCATTTTGTCGCAAGCGGCGTGGGGGAAAAAAGCAGCATGGCGACGAAGAAGAAGGCGAAATCGACCAGCCCCGCCACTTCAGGCAAGGCTGCCAAGAAGTTGAACGGCAACGCGAATTCGGACCGCGTCAGCGGCACGCCGGAAGCGCGGGACACCGCCCGCCTCCTGCTGGAGATCGAGGCCATCCACTGCCGCCCCGAGAACCCGTACATCTTCACGTCGGGACGGGCGAGCCCCGTCTATATCGACTGCCGCAAGATCATCTCGTTCCCTGAAGCGCGCGCCAAGATCATGGCCCACGCCCACAAGGTGATCGAAAAGACCATCGGCTGGAGCAAGATCGACGTGGTGGCCGGCGGCGAGACCGCGGGCATCCCCTTCGCTGCCTTCCTGGCGGCGCTGGCCAAGAAGCCGATGATCTACGTGCGCAAGCAGCCCAAGGGCTTCGGCCGCATGGCGCAGATCGAGGGCGAGCTGAAGCCCGGCAAGCGCGTCCTGCTGGTCGAGGATCTCGCGACCGACGGCGGCAGCAAGCTGGTTTTCATCGAGGCGCTGAAGAAGGCCGAGGCCAAGGTCACGGACTGCTTCGTGGTCTTCCACTACGGAATTTTCCCGCAGAGTATCGAGATGCTGGCCGCGGCCGGCGTGAAACTGCACGCGCTCGCCACCTGGTGGGATGCGCTCGAGGCCGCCGAGAAGCACAAGTATTTCGACGAAAAGGGCCTCGTCGAGACGCGCGCCTTCCTGGAAGCGCCGGAGAAGTGGTCGGCGAGCCACGGCGGCCGTCCGCCGGCGCCGCGCCCGCTGGGCCGCTAGCCAGCTCTTTGCTACGGTGCGGCGGACATGATCCGCCGCATTCTCTCTTTCGTCCTGGCGCTCGGCGCCTTCGCTTCTCCCGCCCAGGCCAAGGACGAACTCGTCGTGGCCATGACGCAGATGCCGGGCACCTGGAACCCGATCATCAGTTCCATGCTGGCCAAGTCGCTGATCGCCAACATGACGGCGCGGCCGGTCACCGCCTACGACGCGGACTGGAAGCTGGTCTGCCTCGTCTGCACCGAACTGCCGACCATCGAGAACGGCAAGGCGCGGGTCGTCGATCTTGTCGACGGCAAGAAAGGCATGGAGATCGACGTCGAGCTGCGCGACATGCGCTGGGGCGACGGCACGCCGGTATCCGCGAAGGACGTGGCCTTCACGCTCGAGGTGGGCAAGCATCCTCTGTCCGGCGTCGCTTCGTCAGAGGGTTACAAGCGGATCATCAAGCTCGACGTGAAGGACGACCGTCGCTTCACCATGACGATCGACCGCGTCACCTTCGACTACAACAGCATCGGCCTGCAGCTCCTGCCGGCCCATATCGAGAAGCCGATCTTCGACGCCAACCCGGCCGAGTATCGCAACAAGACCGCCTACGACACACAGTCGACCAATCCCGGTCTCGCCTTCGGCCCCTACCGGCTGACCGAGATCCAGCCGGGCAGCCGCGTCGTGCTGGAGCCGAACCCGACCTGGACCGGCCAGAAGCCCTCCTTCAAGCGCATCACCGTCCGCATCATCGAGAACACGGCGGCACTCGAGGCCAACCTCCTCTCCGGCAGCGTCGACTACGTGCTGGGCGAACTCGGCCTGTCGCTCGACCAGGCCATCGCCTTCGAGAAACGCCACAAGGACAAGTACAACGTCGTCTACAAGCCGGCGCTGATCTGGGAGCACATCGACGTCAACCTGGACAACAAGCTGCTGGCCGACCGGCGCGTGCGGCAGGCGATGCTGCTGGCCATCGACCGCAAGGCCATCTCGGAGAAGCTGTTCGAGGGCAAGCAGCCGATCGCCCATGGCGGCATCAGCGAACTCGATCCGATGTTCAGTCCGGCGGCCCGGCAATACGGCTACGACGCCGCGGCCGCCCGGAAACTGCTCGACGAGGCGGGTTTCTCGACCATCCGCAACAATGTCCGGCACAACGCGGCCGGCGAGAAACTGTCGATCGAACTGGGCACCACCGCCGGCAACCGCGTGCGCGAACTGGTGGCGCAGGTGATCCAGAGCCAGCTCCGCCAGGTCGGCATCGAGGTCCGCCTCAAGGCCGAGACGCCGCGCATCTTCTTCGACGCGATGGGCAAGCGGACCTACAGCGGGCTGGGCATGTATGCCTGGGTGCAGCGTCCGGAAGGCGTTCCGCGCTCCTCGCTGCACTCCAAGGAAATCCCCTCGGCCGACAATGGCTGGAGCGGCCAGAACTATCCGGGCTATGCGAATCCCGAGATGGACAAGGCGCTCGACGCCGCCGAGCGCGAACTTGACGTCGTCAAGCGGCGTGCCCTGTTCGCCGAAATCCAGAAGCTGGCGGCCGACGACCTGCCGTCCCTGCCGCTGTTCTTCCGCGTCGATCCGTTCGTCATTCCCAAGCCGCTCAAGGGCGTGACGCCGACCGGCACGCTCAACAGCTCGACCCTGTGGGTCGAACAATGGCGCTGGGAGAACTAGATGGCAGGCTCTCCCAGATGAGCCGTGCGATCCCATCCAGCTCAAAGGTCCTTCGCTTCGCTCAGGATGACAATTTTGCCTTAGTTGGCGCAGTGCGCCTGTGCAGGAAGCGTTGTCATCCCGAGCGCAGCGAGGGACCTTTCGCTTCTCCTCCCGGCGGGTCGACGACATGACCCGCTATTTCGTGGCGCGCGCCGTGCAGACCGCCGTCACCCTCCTGCTGATGAGCCTGATCGTCTACCTGCTGATCGGCCTGATGCCGGGCGATCCGATCGACATGATGATCTCGGGCGACCCGACCATGACCAGCCAGGATGCCGCCCGCCTGCGCGCCGCCTACGGTCTCGACAAGCCACTGTTCGAGCGATACCTCGCCTGGCTGCTGCAGGCCCTGCAGGGCAATTTCGGCTACTCGCGCTCCTTCGGCCAGCCGGTGCTCGCCGTCCTCTGGCCACGCCTCCTGAACACCCTTCTGCTGGCCGGCCTCGCCTTCGTGATCTCGGTCGCGATCGCCTTGCCGCTCGGCATGTGGGCCGCCGCGCATCCGCGCAGCCGCGCCGATTACCTGATCAACCTCCTGTGCTTCGGCGGCATCTCCGCCCCGCCCTTCTGGCTGGCGCTGCTGCTGATCTCCCTGTTCGCGGTGAAGCTCGGCTGGCTGCCGGCCGGCGGCATGGCCGACATCCGCCCCGGCATGCCCTGGGGCCTGGCGCTGACCGAGCAGCTTCGCCATCTGGCGCTGCCGGTCCTGACCCTCACCCTCGTCCAGCTCGGTGGCTACACCCGCTTCATGCGCGGCGCGATGATCGAGGCGCTTCGCCAGGACTATGTGCGGACGGCGCGGGCCAAGGGCGCCCCGGAGCGCCTCGTCCTGTGGCGTCACGCCTTCGCCAACGCGCTGTCGCCGGTCCTGACGATCCTCGCCCTCTCCTTCGGAGGCCTGGTCTCGGGCGCGCTGATCACCGAGACGATGTTCGCCTGGCCCGGCATGGGCAAGGCGATCTACCAGGCCATCCTCGAGAACGACTACAACCTCGCCCTCGTCGGCCTGCTGGTGGCCACGGCCGCCACCATCGCTGGCAACCTGCTGGCCGACCTCGCCTATGCCTGGGTCGACCCGCGCGTCTCGCTGGCGGACGCAACGCCATGACGGCGGCGGCTGCCCGTCCCGCGGCGTGGCGCCGCCTGCTGCGCCATCGGCTCGCCTGGGCCTCGCTGGCGTTCCTGTCGGTCATGCTGGTGCTGGCCCTCGCCGCGCCGCTGATCGCCGAGCTGCGCGGCGTCGATCCCACCCAGACCGATCTCTTCCGCCGCTTCGAAGGCCCCTCGGCGCAGCACTGGCTGGGCACCGACGATCTCGGCCGCGATCTCTTCCAGCGCCTGCTCGACGGCGGCCGCGTCTCGCTGCTGGTCGGCATTTCGGGAGCGCTGCTCTCGGCGATCCTCGGTGCCATCATCGGCGTCGTCGCCGGCTATCTCGGCGGCCGCCTCGATGCCTTCCTGATGCGCCTGACCGACGGCGTGATCTCGCTTCCGCTGCTGCCGCTGCTGATCGTGCTGGCGGCGGTCGACCCGCGGAAGCTCGGCATTCCGGCGGAGATCGCGCAGTCGGAGATGTTCTCGCTCTACCGTATCGTGGTGATCGTGGCCCTGACCGGCTGGACCACCGTCGCGCGCCTGGTGCGCGCCGAGACCCTTTCGCTGAAGGCCCGCGACTTCACGCGCGCCGCCGTGGCGCTCGGCGCCCGGCCGCAGCGGATCATGTTCCGCCACATCCTGCCCAACACGGCCGGCACGCTGGTCGTCGCCACCACCATGTCGGTCGGCACGCTGATCCTGTTCGAATCGACCCTGTCGTTCCTCGGCCTCGGCATCCAGCCGCCGGCCGCGAGCTGGGGCAACATGCTGACCGGCGCGCAGGAGCTCCTGCAGGAAGCGCCCGTGCTGGCGCTGTGGCCCGGCCTTCTGATCTTCCTGACCGTGATCGCCTTCAACTTCCTGGGCGACGGACTGCAGGATGCCCTCGATCCCCGTAGCGAGAGACGCTGACATGACCGACGCAACGCTCAAGTCCACCGAGTTCACCGCAATGAGCCGGCTGACGCCGGACATCGACCTCAACGCCGAAGGCAAGGCCACAGGCTTCGTGCGCGTGCCGCACTCGGTGCACCGCTCGGCCTATGGCTGGATCCCGATCCCCATCGTGCGCATCAAAAACGGCGACGGACCCAATGTGCTGATGCAGGCCGGCAACCATGGCGACGAATGGGAAGGCCAGATCGGGCTGGGCAACCTGATTCGCGCAATCGAGCCCAGGGACATCAAGGGGCGGCTCGTGATCCTGCCGTCTGCGAACTTTCCCGCCGCGATGGAAGGCCGCCGCACCTCGCCGATCGACGAGGGCAATCTCAACCGATCCTTCCCCGGCGATGCCGACGGCACGATCACCCAGCAGATCGCCTACTGGATCGAGCACGCCCTGCTGCCCGGTTTCGACTACGCCTTCGACTTCCATTCCGGCGGCAGCTCGCTGACCTACATCCCGAGTGCGCTGGCGCCGCGCCACCAGGACGCCGCACGGATGGAGAAGGTCATGGGCCTGCTGAAGGCCTTCGGCGCGCCGGTGAGCTACATCTCGGCCGCGCCGCAGGGCGGCGGCCGCACCTTCACCTCGGCCTCCTATCGGCAGGGCGTGGTCGGCATGGGCACGGAACTGGGCGGCGGTGGCCTCGTGACGCCGGGCTCGCTGAAGGTAGCCGAGGACGGGATGCGCCGCGTGCTGGCCCATGTCGGCCTGCTGCAAGGGCCGGTGCCGGCGCCCACGAAGACGCGCTTCACCGAGATCGGCGGCGACGACTACTACGTTTACGCAACGGACGGCGGCCTGTTCGAGCCGATGGTCGAGCTGGGCGACGAGGTGAAGGAAGGCCAGCCGGCCGGCCGCATCCACTTCCACCACACGCCGTGGCGCGAGCCGGAGGTCGTGACATTCAAGCGTGCCGGCCTCGTCCTCTGCAAGCGCGTCCCCGCCCGCTGCGAACGAGGCGACTGCCTGTTCCATCTCGCGACGGATCTCGCGGTGTAGATTTCATTGGAGCGCGCCACTCCAGTGGCGCTCATGACTTCCGAACAAAGAGCTTGAGCGCCACTGGAGTGGCGCGCTCCATTGCTACGCCCCGCGACAGCTCCCGCACGAAAGCTTCGGGGCGGTCTTGCGGCCGTCCTTGCGCGGGCGGGTCTCGACGTGGCCGCAGACGGAGCAGCCGTCGATCTCGAAGTCGATCCAGTGGGTGGGATCGCCGCAGGCCTCGCACGGCAGGCCGCGGCGCGATTCGATGCGGCCGAAACCCGGTGTATCGCATTTCGGGCAAAGGCATTGCAGGCGCTTGGCGAGCTGCCACCCGGCCGCCCGCAGCACCGTCATTCGCGTCGGATTTCGGTGCGCGCGCATGTCCGAATAGAGGACCGCCAGCCCTTCGGTGGAGCGCTCGGCCTCGCGGTCCATGGTGGCGATGACCTCTTCCTCGGTGGCGAGGCCCTTCACCGGATGGTCCATGTCGCTGCTGCAGGCAACGAACACGCCGTAGCGCGGGAAGCCCATGGCGCGCAGCACGGTGAGGCGCGCGGGATCGCCGGCGCGGAAGCGCGACAGTCGCCAGCTCGAATGACGGGTCGGGAACGTGTCGACCAGCCGCAGGCCGCGCTTGCGGTCGACGAAGGCCAGGATTTCCACGCCACAGGATATCAGCGGCACGCGGTCGATGGGGCCATAGCTGCCCTCGCTCGCGACCGCGCAATCGACGTCCATCGTCCGAAACGCCAGTTCAGCCTTCAGCAGCGAGGTTTCGACCAGCACGTCCGGTCGCGGCACCTCGCCGGAGAAGGTGCCCAGCGTGTCGGTATCCAGTTCCGGGACGGCGATGACGTCCGCGCCGAGCACGCGCCGGAAGGCGGGCCCAAGCGCCCGCTCCTTCTCGTGCATCGTTGCCAGTCCGATACGGGAATTGGCGTAGGGGTGCAGACCTGACACGACCGCGTCGCAGGCTGGAGGGTTGGGCCTACTCCGCCGCCTGCGGCATCGCCTCGCGTGCGAGCTGCTGCTCGACCAGGGTCGCCCAGTAGGACGCGCCCAATGGCAGGATCTCGTCGTTGAAGTCGTAGCCCGGGTTGTGGACCATGCAGCTGCCGACACCGTCGCCGTTGCCGACCCAGATGTAGCAACCCGGCTTCTTGAGCAGCATCCAGGCGAAGTCCTCGGAGCCCATGGCCGGCGTCGGATTGCGGTTCACGTTCTCCAGCCCGACCAGCGACGCCGCCGCCTGGGCCGCGAACTCGGTCTCCTGCACACTGTTCACGGTCGCGGGATAGCGCTTCTCGTAGCGCCACTTCACGACCTCGGCGCCAAAACCTGCCGCGACGTTGCGCGAGATCTTCTCGATGTTCTTCTCGATCAGGTCCTGCACTGGCTTCTTGAAGGTGCGGACCGTGCCGCGCAGCACGCATTCCTGCGGGATCACGTTCCACGCGTCGCCGGCATGGATCTGCGTCGTCGAGACGACGGCGGTGTCCATTGGATCGACGTTGCGCGCCACGATCGACTGCAGCGCCGTCACGATGTGCGCGCCGACCACCACGGGATCGATCGTGTGCTGCGGCATGGCGCCATGTCCGCCGACGCCCTTCAGCACGACCTCGAAGATGTCGTAGGCGGCCATCATCGGACCGGGACGGACGGCGAACTTGCCGACCGGGATGCCCGGGATGTTGTGCATGCCGTAGACACCCTCGACCGGGAACTTCTCGAACAGCCCCTCTTCCACCATCACGCGCCCGCCGCCCTCGTTCTCCTCGGCCGGCTGGAAGATGAAATAGACGGTGCCGTCGAAGTTCTTCGTCTCGGCGAGATACTTGGCGGCGCCCAGCAACATCACCGTATGACCGTCATGGCCGCAGGCGTGCATCTTGCCGGGGATCGTCGACTTGTGATCGAACTCGTTGGTCTCGTGCACGTCGAGCGCATCCATGTCGGCGCGCAGGCCGATCGCGCGCTTCGAGGTGCCGGAACGCAGCACCCCGACGACGCCGGTCTTGGCGAGGCCGCGATGGACCTCAATGCCGAAGCTCTCCAGCTTCGCCGCAACCACGTCGGCCGTCCGCACTTCCTCGAAGGCCGTTTCCGGGTGGCTGTGAATGTCGTGGCGCCACGCGGTCATGTCCTTGTGGAACGAGGCAATGCGGTTGATGACCGGCATCCTGAAATCTCCGTTGCAATGTTGCGCCGGATCGTAAGCGAGCCCCGCCACAGATCAAGCTCGCTCGGCGTCCGTCGACGCACATCAGGCTTGATAGGAACGCCCCCTCCAGGAGGTGGCGTCAGGTATTGAGCGCGTAAGTCCGATCCTCGATCGGCAGCCGGCCTTCCTCGATCGCGTGGCAGGCCACGGTGCCACCCTCGATGGGCAGCGCCTTGGGGCGCTCGCTCTTGCAGCGGTCGTTGGCGAACGGACAGCGCGGATGGAAGGAGCAGCCCGACGGCGGATTGATCGGGCTCGGGACCTCGCCGCCGACCGGACTGCGCTGGCGGCCCGTCATGTCGAGGTCGGGGATCGTGTCGAGCAGCATCCGCGTGTAGGGGTGCTTGGGCCGGGTGAACAGCGTCTCGGTCGGCGCGACTTCGACCAGGCGGCCGAGGTACATCACGCCGACGCGCGTGGAGATGTGATAGACGACCGCGAGATTGTGGCTGATGAAGAGATAGGTCAGCTGCAGGCGTCGCTGCAGGTCGACCATCAGGTTCAGGATCTGCGCCTGCACCGAGACGTCGAGCGCCGAGGTCGGCTCGTCGCACACCAGGAATTCCGGCTCGCTGGCAAGCGCACGCGCAATCGAGATGCGCTGGCGCTGGCCGCCCGAGAACTCGTGCGGATACTTGCGGCCGTCGGCCGGGTTCAGCTTCACTTGGCGCAGCAGCGCCGCGACGCGCGCCTCGAGGTCGGCCTTGCCGGTGGACAGGCCGAAGGCGCGGATCGGCTCCGCGATGATGTCGAACACGCGCCAGCGCGGATTGAGGCTGGCATACGGATCCTGGAAGATCATCTGCATGCGCCGGCGCAGCGCCGCCATGTCGGCCCGGCTGTGACGACCAGCCATGTCGTTGCCGTCGATTTCGATGCGACCGGCGGTTGGCGGATAGAGCCCGACTACGAGGCGCGCCACCGTGGATTTGCCGCAGCCCGACTCGCCCACGAGCGAGAAGGTCTCGCCCCTGGCGATCTCGATATCGATGCCGTCGACCGCCTGGACGACCTGGCGCGGCCGACGCTCGATGGTGCGCACGAGCCACGGTGCAGAGACGTCGAAGTAGCGCTTCAGGCCCGCGATGCGGACGAACTGGCTGCCGCTGCCGTCAGGCATCGACCGTCTCCTTGCCAAGAGCCGGGCCGACGCCGCCCGGATCGTGCAGCCAGCAGGCGGCACGCGTCGTGCCCGCCGCCATGAGATCGGGCCTTTCCACCAGGCATCGCTGGCCGCGCACGGTGCAGCGTGGGTTGAAGGCGCAGCCCCGGGGGATTTCGGTCAGCCGCGGCATGGCGCCGTCGATCTGGGTCAGGCGTTCGGTGCGAACGCCGAGGCTCGGGATGGAGCCCATCAGACCGCCGGTATAGGGATGCCTGGCGTGTTTCACGACGTCGCGCACCGGCCCGATCTCGGCGATGCGACCGGCATACATCACGGCCACGCGGTCGGCGGTTTCGGCGATCACGCCCATGTCGTGCGTCACCAGCATCACCGCCGTTCCATGTTCGCGGCAGAGCCGCTTCAGGAGAGCGATGATCTGTGCCTGGATCGACACGTCGAGAGCCGTCGTCGGCTCGTCGGCCACGATCAGACGCGGGCCCGCGCACAGCGCCAGCGCGATCACCACCCGCTGACGCATGCCGCCGGAGAACTGGTGGGGGTAGTGGTCGATGCGCATCTCGGCACCGGGGATGCCGACTTCCTTCAGGAGCTCGATCGCCCGCGTCCGTGCCTGGGAAGCCGACAGCGGAAGATGGGTCTGGATGGTCTCGACGAGCTGATGGCCCACCGAATAGAGCGGATTGAGGCTGGTCAGCGGATCCTGGAAGATGGCGCCGATACGGGCGCCGCGCACCTTGCGCATCTCCTCGTAAGGCAGATTGTCGATCCGCCGGCCCTCGAGGCGGATTTCGCCGCCCGCAACCCGGCCCGGCGGTTCGAGCAGACCGATGATGGCATTGCCGGTCAGCGACTTGCCGGCGCCCGACTCGCCCACCACGCCCAGCACCTCGCCCGGCGCGATGTCGAACGAAACGTCATCGACCGCGAGCAGGGTGCCCCGGCGTGTCGGGAACTCGACGCGGAGATTGCGGACTTCGAGAAGCGGCTGGTTGTTCGATGCGGCGGCCATCGGGCGTGCCCTATCGAAGCTTCGGATTGAGCGCGTCGCGCAGCCAGTCGCCGAGCAGGTTCACCGCCAGAACGAGTGCCGCGAGCGTGATGCCGGGAAACACGGTGATCCACCAGTCGCCGGACTGCAGCACCTCGTTACCGAGGCGGATCAGCGTGCCGAGCGACGGCTCGGTCGACGGCAGGCCGACGCCGAGGAACGACAACGTCGCCTCGGTGATGATGGCGAGTCCCAGATTGATCGTAGCGATGACCAGTACCGGCCCGGTGACGTTGGGCAACACGTGGCGGATCATGATGAGCATCGGCGACAAGCCGATCACCCGCGCCGCCTGCACGTACTCCTTGTTCTTCTCCACCATCACCGAGCCCCGCACGGTGCGCGCGTACTGCACCCAGAACGAGAGACCGATGGCGCCGATAATGACGTAGATCGCGATCTCGTCATGCCGCTTCACCGAGATGATGCCGCGGACGATCCCGTCGATCAGCAGCGCCACCAGGATGGCCGGAAACGTCAGCTGCACGTCGGCGATGCGCATGATGAGCGCATCGACCGCGCCGCCGAGATAGCCGCTCAGCAGGCCGAGCGTGATGCCGAGCGTCATGGCGACGGCAACCGAGGCGAAGCCGACGACCAGGGACAGCCGGGTGCCGTACATGATCGACGAGAGGATATCGCGCCCCTGGTCGTCAGTGCCGAGGGGGAATGCCCAGTCGCCGTCGGCCGACAGCAACACCGGCGGCTTGAGACCGTCGGAGAGGCTGAGCGTCGCCGGATCGAATGGCGTGTGCGGCGCCAGCACCGGCGACAGAAAGGCCACGGCGACGATCAGGACGGTGCCGATGGCGGCGGCCACGGTCATCGGCGAGGACTTGAAGCTCCACCAGATGTCGCTGTCGGCCGCGCGATGCAGCCATCCGGACCGTTCCACCCCTGCCGTCATGTCAGTGCCCTGCAACGCGCGCCGTGCCGCCCTGGCTGCGCAGGCGCGGATCGACGACGAAATAAAGAAGATCGACCGTGAGGTTGATCAGCACGAACAGCAGCCCGATCAGCATCAGATAGGCCGCCATCACGGGAATGTCCGAGAACTGCACCGACTGGATGAACAGCTGGCCGACGCCGGGCCAGGCGAACACCGTCTCGGTGACGATCGCGAAGGCGATGAGGGCGCCGAGCTGCAGGCCGGTGACGGTGATGACCGGCACCAGCGTGTTCTTGAGCGCATGGCCGAAATTGATGGCGCGGTTGGTGAGGCCCCGGGCCCGCGCGAACTTGATGTAGTCGGCGCGCATCACTTCCAGCATCTCCGACCGCACCAGGCGCATCAGCAGGGTGAGCTGGAACAGGCCGAGCGTGATCGAGGGCAGAATGAGCGCCTTGAGGCCCGACCACGTCAGAAAATTGGTGGTCCACCAACCGATCTGCACGGTCTCGCCGCGTCCGAAGGACGGCAGCAGCCTCAGCCAGACGGCGAACACGAGGATCAGGAGGATGCCGATCAGGAAGGTCGGCAGCGAGATGCCGATGAGGGACACCGCCTGGAACAGCCGGCTCGACCAGTGTTTCGGATAGAGCCCGGTGTACACGCCCATCGGCACCCCGACGAACAGCGCGAAGACGGCGGCGCAGAACGACAGTTCGAGCGTGGCCGGCAACCGCTCCAGGATCAGCCGGCCGACCGGCTCCGAGGTCCGGTAGGAAAGCCCGAACTTGCCCTGCGCGGCATTGGCAATGAAGTGGAAGAACTGAACCGGCGCCGGATCGTTCAGGCCGAGCTTGGTACGCAGTTCGGCGCGTTCCTCCATCGTCGTGTCCTGGCCGACCATGGCGTTGATCGGGTCGCCGACGTAGCGGAACAGCGAGAACGCAACAACGCCTACCGCCAGCAGCACGGCGATCGATTGCAGAAGTCGTCTCAGAATGAAGGCAAGCATCGGATGTCTGTTGAGCCCGCGCGCCGCGCCAGCAGGAAAGGCGCCAAAACCGAACCGGCCCCGGCCGCGTGAGTGCGGTCGGGGCCGATCGTCGAAATCGTCAGGTCGCCTACTTCACCTGCACGAAGCGCAGCGGGAAGCTGTTGTCGGCGGGCTGAACCAAGTCGATGTTCTTGCGCGCCGCCCACACGACCGCCTGCTGATGCAGGGGGACGTAGGCGAAGTCGTCGACATAGAGCTTGGTGGCTTCGCGGATCATGGCGTCACGCTTGGCCTTGTCGGTCTCCTGCTCCATCGAGTCGGCCAGCTTGTCGACAGCCGGATTGGAGTAGCCACCGGCGTTGAACTGGCCCTTCTTGGTGGCGGCGTTCGGGGTCTGGATCAGCGCCTCGAACACGTTGTGCACGTCGTAGGTCTGCGCCGGCGACCAGCCCAGCATGTAGAAGCTGGTGTCGCCCGGCTTGAGGTCGGCTTTGCGCAGGATCTTGGCGAAGTAGAGGTTGCGGGTCTGCGCCCGCAGATTCACCTTCACGCCGATCTTGGCCAGCATTGAAACCACGGCCTGGCAGATCTTCTCGTCGTTGACGTAGCGGTCGTTGGGGCAATCCATGCCCACTTCGAAGCCGTTGGGATAGCCCGCGTCGGCCAGCATCTTCTTGGCTTCCTCGGGCTTCAGCAGCGCCGGCCGCTTGTCGAGGTCCTTCATGTAGCCATTGATGCCCGGCGCCACCATCAGGTTGGTCGGGAACGACTGGCCGCGCATCACGGTCCGCTTGATCGCGTCGACGTCGATCGAGCGATGGATGGCCTCGCGGACCTTCTTGTCCTTGAACGGGTTCTTGCCCTTGACGTTCGACTCGAGCAGTTCCGGCCGCTCCTGGTCGAAGCCCAGGAACACGACGCGGGTCTCCGGGCCTTCGAGCACCTTGACGTTGGCGTCCCTCTTCAGGGACTCGGTGTCGGCCGGCGGGACCTCGTAGGTCATGTCGATGTCGCCGGCCTTGAGCGCCGCGATCCGGGTCGCCGGGTTCGACACCGGCGTGAAGATCACCTCGGTGATGTTGTGGACCGGCTTGTCCCACCAGTTGGGATTGTTGACGAGGATCGTCTTCTCGCCGGCCTTGCGCTCCTTGAGCATGAACGGACCGGTGCCCATCGCGTTGCGGGTCGCGAAGTTCTCCTCGTTCTTGGTCATGTCGGCGGAATTGACGGCGTTGTTCTTCTCGGCCCAGGCCTTCGACATCATGCCGAGCGCCGCCCATTTGTCGGCCAGCAGCGGATCGGGATACTTCGTCGTGACCTCGACACGCAGGTCGCCCGTCTTCTTGATCTCCTTCACCGAGACGAAGTTGCTGCCCATGTTCGAGCCGGGACCGTTGGCGCGATTGAGCGAAAACACGATGTCGTCGGCGGTGAGCGGCGTGCCGTCGTGGAATTTCACGCCCGGACGAATATCGAAGAACCAGGTCAGCGGATCGGTCTGGCCCCACTTGGTGGCAAGCGCCGGCTCGAGCTTCAGATCCTTGTCGCGGCGAATCAGCGGATCGTAGATGTTCGAGTTGAAGGTCAGCAGGAAGGTCTCCTGCCGGGCGTAGGGATCCATCGAGCTGACGTCGCCCGAATTGGCCCACTTGAAAGTCTTGGCGTCGGCCGCCGGTGTAAAGGCGAAGCTGGCGCAGGCGAGCGCCGTCAGCGCCACTGAATGCCGCAGATTGAAGTGCATGGATTTACCCCCTCGATGGTCCCCGTTGGCTGACACAGAAGGGCGTCCCCGGCCGCCGGCCCTGCGTCCGCGCATATCTCACTCAAGTTGCACCGGGGCCCGGAGCGCGTCAATTGCACAAAAAATTTGCATGGGCAGGCACAGTGAACTTCATGCTCAGGCGGGTTATCGTGCGCCCCTCACTGTTCCAGGGGTACCGGCATGAATGACGTTTCTCGCAGCTTCCGCGGCAATTCCAATGCCTCGCGGGACATTGCCCACCACCTGCACCCCTACACCAACTTCAAGAAGCACGAGACGACCGGTCCCCTGACCATCGTGCGCGGCCGCGGCGTCTACGTGATGGACGACGACGGCAAGGAATACATCGAGGGCATGGCGGGCCTCTGGTCGGCCGCTCTGGGCTTCAGCAACGAGCGCCTGGCGACCGTCGCCTACGAGCAGATGAAGCAGCTGCCGTTCTATCACGCCTTCAACCAGCGCTCCCACGAGCCCGCGATCAACCTCGCGGAGAAGCTGAAGTCGATGGCGCCGGTCGAAATGTCGAAGGTGTTCTTCGCCAATTCCGGCTCCGAGGCCAACGACACCGTCGTGAAGATGGTGTGGTACATGAACAATGCGCTCGGCCGCCCGCAGAAGAAGAAGATCGTCTCGCGCATCAAGGGCTATCACGGCGTGACGGTCGCCTCGGCGAGCCTCACCGGCCTGCCCACCAACCATCGCTCGTTCGACCTGCCGATCCAGGGCGTGCTGCACACGACCTGCCCGCACTTCTACCGCTTCGGCGCCGAAGGCGAGACCGAGGAGCAGTTCGCCACCCGCTGCGCCGAGGAGCTCGAGGCGCTCATCATCAAGGAAGGCGGCGCCGACCAGGTCGCCGCGATGATCGCCGAGCCGGTGATGGGTGCCGGCGGCGTCATCGTCCCGCCAAAGGGCTACTACGAGAAGATCCAGGCGGTCTGCAGGAAGTACGACATGCTGTTCGTCGCCGACGAGGTGATCTGCGGCTTCGGACGCACCGGCAACGTCTGGGGCAGCCAGACGATGAACATCAAGCCGGACATCCTGACCTGCGCCAAGGCGCTGTCGGCGTCGTTCCTGCCGATCTCGGCGGTGATGGTGAGCGAGAAGGTCTACCAGGCGCTGATGAGCGAGAGCGACAAGATCGGCACCTGGGGCCACGGCTTCACCTACTCCGGCCATCCGGTCGCCGCCGCGGTCGCGCTCGAGGCTCAAAAGATCTACGACGAGACCGACCTGTTCGGTCATGCCAAGCGCATGAGCCCGATCTTCACGCAGCACGTGCAGTCCTTCGCCGACCACCCGCTGGTGGGCGAGGCGATGAGCGTCGGCATGATGGGCGCGCTGGAGATCGTGGCCGACAAGAAGACCAAGGCGCCGTTCGATCTCGTGGCCGTGGGCGCCGGCCTGCGCGTCTACAACCACGCCGTGGCACGCGGCCTGTTCATCCGCAACATGGGCGACCGTGTCGCGATCTGCCCGCCGCTGGTCATCAACGAGACCGAACTCGGTGACCTGTTCGGCCGCCTGCGTCAGGCATTCGACGCGACGCTGGCCGACCTCAAGTCGGAAGGCCTGTTCAAGGGCTGACCGTGAGCGCTGGCCCGCCGTTCGGCACCAGCCAGCGCATCCGCAGCCGGGCGATCTGGGCGGTGTCGCTGTTCACCGCCGCGATCCCGCCGGCTGTCGTGGGCCTGGGCATCGCGACCGCCACCGACGACCAGGCGAACGTCGCGATGCCCCTCGCCCTCTTCTTCTGGGTGCTGGGCTTCCTGTTCGCCCTGTGGGCTGCGGTACCGACCTTGCGTTATTGGGACGGCCTGGCGGGACAGACCCGCTGGCTGGGCGCATTGCCTCTCCTGTCGGTTTCGCTGTTCGTCAGCCTTGCCTTGATCGTCCCTCTGCTGCGCTGACACGCCTGCGAGCCATTCTCAATCACTGTCGCCGGACCGCGACCAATTTGTGCCTGCCGTGAAATCTCCTTGCGCCTAGAGTGGTCACGCGGGAGACACCAGCGCATGGACTACGAAGCCTTCTTCAAAGGCCATCTCGGCCGCCTTCGCGACGAGGGCCGCTATCGCGTCTTCGCCGAACTGGAACGCATCGTCGGCGCTTTTCCGCGCGCCCGGCTGCATCGCGAGGGCGAAGCCGCGCGCGACGTCACCGTCTGGTGCAGCAACGACTATCTCGCCATGGGACAGCATCCCGCCGTCGTCGAGGCGATGCAGGCTGCGATCGGCGCCCAGGGCTCCGGCGCGGGCGGCACACGCAACATTTCCGGCACCAACACGCTGCACGCCGCGCTGGAGCGCGAGCTGGCGCAGTTGCACGGCAAGGAAGCAGCGCTCGTCTTCACCTCGGGCTACGTCGCCAACGAGACGACCCTGCAGACGCTGGGCGCCATGCTGCCCGGCTGCGAACTCTATTCGGACGCCTACAACCACGCCTCGATGATCGCGGGCATCCGGCACTCCGGCGCCACGCGGCGCATCTTCCGCCACAACGATCCGCGCCATCTCGACGAGCTTCTCAG
>LSKJ01000123.1 GCA_001557035.1 Rhodospirillaceae bacterium CCH5-H10 | reverse complement strand
AGAGACAGCCGTTGGCCCCCGGCTTGTTCTCGACGACGGCCGGAACACCAAAGGCCTTGTTGAGGCCCTCGGCGACGTTGCGCGCGCTCTGGTCGGTGGCCGAGCCCGGACCGAACGGCACGATGATGCGGAACGGGCCGTTCGGAAAAGTATCCGCTTTCGCCGCGCTGCCGAATGGCAGCGCGGCAGCGCCGGCGATCAGGGAACGGCGGCGCATTCTGTCGGTCCCGCCTAGCGACGCCACCAGCCGCGCTTGGGCTTCTCCGGCGGCGCGTCGATCACGGGGACCGGCGGTGGTG
>LSKJ01000122.1 GCA_001557035.1 Rhodospirillaceae bacterium CCH5-H10 | reverse complement strand
GCTCGTGCCCATGCTTCGAGACGCGCTCCTGTGGAGCGCTCCTCAGCATGAGGTTAGTGTTGGCGATCCTATCGTGTTCGGAAAGCCTCTAGAGGTCTCGGAGAGGACGACGTGCCGCCTACTCCGTCGCGACGTAGGGATGAACCATCTTCGACGGGTCGACGACCTTGTCGAACTCGGCCTCCGTCACATACTCAAGCTTCAGCGCGGCTTCCTTCAGCGTGAGGTCGTGGTCGATCGCGTAATGGGCGATCTTCGACGCCTTGTCGTAGCCGATCACGGGCGCCAGCGCCGTCACAAGCATCAGCGAGCGGTCGACATATTCCTTGATCTTCTTGAGGTTGGGCTGCGTGCCCTCGACCAGGAACTTGCGGAAGTTGGCGCAACCGTCGGTCATCAGCGTGATCGAGTGCGTGATGTTGTAGATCATCAGCGGCTTGTACACGTTCATCTCGAGGTAGCCGCTGGCGCCGCCGAAGCCGACCGCGACGTCGTTGGCCATGACCTGCACCGCGATCATGGTCAGCGCCTCGGCCTGGGTCGGGTTGACCTTGCCCGGCATGATCGAGGAACCCGGCTCGTTCTCCGGGATGTGCAGTTCGGCAAAGCCGGCGCGCGGGCCGCACGACATCAGGCGGATGTCGTTGGCGATCTTGTAGAGCGAGACCGCGAGCGTGCGAAAGGCGCCCGAGAGCTGGACCAGCGCATCGTGCGCGCCCTGCACCGTGAACTTGTTGGGCGCCGTCACGAACGGCAGTCCGGTCAGCTTGGCGATTTCAGCCGCGGCGGCCACGTCAAAGCCCGGCGCCGCGTTGATGCCGGTGCCGACCGCCGTACCGCCCAGCGCCAGGCGATAGACACCCTTCAGGGCATCCTCGACCCGCTCGATATTGTCGGCCAGCATGCCGGCATAGCCCGACCATTCCTGGCCAAGCGTGATCGGCGTCGCATCCTGCATGTGGGTGCGGCCGATCTTGACGATGCTCGCCCATTCCTTCGCCTTGGCATCGATCGCATCGTGCAGCGCCTTCAGCGACGGCAGCAGGCGCTCCTTCGTGTTGACGGCGGCGGCGATGTACATGACCGACGGGAACGAATCGTTCGACGACTGCGACATGTTCACGTGGTCGTTAGGATGCACCGGCTTCTTCGAGCCGAGCGGCGTGCCGGCGAGCTGGCAGCAGCGATTTGAGATCACCTCGTTCACGTTCATGTTGAACTGCGTGCCGCTGCCGGTCATCCAGACGTGCAGCGGGAACATGTCGTGATGCTGGCCGGCCAGGATCTCGTCGCAGGTCTCGAGGATCAGCTTGTGCGCGGTGTCGTCCAGCCGCTTGCCGGCGTGGTTGGCGTTGGCGCAGGCCTTCTTCAGCGTGGCATAGGCGGTGATCATCTCGCGCGGCATCAGGTCCTTGCCGATGCTGAAATGCTCCAGCGACCGCTGCGTCTGCGCGCCCCACAGCTTGTCGGCGGGAACGCTCACCTCACCGAGGCTATCTGTCTCTTTGCGAACATCCGTCACGGCGCACCTCTTCTGCTACAAGGCCGTGACCTTAGCGCAATAGCCGGCGCGTCGTCAGTCGTCGGATGACCGGGCGCGCCGCAGGGATTTGACGGCGCCGTGACGCTTCTTGTCGTCGACGCGCCGACGCTTCGCGGAACGGCTCACCTTGGTCTTCACACGCGGCACCGGCTTGTGGGTCGCTTCGAGGATCAACTCGACCAGGCGGGCGAGTGCCTCCTCGCGGTTGCGCAACTGGCTGCGCTGGCCCTGGGCCACGAGGACCAGCACGCCATCGCGCGTCAGGCGCCGTCCGGCCAGGCGTTCCAGCCGTTGCCGCACGTCGTCGGGCAGCGACGGCGAACGGCGCACGTCGAAGCGCAACTGCACCGCCGTCGATGTCGTGTTGACGTGCTGGCCACCCGGACCGGCCGCCCGAACGAAGCTTTCCTGGATTTCCTCCGGGTCGATCGCCAGCGAGCCGGTGATCCGGATCGGCGCCGTCCCGGACGCGGTCATTCCTTGCCGCCGGCCCGGCGCAGCATCGCCTCGATCGAACCGCGATTGGCCTGCCTGGCATAGCCCAGCGCCGTGCGCCCGGTGAAGTCGCGCGAGTTCGGGTCGGCCTTCTTTTCCAGCAGCAGCCGCACGATCTCCGCGTAGCCGCGCGCCGAGGCGATCATCAGCGCCGTCTGTCCCTGCCGGTTCTGCGCGCGCGTGCTGGCGTTGCGGCGCAGCAGGATCTCGACGATCTCGACATCGCCCTTCTCGGCCGCCCGCATGACGGCCGTGTAGCCTTCGGGATCGACGGCATCGGGCATGGCACCGCCCTTGAGCAGGGTCTCGACGACGGGAATATGCCCCGCGCGGACCGCCACCGTCAGCAGGGGCGAACCGTTGTTGGCGGTCTGGTTCGGGCTCTCGTGCTTCAGCAGCGCCTGCCGCACCTTCTCGTCGTCGCCCTCGAGGACCGCCCGCACGATCTGCTTCTGGCCGAACAGCTCGGTACCGCCCAGCGCCTGCGCAAAGGCCGCGCCGGCCGGCAGGATCAGGGAAAGGGAAAGAAACGAACGGCGAATCATGGCTTGCTCCCGCGGGTTTCCTGGTAGCGGACCTCGATACGGTCCCAGATCTGCGCCTCGAGCGAGACGCCGTCGAAGCGGTTGATCTGCTGCAGCCCGGTCGGCGACGTGACGTTGATCTCCGTGAGATAGTCGCCGATCACGTCGATGCCGACGAAGATCAGGCCGCGCTTCGCCAGTTCCGGCCCGATCGTCTCGCACAGCTCGATGTCGCGCTTGGTGAGCGAGGCCTTCACCGCCTTGCCGCCGACATGCATGTTCGAGCGCGCCTCGCCGGCCGCCGGCACGCGGTCGATCGCGCCGACCGCCTTGCCGTCGATCAGGATGATGCGCTTGTCGCCCTTGCGCACCTCGGGAAGATAACGCTGGGCGATCACCGGCTCGCGGCTGCGCTGCGAGAACATCTCGAGCAGCGAGGCGAAATTCTCGTCGTCGGGCCGCACCCGGAACACGCCGGCGCCACCGTTGCCGAACAGGGGCTTCAGGATGATGTCCTTGTGCTCGTCGCGGAATTCGCGCAGCGCGCGGGCGTCGGTGGTGATGAGCGTCGGCGGCATCACATTGTCGAAATGCGTGACGAACAGCTTCTCTGGCGCATTGCGCACGCTCGCCGGATCGTTGACCACCAGGGTCTTCGGATGGACATGCTCCAGCAGATGCGTCGTCGTGATGTACGACATGTCGAACGGCGGATCTTGGCGCAACAGGACCACGTCGATCGTGGACAGGTCGATCATCTCCGGGGCGCCCAGCGTGAAGTGATTGCCTTTCTCGCGCCGGAGCTTCATCGGCTGGGCGCGCGCCATCACCTTGCGGTCGCGGAAGATCAGGTCCTGCGGCGTGTAGTGCCAGACCGCGTAACCGCGCTTTTCCGCCTCCAGGCCCAGCACGAAGGTCGAATCGCCGTCGATGTCGATGGTCGAGACATGGTCCATCTGGATGGCGACGCTGAGCTTCATGGGATTATCCTGACTATCGGGCTCGAAACGAAGGGCGACGGGTTTTCAGTTAAGGCCGCGGCGCAGTTCCTGCAACAGCGCCGAAACGCGCTGGCGCAGGCCCGGATCGCCGTCCAGCTCCAGGATTCGCTGGTAGGCGGCGATGGCGGCCCGCCTCTTGTCGAGACGTGCGTTGAGCTGGCCGGCCTCGAACAGCAGCTCCTCCCGGTCCGGTGCGATCGCCAGCATGCGGTCGAGCGAGCGCGCCGCGCCCGGCCAGTCCTCGCGCCTGGCGAGGCGCAGCCGGACGTTGTTCTCCAGGCGCAGCAGCACGTCGCGGTCGGATACGGCATCGAAATGTGCCGGCACCAGTTCGGCCTCGCCCCCCAGGACCTGCCGCAGCAGCCTACGCAGGTCGGCGGCGTCGCGCACCGCGCCCTCGTGGAACGGATCGACGACGTGACGCGCCCCGTCGATTCCGATGCGGATCAGGAAATGGCCGGGGAAGGCCAGTCCCTCCGCCGTCCATCCCTGGGCGCGGGCGACATGAAGGTAGAGGATCGAAAGCGCCACCGGCAGGCCCTTGCGGCGCTCGATGACCCGCACGAGGTCGGCGTTCTGCAGATCGTCGTAGGTCTCGCTGTCGCCGCGATAGGCATAGGAGCGCGCGATCACTTCGGCGAGGGCCTCGGGAGAGGCGCCGCGCCGGTGGACGAGGTCGGCGAGATCGGCCGCCATCGCCGTCACCTGCTGGCGGAAGGGTGCGAGATCGACGGGCTCTTCGCGCACGAGACGGCTCAGCAGGAAGCCCGCCTCGAGAAGATCGATCCGCTCGCCGTCGCCGGCGCACAGATCCCTCAGTCGACCCAGATCATCCGACACGCATCACTCCGGCGCCTGCCACACGTCCGGCAGATGGCGTGGCCACACGCCACCGACCAGCACCGCATCGAAGCGCACCGAGCAGGCGGCATAGCGCGGATGATGGGCGATGAACAGGCTGGCCGCCCGGGCGACACGGCCGAACTGCCGCGGACCCAGCGCATCGGCCGCCTTGGCGAAGTCCCGGCGGGCCTTCACTTCGACGAAGGCCAGCACGTTGCCGCGGCGCGCCACGATGTCGATCTCGCCCAGTCGCGTCTTGTAGCGCCGCATCAGGATCGAATAGCCGCCGAGCCGCAGGCGCCAGACTGCCCGCCACTCCGCCGTGTGGCCCATGCGATAGGCTTTCTGGCGCGTCTGCAGCGTCATGAGGCGCCCCGCTTCATCTCGAGGGCACGGGCATAGACGTCGCGCCGCTTCAACCCGAAGCGGGCCGCGACCTCGGAAGCGGCATCCTTCAGGGAGGCCCCGGCCATGGCCTCGCGCAAGGCCTCGTCGACGTCGCCGGCGCTGCGTTGGGTGTCGGCGGAAGGCGCGCCGATCACGACGACGATCTCGCCCTTCACGTCCGGATGCGCCGCATAGTGCGCGGCCAGCGTGGCGAGCGGCGCGCGACGCACCTCCTCGAACATCTTGGTGAGCTCGCGTGCGACGGCCGCCGGCCGGTCGCCCAGCAGTTCCAGCAGATCGGCCAGCGCCTCCGGCAGCCGGTGCGGTGCCTCGAAGAAGACGAGGGTGGCGGGAATGGTCGCGACCTCGCCGATGGCGCGCCGCCGCTCCGTCGCCTTGGCCGGCAGGAACCCCGCGAAGAAGAAGCGGTCGGTCGGCAGTCCCGACAAAGCCAGCGCCATGGGCACGGCCGACGCCCCGGGCGCCGAGGTCACGGCATGACCGGCTGCGACCGCGGCGCGCACCAGCCGGTAGCCCGGATCGGAGATCAGCGGCATGCCCGCGTCCGATACCAGCGCGACGGCCTTTCCGGCGGCGAGGGCCCGGACGACACGCGGCTCGGCCTTGTCCTGCGTGGCATCGCTGTAGGCGATGGTCGGGACGGCGATGCCGTAGTGGGTGGCGAGTTTGGCGAACACCCTCGTGTCCTCGCAGGCGATCAGGTCGGCCGCTTGCAGCACGTCGAGTGCGCGCAGCGTGATGTCGCGCATGTTGCCGATCGGTGTGGCAACAATATGCAGCCCGGGGGCGAGCGGCGGTTTACGCGGGGGCTGCCCGTCGGTAGCTTGGGGCCGTTCGTCCAAGTCCATTTGCTTCCGATCGCCGGAGTTTCGCGCCGATGCGTAGGTCATTCCTCGTGCTCGCCACCGCCGCCCTCTTTTTGGGCGCCTGCAGCGAGCCGCCCAAGACTAGCACGCCCGCCGCGCGACCGGTGACCGTTGCCGCCCAATCGGGTTCGCCGCTCACCGCTTCCGGCAAGGTGCGCATCGCCCTCCTGCTGCCGCTCAGCGGCCGGGCCGCCCCGATCGGGCAGGCGATGCAGCAGGCCGCCGAAATGTCCCTGTTCGACAGCGGCGCCAAGGACCTGGCTCTGTCGGCCTATGACAGCGGCGACAGCGCCGACACCGCCATCGAAGCCTATCGCAAGGCGCGCCTCGACGGCGCCGCCCTCGTCCTGGGACCGCTCTACGGTACGTCGGCCTCGGCGCTGGTGCCCCTGGTCAACCAGGGCGGCATGAACGTGGTGGCCTTCTCGAACGACGAACAGGTCGCCCAGCGCGGCGTCTGGATCATGGGAATCGCCGCCCCGCCGCAGGTCCGCCGCGTGGTCGACCACGCTTTCGAGTCGGGCATTCGCCGCTTCGCGACCTTCGCGCCGCAGACGTCCTATGGCGAGCAGATGGCGCGCACCCTCGAAACCTACGTGAACACGCGCGGCGGCGCCGTCGTCGGCCGCGAGTTCTTCGATCCCAACGGCACCGACATCCCGATCCAGGCCCGCCAGCTCGCCGCGTCGGCCAAGGGCGACGGCGGCAAGCTCGCCGTCCTGGTCCCCGTCGCACCGCCCACGCTTCCAATCGCCCTCGCCTCTCTGGCCACCAACGGCCTCGACGGGCGCGCGGTGCAGCTGATCGGCACGGGCGTCTGGGATTTCCCCGGCGTGGGCAACGAGACCATGCTGCGAGGCGCCTGGTACGCCGCGCCGGATCCGGCCAAGCGCGCGGATTTCGAGCGCCGCTTCGTCTCGACCTACGGGCGGCCGCCGCATCGGCTGGCGACCCTCGCCTATGACGGGGTTGCCCTCGCCGGACATCTCGCGCGGCTGAAGCCGGGCGGCGACTTCTCCGCCGAGGCGCTCACCAACCCCAACGGCTTCTCCGGCGTCGACGGCATCTTCCGCTTCCTGCCCGACGGCCGCTCCGAGCGGGCGCTGGCCGTGATCGAGGTCCAAGGAGACCGCGGCGTCGTGGTCAGCCCCGCTCCCACGACCTTCGCGGGCCAGCCGACCAACTGACGATGGCCGATTCTCCCCGAGCGGGGCTTCCCCGCGCCATCCTGTTCGACATGGACGACACGCTGATCCGGGCCTATGCGCAGCCGGAAGAGGCCTGGACGCGCCTGCTCCATGTCTTCTCGGCCCATCTCGATGCCCATGACGAAGCTGCGATCGCGCGGGTGCGCACGGCTGTGATGGAAGAAGCGCGCGCCTTCTGGAACGATCGCGCGGAGGCGGCGAAGTGGCGCCTCGACATTCCCAGCGCCCGCCGCCTGTCGGTGCGCCGCGGCCTCGCGAGGCTCGGCCGGCCGGACGATGCGCTGGCCGACCGCATCGCCGATTCCTTCACCGAACTGCGGCGCAAGGAATACCGGCTCTATCCCGATGCCCATGCCACGGTCGACGCGCTGCGCGATGCCGGCGTGCGCCTGGCCCTCGTGACCAACGGAGCGTCGGAGACGCAGCGCGCCAAGATCGAGCGGTTCGAACTGGCCCACCGCTTCCATCACATCCAGATCGAGGGCGAGTTCGGCCAGGGCAAGCCGGAACTCGGCGTCTACCGTCATGCGCTGGAGCGGCTGGGCGTCGGGCCCGAAGACGCCTGGATGGTCGGCGACAACTACGAATGGGAAGTCGTGGCGCCGCAGATGCTGGGCATGTGCGGCATCTGGTACGACCCGTTCAAGGCCGGCGTGCCGGCCAATGCCACCGCACAGCCGACCCGCATCATCACGCGGCTTGCCGAGCTGGTCGAATAGTCCGGGTCAGGCGGCCGAACGCGGCGGCACGCCGATCGCGGCGCGGTCGTACACCGCCTTCACCTCGGCGCTGCGGCGGCCGAGTTCGTAGCGCAGGCCGGTGTAGAGGTTCACCGGGAACGGCATGTTGGCGTTGAAGTCGATGATCAGCACGACGCGCGTCTCGTCGGTCTGGTTCTTGACCCAGTGCTCGCGCGTATCGTCGAACACCAGGGGCACACCCTCTTCCCAGAAGAAGTGGTGGCCGCCGATCTCGATCCAGCACTTCTCCGGTTCTTTCGGCACGATCAGCGGATAGTGGAAGCGGATGACGCCGGCGGCGGAACCCCGGTGCGGCTCGATCTCGGCGCGGCCCGCCAGGATGCTGAACAGCGCCGTGTGAACGCCCGGCAGGCGATTGATGGCGGCCATCGTGTCCGGAACCGCCGCCGTGTTCGCCGTAATCTCGTGCCCGTAGATCTTCAGGATGAACGTGCGCCAGGCGCGGCCCGGCACGTAGAGGTCGCGCGGATGGACCTCGTGCAGGGCCGGGATTTCCTCATGGTGGCTAAGAAGGTAGTTCAGGTCGGCCTTGATCTTGTCGTGGCTCTTCCTGAGCTCGCCCAGGACGGGGAAGGACTTCAGGGCATCCTCGCCGGCCAGCGGCAGCTTGGGCATGTTGCGCAGGATCCAGTCGGAGAGCCTGAGGTTCAGCTTCTCCAGCGGCTCCTGGGGAACCCAGATGTTCTTGGTGAGATAGAAGCGGCCCTTCTGCCCAACGCCTTGCGGCTCATCCATCGTCGTCATCGGAAGCAACCCTGACTGCCTGAACCCTTTTGCACGAAGCGCGCGATTTATAAGGGTTCTTTAACCACTCCGCGGTGGCATTTCTGAGACAAACGTCATCTTGATGCAAGGCGGCGAAAACGCAGAGGCGATCCCGCTTTCGGCGCGGCCGCACAAATGGACTATGGTGGCGCCATGATGATCGGAACCAATCGATGAACGAACAAACAGCGACCACCGGCGCATCGGCGGAGGCCATTCGCGCCCACTACGACGTCGGCAACGACTTCTACCGGCTGTGGCTGGACGAGACGATGACCTACTCGTCGGCGATGTGGCGCGACGAGAGCGATACGGGGCCGCTGGCCGAGGCGCAGCGCCGCAAGATCGACTGGCACCTGCGCCACGCCGGCGCCGACCGCTCGCCGAGCCTGCTCGACATCGGCTGCGGCTGGGGTGGCATGCTGCGCGCCGCCGTCGCGAGCCGCGCGCCGGGCGCGCCGCCGCTGGCGCGTGGCGTCGGCCTGACCTTGAGCGACGCGCAGGCCGAACTCGCGCGCGCCGCCCTTCGCGAGGCCGGCTCGCCGCCCGTCGAGATCCGCGTCGAGAGCTGGGCCGACCACCAGCCGGCCGAACCCTACGGCGCGATCATCTCGGTCGGCGCCTTCGAACATTTCACCAAGCCGCGCGACGATGCGGCGACCAAGACGGCGATCTACCGCCACTTCTTCACCCGCTGCCGCGACATGCTGGCGCCCGACGCCCGCATGACCCTGCAGACCATCGCCTATGGCGATCCCGACGACAAAGTGCCGATGGGTCCGCTGGTCGAGGACATCTTCCCCGACTCCGAACTGCCGCGCCTGCCGGAGATCCTCGCCGCCGCCAACGGCCTGTTCGAGGTCGAGCGCTTCCGCAACGACCGCAACGACTATGGCCGGACCTGCGAGATCTGGGCCGCCAACCTCAAGGAAAAGCGCGCCCAGGCGATCGACATGGTCGGCAAGGACCAGACGAGGCGCTACGAGCGCTATCTCAAGTTCTCGGCCTGGGGCTTCTTCTCGCACCGCCTGCATCTGCTGCGCTTCCGCCTGAAGCGCCGCTAGGAGGAGCCATGGACGCTCTCGCCGCCTTTGCCGCCAGCGTGACCGCCGACCAGCCGCCCGCC
>LSKJ01000121.1 GCA_001557035.1 Rhodospirillaceae bacterium CCH5-H10 | reverse complement strand
CTTCTGCATCTCCTCCGGACCCACGACTTCCTTCGGGGCCGCCAGGAACCAGCGATAGCCGAAGGGACAGGCGACCATGCCGGAACGATCGCCGTAGAACTGGTCCTGCACCGGCCGCACCAGGGTCGCGCCGGCGGCCACGGCCTTTCCGACCGCCGCATCGGCATCGGGCACCGAGATGTGGAACGACACCGGAGAGCCGCCGATCGAGCCCGGGCTCCGCGCGCCGAAGTCGGGATATTCGTCGTTCATCATCAGCACCGTTTCGCCGATGCGGATCTCGGCATGGCCGACGCGGCCCGCGGGCTCGACCAGGCGGAACAGTTCCACCGCGCCGAAAGCCTTCGCGTAGAAGTCGATCGCGGCCTTGGCGTCGTGCACCGTCATGTGCGCCCGCACGGTCTGACCGGAGGGCATGGTCTTTGCGGTCATGGCATCACCTGTGTTATATTACGTTACGTATCGTAACGTTAATACATGTCCCGTCAAGCCTCCTCAGCCCCACCGGTACGCGGCCGTCCCCGCGATCCGCGCACACGCGCCGCCATCCTGGTCGCGGCGCGCGATCTTCTGGAACGCGGCGGACTGACCGCTGTCACGATCGAGGCGATCGCGCAGAAGGCCGGCGTCAGCCGACCGACGATCTACCGCTACTGGCCCAACGCGCCCGCCGTGGCCATGGCGGCGTTCCTCGAAAGAACGGGCGCGACCGATGCCGCTCGATCGCCCCGGAGCGCACTGGCGGCGTTGCGGGCGCAGCTTCATGCCCTCGCGGATGCCTTCGCCGCGCCGACGGGGCGCAGCGTCGCGGCCATGGTTGCCGCCGCGCAATCGGAGACCGAACTCGCCAAGGCGTTTCGCAACGAGTTCATCGCCCGCAACCGCGATGCCACGCGCGTCCTGCTGGAGCGATGCATCGCGGACCGGTCCATCGACGAACCCGAGGACATGGACGTCACCCTCGACCTGATCTTCGGACCGCTCTTCTATCGCCTGCTGATGGGACACGCGCCCATCACACGAACCTTCGTCGATCAACTCGTCGAGCAGGTCATCCGCGCACGACGCACCTGAAGCCGACATGGCTGGTCGTCGTGTCGATCTGCTCGGCGTGGCGCGCCGCCGGGCGATAGCGCTTGCAGTAGCTTGGGGCACAGAGATGCGAGCCGCCCTTCAGTACCTTGCGCGGGATGCGCACGGAATCACGCGGATCGTAGCTCTGCTCCAGCGTCGCGCCGCGCGGGTTTTCAGGCACGCAGCAGGCCTTGGCGGCGTCGGCTTCATGTCGGGCGGAATACCAGTCGGTCGTCCATTCCCAGACGTTGCCGATCATGTCGTACACGCCGTAGCCGTTCGCGGGATAGGCTTTCGCGGGGGAGGTGCGCGCGAAGCCGTCGGCGCGGGTATTCTCGTGTGGAAAGGCACCCTGCCAGGTGTTCGCCATGTGCTTGCCGCCGGGCGTGAGTTCGTCTCCCCAGGCGAACTCCGCGCCGTCGAGCCCGCCGCGCGCGGCGAACTCCCATTCGGCTTCCGTTGGCAGCTCCTTGCCGGCCCACTTCGCATAGGCCTCGGCATCGCGATAGGCGACCTGCACGACCGGATGCTCGTCGAGCCCGCCGATGTGACTGCCCTTGCCGTAGGGCCGTCGCCACATCGCGCCGAAAGTGAAGCGCCACCACTGGCTCCAGTCGGCGAGGTCGACGGGCTTCGAGGGCGGCGTGAAGACCAGGCCGCCGGCCTTCAGCATCCCGGGGCGCGCGCCGGGATAGTCCTTTGGGTCGGGGTCGATCTCGGCCCAGGTGACATGGCCGGTCGCTTCGACGAACCGGCGGAACTGGGCATTTGTGACCGGCGTCTCGTCGATCCAGAAGCCGTCCACCGTCACGGTGTGTGCCGGCTGCTCCTCGGCATAGTGATGGTCCGACCCCATGCGGAACGTGCCGCCGGGAATCCGGACCATCGCGGGATGCGGCGAGAGGGTGCCAGCGTGGTGACTCATGGCGGCCGGTTCTACACCCCTCTTCTCTCGGCCGCCATGAGCGCCCCTTCTAGTTGGCGCCCTGAGGCGGAGAAGTAAGCTTGTTCAGCACGCCTTCGAGGTTGAAAGAGCCCGGCTTCTGGCGCGGCGGGAACTCCACCAGCGTCTTGATGAAGTCGCTCACGTAGGTCTGCGCCGGCACCAGCAGGTAGATGCGATCGATGCGCCAGCGCCCGTAGCCCATGCCCTCGTGGTCGGCACGCTCGAAAGGATCGGCCCTGAGGTCGAACAGCTTGGGCACGCGCAGGGTGACCATCGGATCCTGCCACACGTCGAACCCGTGCTTGCGCTGCTCCATGAAGGCCAGCTTCCACTTGTCGTGGCGCAGGCCCGCCAGTCCGCCGTCGTCGGTCCAGTAGAAGAACTCCTTGCGGGCGCTGCCCGTGCCCGCCTTCAGGAGATCGCGCTGGTCGTAGCCGTCGAGATGGACCTTGAAGGGCTTGCCGTTGAAGCTGGCACCCTGGACCAGACGCTGCTTGACGTTGCCTTCGCCGGCCGCCGCGGTGAGGGTCGGCAGCCAGTCCTCCGCCGAGAAGACCTCGTTGATTTCGGTGCCCGGACGGACCTGCCCCGGCCAGCGCACCATCGCCGGGACGCGATAGCCGCCCTCCCAGTTGGTGTTCTTCTCGCCGCGGAAGGGCGTCGTGCCGCCATCGGGCCAGCTCATCACCTCGGCGCCGTTGTCCGTGGTGTAGATCACGATCGTGTTCTGGGTGATGCCGAGATCGTCGAGCTTCTTCAGCAGTTGTCCGACCTGACCGTCATGCTCGACCATGCCGTCCGCGACGACGCCCAGACCGGTCTTGCCTTCGGACGAAGGCTTGAGATGCGTCCAGATGTGCATGCGCGTGGAGTTAACCCAGGCGAAGAACGGCTTCTTGTCGCGGTTCGCGCGATCCATGAAGTCGAGCGAGGCGCCGAGGAATTCCTCGTCGACCGTCTCCATGCGCTTCTTGGTGAGCGGGCCCGTGTCCTCGCACTTCTGCTTGCCCCATTTCCCGAAGCGCGGATCCTCACCCGGCGTTTCGGTGGCGGTGGCGACGCATTTCAGCACGCCGCGCGGCCCGTACTTCGCCTTGAAGGTCGGGTCCTTCGGATAGTCGATGTTCTCCGGCTCCTCCTCCGCATTGAGGTGATAGAGGTTGCCGAAGAACTCGTCGAAGCCATGCACCGTCGGGAGAAACTCGTTGCGGTCCCCGAGATGGTTCTTGCCGAACTGGCCGGTCATGTAGCCCTGGCCCTTGAGCAGATCCGCGATCGTCGGATCCTTCTCCGAGAGGCCTTCCGGCGCCCCCGGCAGGCCGACTTTCAGCAGGCCCGTGCGGATCGGCGACTGACCGGTGATGAAGGCGGCGCGGCCGGCGGTGCAGGATTGCTGGCCGTAATAGTCGGTGAAGATCGCGCCTTCCCGGGCGATCCGGTCGATGTTGGGCGTGCGATAGCCCATCATGCCGCGATTGTAGGCGCTGATGTTCCAGTAGCCGATATCGTCGCCGAAGATGACCAGAATGTTGGGCTTCGCGGGCGTCTGGGCTTGTGCCGTGACCACCCCGCCCGAGATGCCGACGAGGAGCGCCGCCGCCGACAGCAGCCGCCCGATCCTGTTCTTTGCCATGGTGTCCCCTCCTGCTTATCGGCGGGAATCTGTTCTCATGGACGATGCGAAACAACACGGTGAACGATACAGTATGCGAATGGATATCGACCTGAAGTTGCTGAACCACGCTCTGGTCCTTGCGAAGCACCGTCACTTCGGGCGAGCCGCTTCGGCCCTGAAGGTCAGCCAGCCCACTCTCAGCCGAAACATCGCCGCCCTCGAGAAACAGCTCGGCATGAGGGTGTTCGAGCGCTCGCGCCGCGACGTCACGGCGACGCCGGGGGGCGACGAGGTCTTGAAGATGGCCGACGAACTGGTCGCTCGCGCCGACGCGCTCGCCCACCGCATGGACCTGTTGCGGGACGGCCGGGGCGGCCGCGTGCGAATCGTTGCCGGCGCCTACATCGACGACATCGCGGTTCAGCCGGCGGCGATCCAGTTCATCAAGGCCAATCCCTCGATCCGCCTGGAGATCATCGAGCGCGAGTGGACGGCAGCGCTTTATTCGCTGATGTCGGACCAGGCGGACTTCGCGGTCTTCGACGTGCTCGCCCTACGGGACATGCCCTCGCTCCGCGTCGACAGTCTGGGCCTGCTGCAGGGTGTCTACTTCTGCCGCGCCGGTCATCCGCTGCTGACATTGTCGAATCCACAGCCGGCCGACCTGCGGCAGTATCCGCTCGTGACCCCGAGCCTGTCCCTGTCGCGCACGTCGTTCATTACCGACATGGACAGTGGCGCACAGATCGACGAGCGCGGCGGTGGCGTGTCGCCATCGATCGCCGTGTCGTCGTTCCGCAGCGCGCTGGACATCGTCGCCGGGACCGATGCGATCAGTCTTGGCCATCCGACGCAGATTGCCCAGGGCCTCGCGGACGGTCGCCTGGCGCATCTGCACCTGCCCGGCATGCCCCGGCTGCCATCGGTCGAGATGGGCGTTGCCTGGAAAAGAGAGCGGACGTTGCCGCCCGCGGCGCGCGCCTTCATCGACCTGATCCGCAAACGCGTCCGCCTGGCGCAAGCGGCGGAATCTCCGCCTGCACCGGGTAGCGCCAAACGCCCGTCCCGACGCTCCTGATCTCGCCTGAAGGCCCGGGGAGCGCGGAATCAGCCGCGAACGCGACTGAGGACTGCCTCGGTTTCGCGCACCATCGACTTCACGATCTCGCCGGCACCCATCTCGCGCGCCAGAGTCGGCGCCTGCCCGCTCCACAGCGGCGTGAAGTCGGTCGAGCCCTTGGCCTCGGCGGGGCCGCGCAGCGGCTGGGTCGCCTCGGCCGTCAAAGGAAAGGTCGGTGCGTCGGGACTCATCGGCCCGACCTCGCTCACGATGCGGTTCACGATGCCGCGCGCGGGGCGGCCGGTGAACACGTTGGTGAGGACCGTGCTGTTGTCGTTGGCCTTCTTCAGCGCCGCGCGGTGCAGGGCACCTGTCCGCGCTTCCGGCGCCAGCATGAAGGCCGTGCCGATCTGCGCCCCCGCGGCGCCCAGCGCCAGCGCCGCCGCGATGCCGCGCCCGTCGCCGATACCGCCGGCGGCGATCACCGGCACCTTCACCGCATCGACGACCTGAGGCACCAGCGCCATCGTCCCGGCCTGGCGCGAGATGTCGTCCACCAGGAACATGCCGCGATGACCGCCCGCCTCGGCGCCCTGGGCGATGACGGCGTCGACACCCTCGCCCTCCAGCCAGCGCGCTTCCTCGGCCGTCGTCGCGGAGGCGATGATCACGATGCCGGCCGCCTTCAGGCGCTGCATCAGCGTCTTGTCGGGCAGGCCGAAATGGAAGCTCGCCACCCTGGGCATGAATTCCAGCACCAGATCGCAGGCGCCTCCGTCGAAGGCGGCGCGCGACGGTCCCTTGGTGCCCGGCGCCACGCCCAGCTCCCCGTAGTAGCCGGCGAGCTTCTTGCGCCAGGCGTCATCCCGCGCGGCATCGACGGTGGGCGCCTTGTGCACGAAGAAGTTCACGTTGAACGGCCTGGCCGTGCCCTGTTTCACCATCTGGAATTCCTGGCGCAGCCCGTCTGCCGTCAGCATCGCACCGGCGATCGAGCCCAGCGCGCCGGCCTCGGAGGTTGCGATCGCCATCTGCGGCGAGGTCACGCCGGCCATCGGCGCCTGGAGGATGGGATGCTCGATGCCGAAAAGGTCGAGAAGGCGGCGGTCCTGCCACTTCATGGCTGTTCTCCTGTTCACGGCCGCAGTTTAGGCGACGTCCCGGCATTCCAATCAGTGATTTATACTAATCGTTGCCATCTGATATTCTGATGCCATGGATGCCAGGGATCTGACCACCTTCGAGGCGGTAGCGCGCCTCGGCGGCATGGGCCGCGCCGCGCGCGAGCTGAACACGGTGCAGTCGAACGTCACGCAGAGGGTTCGACGCCTCGAAGAGACGCTGGGCGTCCTGCTGTTCGAACGCAGCCGGGCCGGCGCGCGCCTCACCCCGGCCGGCCAGCGGTTGATGCCCTATGCGACGCGCGTGGGCGCCCTGCTCGATGAGGCCGGCCGCGCCGCGCGAGACGACGGCGCGCCGCGCGGCACGCTGACCGTGGGCTCGCTGGAGACGACGGCCGCGCTGCGGCTCTCACCCCTGCTCGCTTCCTATGTACGCGCCCATCCCGGCGTCGATGTCGTGCTGCGCACGGGCACGACCGCCGAGATGGTGGAGCGTGTTCTGAACCGCGACCTCGAAGGCGCCTTCGTCTGCGGCCCCGTCGTCCATCCGCAACTCGTCTCGATGCCGTGCTTCACCGAGGAGCTCGCTTTGCTGAGCGCCCCGACGGAATCGTCGCTGGCTGCAGTCTTGAGACGTCCCGACCTGCGCCTCGTCATCCTGCGAGCCGGCTGCTCCTACCGCCAACGGCTGGAGGAATTGCTGGCGCGTCGCGGTGTGGTCGGCCTACGCCGGCTCGAATTCGGCACGCTGGAGGCCATTCTGGGAGCTGTGGCGGCGGGGCTCGGCATCACGCTGCTGCCGCGAACGCTGATCGGGCCCGTCTGGCGCGGCGGCGCCGTCCGGGCACACCGGCTCCCCGCCAGCGAATCGCGGGTGCAGACCGTCTTCGTCCGCCGGCGCGACATGCTTCCCTCCAGCGCCCTGCTCGCCTTCCAGAAGCACGTGACCAAGGGAGAGGCGAAATGATGCGTGGCAGTACCACGATCTTCACCGTCAAGGACGCGGCGGCCAGCCTTGCCTACTACCGCGACTGCGTCGGCTTCGATGTCGCCTTCGAGTACGGCACGCCAACCTTCTATGTCGGGCTCTGCTCGGGCGAAGTCAGCTTGCATCTGGTCGCCGCCGCACAGGCGCCGCGCCCGCCCGGCCATGGCGCCGTAAGCATCTATGTCGACGATGTCGACGCGGTGCATGCCGATCTCGTGCGGCGTGGCGCAAAGATCCTCAACGCGCCGAAAGACCAGGATTATGGCCTACGCGACTTCGCCATTGCGGATATGGACGGCAACATGATCTTCTTCGGAATGGAAACGAAGCAGCGTTGAGCGAGGGTATCATGGAGCTTTGGCAGTACGACGCGACCGACCTGGCGCGCCTGATCCGCACCGGGCAGGCTTCGGCTCGGGAGGCCGTCGACTCCGTCCTCGGCCGCCTGCACAAGGTCAATCCCGCCATCAACGCCGTCGTGCGCGTACTGGAGGACGAGGCCCGCGCCGAGGCCGAAACGGCCGACGCCGCCCGCGCGCGGGGCCATGCCCTGCCGCCGCTGCATGGCGTTCCCGTCACGACCAAGATCAACGTCGACCAGGCCGGCCTGCCCACCGACAACGGCGTCATACCGCTGAAGGACCTGATCGCCCAGGAAGACAGTCCGGTCGTCGCCAACCTGAAGCATGCCGGCGCGATCATCGTGGGCCGCACCAATGCGCCCGCCTTCTCGATGCGCATCTTCTCCGACAACGCCCTGCACGGCCGCACGCTGAACCCGCGCGATCCGAGCGTGACGCCGGGCGGCTCCAGCGGCGGCGCGGGTGCTGCGACGGCGACCGGCATCGGCGCGATCGCCCACGGCAACGACATCGGCGGCTCCGTCCGCATCCCGGCATACTGCAACGGCGTGGTCGGCCTGCGTACCGGCTTTGCCCGCATTCCCTCCTTCAACCCGACCGGTGCTGCCTCGGGCCGGCCGATCGGCGCGATCCTGATGGCGACGCAGGGACCGCACACGCGCACCGTCCGCGACGCCCGCCTCGCCCTCGAAGTCATGGCGCGCGGCGACCGGCGCGACTGGCGCTGGAACGACGTGCCGATGCGCGGCACGCCGCCGGCGCGGCCGATCAAGGTCGCGATCGTGCCCGAAGTTCCCGGTGGCAAGAGCCACCCTGCCCAGGTCGCGGCGGTGCGGCTGGCCGGCAAGCATCTCCGCGCCGCTGGCTATGTCGTCGAGGAAATCCTGCCGCCCGACATCGAGCGCTGCGTCGAGCTGTGGCATCAGATCTGTGTCACCGACGTGTTCGACGGCCTGTGGCCGATGATGCAGAAGATGGGCGATCCGGACGGTATCGCGGCCATGCAGGCCTGGCTCTCCATCCACAAGCCGGTCGATCTCGCGACTTACGTCGGCGCGCTGACGGAGCGCGAGGCGCTGCTGTTCAAGTGGATGACCTTCATGCAGCAATGGCCGCTGGTCATCTTCCCGACCTTGTGCGACCTGCCGCCCAAGCAAGTGGCGGATATCACCCCGGACGGCCAGCGGGAGGTACTGGAATCGATGCGCTCTGCCCTGGTCGCACCGCTGTTCGGCCTGCCCGGCCTCGCCGTGCCGGTCGGCAGTCACGGCAAGCTGCGCACCGGCGTCCAGATCATGTCGATGCGCAATCGCGAGGATCTCTGTCTCGACGCCGGCGAGGTCATCGAAGCCGCCGAAGGGATCGTGACGCCGATCGATCCCGCGAGCGCCTGACACCGCTTACTTGATGATCTCGCGGAAGATACACTTCTCGACGCCGTCGCCCGAGACGGCGGCACGCTTCGACCATTGCCAGAGCGGATTCCAGTAGGAATCGAGCAGCGTGTCGGCGGCCTTGCGGTCGTCGACGATGAAGCCGAATTCCTGCAGGTTCACCGGGTACATGTTGTCGGAGCCGATGTAGAAGATGCGGTCGTCGACCATCCAGAGCTTGGAGTGGTTGGCGATGGTCTTGCCGCCGGGCCAGGAATCGTCCGGCCCGAAGCGGAAGGGGGCGAGGTGGAAGCGGCTGCACAGCAGCGCGTTCACGGGATCGGGGCCCTTGCGGATGGCGTAGCGCGACCGCGGATCGGCCGTGTCGATGCGTTTCTGCACGATGTCCTTCAGGCGCTTCGCCAGCACCTCAAGCGGGACGTCGTTGTAATACGGGCTCCCACCATTGCCGATCGAGCCGGGATTGGAGAGCACGACGTAGACGTCGCCGTCCCGCTCCATCAGGTCGATCATCTCGTCGAGCGCGCTCTCGGCAAACAGCGTATCCGAGCGCCCCAGCCGGAAGCCCAGATCCTGTTGGGCGATGCGGATCGTCTTGCGGGCGGCCCCGAACATGAGATCGCGCGCCAGCTCGCTCTGGTTGGCGAAGTCGTCGGTGATTCCGGCACCCAGCCGGCCGATGCCCATGATCTCGACGCCGCCGGAGCCGGCAACCGGGCGGCGCGTCGCCAAAGCCGCCGGACAGCGCTGGCCGGGCTCGCTCTGGCCCGGGACGTACGTCACGAGCGAGATCGAGTCCTTGTAGTTGAGATTGCTGCAGACATAGCTCCACAGCCGGTCGGCAAAGCGCGAGGCGCTGGCCGCTGCAGGGCCCTTCACCTGCATCGAGAGGTCGTGGACCGGATTGTCGGTGAGATAATCCTCGGTCCAGAGATTGTGACCGCCGACGATGGCCTCCCGTCCATCCACCACGATGAACTTGCCGTGGTTCCACGAAAAGCTGTTGCAGGATTCGAGGACGGTGCAGGTCCGCATGGCCGATACGCTGACCGTGACACGCGATCCCGGAATGTCGCGCGCCGTGTCGGTCAGCTCCTTGAGGAACGCCGCCGCGTCCACGCCCTTGGGCGGAAACTGGCCGATCAGGACACGGACCTCGATCTGCCGGCGGCTGAAGGCCAGTTCGGCAATGGCGGCACGAAGCGCGGCGGTGAAGCGCCCGGTCGGCGCCGGCTGCAACTCGACGATGTCGACGCTCTGCCGGGCGCTGGCGACGAGATTGTGAATCCGCAGCGGCAGCGCATCGGAGTGACCGAGGCAGACCTTGCGCGCGGTGGTGCGCAGGCCGGCGGTTCGCGGCCAGACCGCGCTGCAGGTGCCGCCCTTGCAGTCGGCATCCGTGCTGCAGGCCGGCAACGAGATGTCGGGCTCGCAGTCCTTGCAGCCCATCTCGAACCAGCTGAGGTCATCCGCCTTTCGCCCCCAGCGGTTGGGCGTCTGCACCAGCCAGTCGACCGCGAGGCCGTTGCCACGCGTCAGGTCGTAGGTGACGCCGGCGAAGGTGCCGGCCGGGTCGCTCTTGGCAAGCTCGCGCTGCAACTGCAGCAGCGGATCCGGCGCGGACAGGTCAGGAGGCTTGATGTCGCGCTCGCGAATCAGGGCCACGATGGAAGTCGAAGACCGCAGGATGCCGAAATTGCGTTCCGCCTGGCTGTCGCTGATCGCGCTGCTGGGCAGGTCGCCGCTACAGGAACCGGCCACGACGAGGATCAGCAGCAAGGCAAGGCGTGCGAACATGGACAGGGACTTAATCGAGTCCCAGACTGACGTGCAATCACGGCTTCGAGAGAAATGGAATTTCACAATGGGCGAAACGCTCCTCCAGACCACCGTCGTCGGCTCCTACCCCCAGCCCGACTGGCTGGTGAACCGCGAGATGCTAAGCAAGGTCGTCCCGCGCACACGCCTGAAGGAGCTGTGGCGCGTCCCCGAGCCCTGGCTCGAACAGGCCCAGGACGACGCCACCCTGCTTGCCATCCGCGACATGGAGCGCGCCGGCATCGACATCGTCACCGATGGTGAGATGCGGCGTGAAAGCTATTCCAACCGCTTTGCGACGGCCCTCGAGGGCATCGACGACGAGAACCCGGCGGAGATCGTGAACCGGACCGGCAATCGCACGCCGGTTCCGCGGGTCGTCGGCAAGATCCGGCGCACGCGGCCCGTCGAATTGCGCGACATGCAGTTCCTGCGCGCCAATACCGGCAAGCTGGCCAAGATCACCCTGCCCGGCCCCTTCACCATGGGACAGCAGGTGAAGGACGAGTTCTACAAGGATGCCGAGGCCATGTGCATGGACTACGCGCAGGCCGTGAACGAGGAGGCGCACGAACTCGTCAAGGCAGGCGCCGACGTGATCCAGCTCGACGAGCCGTGGTTGCGTAACAATCCTGACGAAGCGCAGCGCTATGCGGTGAAGGCGATCAACCGCGCGCTGCAGGGCCTCACCGTGCCGACCGTCGTGCATCTGTGCTTCGGGTATGCCGCGGTCGTGACCGGCCTGAAGCCCACCGGCTATTCCTTCCTGCCGCAGCTTTCCGACACGATCGCCCAGCAGATCTCCATCGAGTCCGCCCAGCCCAAGATCGACCTCGGCGTGCTCAAGGACCTGGCGCCCAAGAAGGTGATGCTGGGTGTGATCGACCTCAGCGATCCCGAAATCGAAACGCCTCAGAAAGTCGCCGAGCGCATCCGCGCCGGGTTGAAGCATATCGGGCCCGACAAGCTCCTGCCCGCTCCCGACTGCGGGATGAAATATCTCCCGCGCGCGACGGCGTTCGGAAAGCTGAAGGCGCTCAGCGAAGGCGCCGCGATCGTGCGGAAGGAACTCGGCTAAAGTCTTTCCGACGTGGATCGATCACCACCTCCTCATCCTGAGGAGCCGCGCCTTGCGCGGCGTCTCGAAGGATGGGCAACAAACG
>LSKJ01000120.1 GCA_001557035.1 Rhodospirillaceae bacterium CCH5-H10 | reverse complement strand
GCCTATACGAACGTGCATGGATACGACGACCAGATCGAGACCAACGACGGCAACGACGCGGTCACAGTCGGGGGCGGTCGCGACACCGTCGCCATGGGCGACGGCACCGACACGCTGACCGTCGACTGGTCGCTGATCGGCCGCTCCGTCGGGACCTACAATTCGGTTGGCGGCGGCGGCGTGGTGCTCACGGGGTCGCTCGAGACCGGTTACTCGGGCATCTATTTCGGCGATGACTGGCGTTTCTACAACCGCCTCGACTTCAGCGGCGTCGAGCATTTCGTCATCCGCAGCGGCGGCGGAAACGACGGTATCCGTACCGGTGACGGCAACGACACCGTCATCAGCGGCGCCGGCCACGATCATCTTCTGACCGGTAGAGGCATCGACGTCATCGACGGCGGGACCGGCGACGACCGCTGGGAGGCGGACAAGTCGTTCGCGACGGCGGCGGAGGCGATCGACATCGACCTCAGCCGGGCTGGCGTGCAGCTCACCTATCTCGGCGGCGCCACGGTGCGCGGCATCGAGATGCTGA
>LSKJ01000119.1 GCA_001557035.1 Rhodospirillaceae bacterium CCH5-H10 | reverse complement strand
CCTCTATCGCGACCTCGACCTGCCGGTGACGCCGGTCGCAACCTCGATCGGCCTGCTGTGGAACCGCCGCGACTGGCGCAAGAAGGCGGGCCGTGCAGCGATCGAGTTCCTGCCGGCCATCCCGACGGGCCTCGACAAGCAGACCTTCATGCGCACGCTGGAAGAGACGATCGAAACCGCCAGCGACCGCCTGATCGCGGAGTTCTCGGGTCGGCCCTACACGCCCAGCCAGCTGGTGCTACGCTCCCAGGGACAGACCGGCATCGGCAGGCCGATCACCGCCCCTCGCGCAACGCCTTGACGAAGGCCGAGAGGCCGACCTGACGCTCGCGCTTCAGCCGCTCGGCCGTCAGGATGGACTTCAGCTCCATCAGGCTGGTGGCGATGTCGCGGTTGATGATCTGGTAGTCGTACTCGGCCCAGTGACTCATCTCGTCGGCGGCCTTGGCCATCCGCTTCTGCACGACTTCCATCGAGTCCTGGGCACGGGTGATCAGGCGGCGCTCGAGGTCGCGGGTCGACGGCGGCAGGATGAACACCGTCACCAGGTCGCTGCCGGCCTTTTCCTTGAGCTGCTGCGTGCCCTGCCAGTCGATGTCGAACAGCACGTCACGGCCGGCGATGAGCGCCGCTTCCACCGGCGCCGCCGGCGTGCCGTAGAAATGGTCGAACACGCGCGCGTGCTCCAGGAACTCGCCGCGGTCGATCATGCCGCGGAAAGTGGCCGTGTCCACGAAATGGTAGTCGACGCCATCCTTTTCGCCGGAACGGCGCGCGCGCGTGGTCGCCGAGACGCTGAGCTGGATTTGCTTGTCGTTGTCGAGGAGCTGCCGCGACAGCGTGGTCTTGCCCGCGCCCGACGGCGAGGACAGGACGAGCATCAGGCCGCGCCGCGTGATCGCGGCGGCATCCTCATTCGACATTCTGGACCTGCTCCCGCATGCGCTCGACGGCGCCCTTCAGATCGATGCCGATGCGCGTCAGCTCGATGTCCGCCGACTTCGAGCACAGCGTATTGGCCTCGCGATTGAACTCCTGGCAGAGGAAATCGAACTTGCGGCCGACCGGATTGTCGGCGCGGGCATCGGCCAGCAGCGCCCGTGCCTGGGCGATGTGCGCGGTGAGACGGTCGAGTTCCTCGCGCACGTCGGCCTTGCCGACCAGCAGCGCGACTTCCTGGGCGAAGCGCTCCTCCGACAGCGCGGGCACGCGGCCAAGCAATTCGGCGAGCTGTGCCTCGAAGCGGGCACGCACCGTGCCGATCTGAGCCATCGCGCGTTCCGTGGCACGGGCACACAAGGCTTCGATCTCCGCGACATGGCCGTCGATGACCTTGGCCAGCGCCTTGCCCTCGGCCGCGCGGGACGCGACCAGCCCCTTCAGCGCCTCGTCGAGGGTCGCCTGCAGCGCCTTGTCGAGGACGGCCAAGCTCTCCTCGGAGTCCTCGGCCCCATCCTCTTCCTCGATGACGCCGCGCACGCGCAGCAGCCCGTCGGCCGAGGGAGGCGCGGCGCCCGTGGTCTTGCGCACCTCGTCGACCAGGGTCGCCAACTCGGCGAGCAGGGTCCGGTTGATGCTGAGCGGCTTGGCCTGGCGTTCGCTCGAGATGGTCAGGGTGAGCGAGACGTTGCCGCGCTTCACCCGTCCGCCGACCGCGGCGCGCGCCGGATTTTCGAGGCGATCGGAGCCCGGCGGTACGCGGCAGCGGATTTCGAGGTTTCGCCCGTTGACGCTGCGCGCTTCCCAAACCCAGCGCCGCCGGTCATCCGAACCCTGCGCCCGGGCGTATCCCGTCATGCTTGCAATCAAATTGCCCCCTGCCCCATTCTTGGGCACCATCACTCCTTAAGTGGATCGGCATTTCGATTCAATCGACTATTGAGGCGCGTGTCGATCATGGCTGAGCGGCGTTGGGCACGTCAGACAGGCCTCAAGGCCGCGGCGTTGTTCGTCGGTCTGGCAGTGGCCTTCATCGGTCTGGAACTGCTGTCGACGGTCTGGCCGACGATTCGCGACGGACGCTACACGCCGGCCAGTCCGCCGGACGACAATTCCGGCTTCGGCGCCAAGAGCTACGCCACCATGATGGGACTGCCGAAGACGATCGCCTATTCGCCGTCGGCCTACAGGGATTGGCAGGTCGGACAGTACTCGAAATATATCCGCATGATGGACCTCGCGGCCCGCATGGCGCAGGAAAGGGCCGCCAACTGGGGCTCGCAAGCCAGGTCACGATAGAGGCGCCGCTCATGAAGACTTTCTCAAGCATCGTGATCACCGGCGCGTCGAGCGGCATCGGCGAGGCCCTGGCCCTCGACTATGCAGCCCCCGGCGTGGCCCTGGCGCTTACCGGCCGTGACGCCGAGCGACTCGATACGGTCACGTCCGCCTGTCGCGCGAAAGGCGCCACCGTCGTCTCGGCCACGATCGACGTCACCGACCGCGAGCGCTTCCTGCCCTGGCTGGAGGCGTTCGACGACGCCCACCCGACCGACCTGGTGATCGCCAATGCCGGCATCTCGATCGACAAGGACAATTCCTCGCTCGACGATTTCTCGATCATCCGAAAGACGCTCGACGTGAATATCAACGGCGTGCTGAACACCGTCGAGCCGCTGCTGCCACGGATGATGGAACGCAAGCGGGGCCAGATCGGCATCGTCTCCTCGCTCGCCGGCTTCATCGGCCTGCCCTACTCGGCCTCCTACAACGCCAGCAAGGCGGCGGTGCGCGTGTGGGGCGAGAGCATCCGCTACGTGCTGAAGAAGGACGGCATCGGCGTCAGCGTCATCTGCCCCGGCTTCGTCGTCAGCCGCATCACCACCGATGCGCCCTTCCCGATGCCGTTCATGATGTCCTCGGCCAAGGCGTCGTCGATCATACGCCGCGGCCTCGCCCTCAACCGGCCGCGCATCGCCTTCCCGATCGGCACCAAGGCCGCCGTCTGGCTGGGCACGACGCTGCCCGGAAGATGGTCGGCGCGCTTGCTGGGCGCCGGCTAGCGCTTCTCGAGCTTGCGCAGTTCTTCGTAGACGCGCTTCGCGGCGATCTCGACGCCCTTGTCCGTCCAGTGCGCATCGCTGCGCCGATAGGCGCCGCGCACCCCCTCGAAATCCTTGCGCATGTCGATGTAGCGAATCCGGGTCCTGGCCAGGGCCTCGAGCAGCCGGTCCTGCCGGTAGTCGGCGATCACGTTGAAGGCGTAGAAGCGCGGCCACGGCTTCCAGTAGGCGGCATAGTCGGGATCGACGGTGCCCGGCGGCACGATGAACAGGACCAGCGGCACGCCGCGCTCGCGGGCGGCGCGGTCCATCGCCGTCAGCCACGACAGTGTCGCCTGGATGTCGCCGTCCTTCACCAGACGCGCCGCCTGCTCCTTCGTCGTCGCCTCGAAATAGGGAGACTTCTCGACCTCGGACTTGGTCATGAGGTTCAGCAGCCAACCCTGCAGCGATTCGTCGTCGACCTTGCCCGAGGCATAGGCCTGCCAGAAGGCGTCGCCGTCGCGGCCGAAGATGGCGGCGATCTGCGCTTCGGAAAGATCGGGATAGTAGTAGCGCTTGACGTGGCGCACGAGCGCGGGCGTGCGCTCCGCAGCCGGCAAGCGAGCGATCTTCGCCAGCGTGTCGAATTCCTGCGGCACCGGCTTGTTGGTCGTCAGCATCTCCGACAGGCGCAGCCGATTGACCAGCACCCAGTTGGCGTTGGGCATGACGTTGCCCAGGATCGATCCGCCCGGCGCCTCGCTGACCAGACTGGGCAGAATGCCCTGGCCGTATCCCTGCCCGTCATAGAGGAAGTCGTTGCCCGAAAAGAAGAACACCGCGAGTGCATCGGGCGACAGGGCAAAGGCCACGTCGCGCATGCGGTAGTAGTAGCTGCGCGGGCCGGTGGCGGCGATGCCGAGGTTGATCATCTCGGCCTTCGGTTGCCCCGCTTCGATGAAACGCCGCTCGACCTCGCCTGGCAGGGTGAGCCGCGTGAGCTGGAACTCGAGATAGCTGTCGCCGATGAAGACGGTGCGGAAGCCGCCGTTTGCGGGCTTGGCGATGCTGCGTTCCTTGTCGCGCATGCCCCATGAATTGTACGGCTCGAAGATCCACGGCTTGTCCGCGAGGCCGGTGAAGTCGCTCGACTGTACGTTGACCGGCGGGGTGGAACGCAGCGCCCGCGCGGGCCAGGACGGCGCTTCCAATGACGCGAGCACCTCGAGACCCGCCAGCGTAATGCCGGACAGGATCAGGCCAAATACGATCGCATAAATGCGCTTGCGGCCGTTCTCAGTCATCGCCCCGCGTAATATAGGGTGATTCAGAAACGGTCCAGCGAGCAGGACGTTCCTGACGGAAGATCTGCCGCAGGTGCACCTCGTCCGGCCCGTCTGCAATCCGCAGCATGCGCGCGACGGCGTAGGCGCGATGGATCGGCGCATCGTCGCTGCCGCCCATGGCGCCGAACAGTTGCATCGCCCGATCAGCGATGCGCTGGGCCATTTCCGGCACGGCTACCTTGACCATCGAAACGTCGCGCCACACGGCCTGGTGTCCGTCGATGTCCAGACGCTCGGCCGTGCGCAGCACCAGCAGTCGGGCCTGCTCGATCTCGATGCGGGAGCGCGCGATCGCCTGCTGCGCCGAATCGTAGTCGATCACCGCGCGGCCGAACGTCCGGCGCTCGGCGGCGCGCGCCATCATGAGTTCGACGAGCACCTCGCAGGTGCCGATGGCCCGCATGCAGTGATGCAGGCGCGCCGGTCCCAGCCGCACCTGCGCGGCGGCAAAGCCCTCGCCCTCCTCGCCCAGCAAGTTCTCCGCGGGGACGCGCACGTCCTTGAAGTCGAGTTCGGCGATGGGCGCGATACTGTCTTCCCAGCCGAGGAAACGCAGCTCGCGCACGACCCGCAGGCCGGGCGACGGCATCGGCACGATCACACAGGAATGCCGGCCAGTGCGCGGCGCCTCGGGCCGCGACACGCCCATCACGATCACGAAAGCGCAGGCCGGATGAGCGCCGCCGGTGATGTACCACTTGCGGCCGTTGACCACCCAATCGTCGCCGTCGCGGCGCAGGCTCGTGGCGATGTTGGTCGCATCGGACGATGCGACGTCGGGCTCGGTCATGCCGAAGGCTGAGCGTGTGCGGCCCTCCAGCAGCGGCTCGAGCCAGCGCTTCTTCTGCGCCGCGGTCGCCGCGTGCTGCAGCATGATCATGTTGGGAACGTCGGGCGCCTGGGCGTTGAACACTTCCGGCGCCCACGGCAGGCGGCCGGTGATCTCGGCGATCGGTGCATAGGCGCGATTGCTCATGCGGTCCGGCAGGCCGAGATTCCACAGGCCCGCTGCGCGCGCCCTGGCCTGCAGCCCGGCCATGAACGGCGGCGTGCCCTTGTGTGTCGAGACGTGCGCCGCCCATTCGCGATGGCGTGGCAGGATTTCGGTGTCGAAGAAGGTTTCGACGGCAGCCAGCAGGTCGGAGGTCATTTCATCTGGTTGGTGAGAAGCGCGGCCACGCCGCCCTGGTCCTTGCCGTACTTCAGCAGGGCAGAGCGGCCGCCGGCGGCATAGGCGGCGACGGCGCCCAGCAGGCGCTTGAGCTGATCCGGGCTCGACCGGTCGAACTTGCAATAGGCGCCACGCGTCAGTTTGGCGATCTGGGGGAACAGCCGCGAGGCCGTGCGATCGTCGCCTTCCTGGAACACGAACACGGGCAGGCCAAGCAAGCCGAGCTGGCCCGCCTCGTGACCGACCGCATCGACATCCTCCTCGCAGCAGTCGCCGACGAAGACGACGGCATCGAGCCGGCTCTCGCGGCGCTGGTCGCCGGCATAGCGCAGCAGGCGCGCGATCTGCGTGCGGCCGGCGGCACAGCGCACCCCGCCCATCAGGCGCGCAAGCTCGCGGCCGTCCGACGTCCACTTGCTCACCTTGAATTCCTCGAAGCCGCGATAGAAGGCGAGCCGCACGTCGAGCCCGCCCAGCGCATCGGCGGCCACGAACATCTCGCCCTGGATCGCGCAGGCATGATCCCAGGTCGGCTCGCGGCTCGCCGTCGCGTCCATGGCGAACAGCAGCCTGCCGCGACCGCCCGGCGTGCGATTGGCCGGCAGGTTGCCGACCTCGCGCACGAAGGCATCGACGGCGTTCGCACCTGCGGTAGACGGAACATTGGGTTTGTCGGCCACGTCCTTTGACCCTCTGCGATGCGTTCAATATGGTGCAGCCGCGCTTGCGCGCCAACATTGAAGCATGACCGGAAACGCCCCCTCCTTCGCCACGCTGCTGCTGCGCGTCTTCCTGCCGTTCGCGCTCGCCTACTTCCTCTCCTACATCTTCCGTGGCGTGAATGCGGTGATCTTCCCGTATCTCGAACGGGATGTCGGCATCACGGCGGG
>LSKJ01000118.1 GCA_001557035.1 Rhodospirillaceae bacterium CCH5-H10 | reverse complement strand
GGCGGGCCGCCACCCGCCGAACGGGCGGTGATCAGCGGCACGAGATGGGTGAGGAAGCCCACCTGCGAGAGCAGCACGAAGGCGAAGGGCGCCGAGATGCTCCAGAAGTGCCACTGGCGCAGCGGTGCCAGCCGGTTCACCCGCACGGTCGTCGGCCTGGGCGAGAGCGGCCCCTTGCGTACGAACAGGGCAACGGTGCCGGCGGCCAGGACGATGCCGAACAGGACCAGCAGCCGCTCGGCGTCCGCGAAGCCGAAGCGCGGGATGGCCGCCAGCAGGACCGGCGTGACAGCGAGGCCGGCGACCGTAGCACCGCTCAGCGCGAGATTGAGGGCGAGACCGCGCTTGCGATCGAACCATTGGCCGACCGTGGCCGCGATCGGCGCCACGCTGGTCGCGTTCCAGCCCGGCGCCATGACGATGTAGAGCACGACGAGCTGCCACGGTTCCGTGACCGACGGCAGCAGCAACAGCGCCACGGTCGTTATCGAAAGACCGGCCAGGAACACGTTGCGTGGGCCGAAGCGGCCGATCGCCTCGGCGATGCGCGGCAACAGGAAGGCGCCCAGAACATAGTGCGCGGTGACGACCGACGAGATGAAGCCCGTCGACCAGCCATGGGCCCGCTGCAGTTCCACGAGATAGATGCCGTGCGCATAGAAGCCGAAGCCCCAGGCGAACACGGCGGAGACGAAGCACGCGAAGACGACGCGCCATGCGGCCGGCGAGGTATCGGCGGCCGGGGTCACGGACATGCGGGGCGCGCGATCAGGAGCGGCTGACGTGGGCGGATACGCAACGCCAGCCTTCCGGCGTCAGCTGCCAGTCGTCGGTGTACCAGCCCCGGCCCGGGCTGCCGTCCGGCCTGGTGTAGCTGGTTTGGGCATGAATGATCGCGAAGTCGCCCAGCAGGCGGATCTTGACGTCGTGCTCGTGCAACCCCGTGACCGGCGAGCCGCGACCGGTCTGTGCCAAGAACGCCGCGCGGTCTATCAGCGTGCCATCGGGGTTGGTGTTGTGGAAATCCCGCGACAGGTGCCGGTCGAACCATTGGACGTCGCCCTCGGCGACGGACCGAACGAAATGATGGTTGAGATCGTGCAGTACGGCGAGATGCCGGGCGGATGTGTCGTCGGTCACGATCGTTCCTCCGTCGTCCCGTCTCGAAGATGCGGGACGTAATGCGTGAGTTTCTCCAGCGACTGGCTCCAGCCTTCCTCGTGCGACCGGCAGAAGTCAGGCGAATGGAAATCGGACTGGGTGAAGGCGACCTCGGTCATCCCGTCATGCTCGGCGAACGTCACGGTGACGAGGGTGGCCGGCGTCAGGGTCCCGTTGGTGCGCACCCACGCGTGGGTGAAGGCCAGGCGCTCCGGCGACCGGATCTCGCGGTAGGTGCCGACCTCTGTCTGGATCGCCCCTGTCTCGTCGGACCGGATGCGGATGCGCCACGCGCCGCCCTCGCGCAGGTCCAGTGCGCAGGACAGGACGTGGAAGCCGCGGGGCGCCCACCATTGCTTCATGCGCTCCGGTTCGACGAACGCGCGGAAAACCATGGGGCGCGACGCCGGCAGCAGGCGGTTCAGGGTGAATTCGCGGCGCGCCGGGAGGCGCGAGTCACCGACGCTTGCGGGCATCGGTCCTTTTCCTTTGCCGGGGCGACGGCGGTACGGCGGATTGCGCTTCCTGCAGATAGGCTTCCAGCCGGTCGAGCCGCTGCTCCCAGAAGCGGCGGTAGGTCGAGACCCAGTCGGAGACCTCCTGCAACGGTTCGGCGGCGAGGCGGCAGGGGCGGCGCTGGGCGTCGCGGCCGCGGGCGATCAGGCCGGCGCGCTCCAGAACCTTGAGATGCTTGGAGATCGCCGGCAACGACATGTCGAACGGCTCGGCTAGTTCCCCGACCGAGGTTTCACCCAGCGCGAGCCGCGCCAGGATCGCCCGACGGGTCGGATCGGCGAGAGCCGAGAAGGTCGCATCGAGCCGGTCGCTTGCCTGGGTCATCGGCGCTCAATCTTGTTAACCATGGGGTAAAATAGAAAAGGCCGCCGGCGCGCTGTCAAGCGATGGCGCTCTACGACAGGAACAGCCGTGCGCCCACCGGCAGGGTGCGGGCTTTCTCCAGGCCTTCCATGGTCGTCCGGTAGCCGAGCTCGATCGCCGCGTCGAAGCTCGTCCAGTCGAGCAGGTCGATATGGGTCATCGGCGGCACGATCAGCAGTTCGGCGGCGGCCCGGTCTTCGGCTGCACGTGAGGTGCTGGCGACCAGTGCCGAGCGCAGCAGGATGCGCACGATCGAGGGAATGGGCAGCATCTCGTTGCGCTTCCACAGGAGGCGGCGGAAGAACTGCCCGGCCGACCACGGTTCCATCACGCCGTCGCCCGCGGCCAGTGCGCCGCCGGTGTCGATATCGACGCCGACGGTGACGCCGCGGCCGAGGCGCTGCATGGCGCGCACCGGGAAATTGTCGATCACGCCGCCGTCGACATGCACTTCGCCTGCCTCGTTGAAGGGTGGCATCACGCCGGGGATGGAGACGGACGCCCGCAGCCACCGCCACAGCCGCCCGACGGTATGGATGTCGGCCTTGGACGTGGTGAGGTTGGCGGTCACGCAATAGTAGGGGAGGATCAGGTCCTCGATGTCGTTCTCGCCGAACGCCATGCGCAGGAGGCGCGTGACGCGCCGGCCGGCGAACAGCGAGACCAGCGGGACCGTGTAGTCACTGAGCGGATTGTTGTCGACGAAGGCCCGGCGGAACCGCGCATCGAGCTCCTCGTCGTTCCAGCGCGAGGCCACGCCTGCCGCGACGATGGCGCCCATGCTGGTTCCGCCCACGAGGTCGATCGGCACGCCACATTGACGCAGCGCCTTGACCACGCCGATATGTGTGAAGGCGCGCGCCCCGCCACCGGCCATGACCACGCCCACCGCATGGCCGGTCAGCAGCCGTGCCAGCCGGTCGATGTCGGCATGGATGTCGAGCCGGACGTGATGGTGATTGCCGTAGAGGCCGCCCGCCAGCAGGGGAGCGGTCGAGCCGGCACGGGGATCCTGGCCTTCATGCAGCAGCACCAGTTCACGGCGCCGGTGGAACACCGCGCCGCTCTGCGCCGTCTCGATCTCGAACGGAACCCTGGTCGGATGGTCGTTGTCGGCATTGCGGATCACGACGAGGCAATCGGCCTGGCGAAGGCACAGTTCGGTCCAGGGCGTCAGCGTCGGATCGGCACGATACAGAACGAACGAGGATTCCATCTCGCAGCGCGCGAACCATTCCGGCTCCTGGTCGAGGGATTCCGATCCCAGCATCTGCACCTGGGTGCCGATGCGTCCAAGCGCGTTGGCCAGCAGGACCGCGAAGCGGGCCGCCGGGATCTCGGGTCCGCTCGGCAGGATCGCGAAGGTACGCGGCTGGCGGCGGCGCTTGCCGGTGTCGACCGCGTTGCGGGAGACCACGCTGCGCATCAGCGCCGGCAACACTTCGGGGTGACGCGAGGTGAGGGCGTTGAAGCTGGTCTGGGGCAGGCGCCAGACTTCGCTGTCGCGCAGCGCCGCCACGCTGCGCGTGCGCTTTCCCTGCGACAGGAGCGACATCTCGCCGACCAGGTTGCCCGGAGGGACTTCGGCGATCAGGACCGGCTCTCGGGCCTCGCTTTCCTCCTCGTGGCGGAAGACGCCGAGGCAGCCGCTGGTCACGACGTAGACGGCATCGGCGGGTTCGCCCGCGCGGAACAGCGATGCGCCGCCCGGAAGCACCAGCAGCGTCAGCTCGTGCTCGACGCGTTTCAGGGCTTCGGCATCGAGGTCGGCGAACAGCGGCGTCTGATGCAGGACCTTCTGCAGTCGCAGCCTCGCCGTGTCCTCGCTCGGCTCGGCGAGGCTCATCCCCCGGCCATCCCCTTCAGTGCCCAGCCGATCGTCTGCTCGGCCCGCGTCCACACCATCTCCCGCCACTTGTCGCCGGCGGGAAAGAAGCGCTCCTTCATGTCGGCCTTGAGCGCACGGCCCTGCTCCGAGCCGAGATCGCCGCGATGATGCACCCAGTTGTCGCCCCGCACGGCGGTCAACACCTCGGGCACCGTGTAGGTGCCGTATTCCAGTGCCACGGGCGTGACCTCGGCATCCGGCAGTTCCTGCGGGAAGGCATCGGTCATGACCCCGACCACGACCGCCGAGGTCGAGGTGCCGCCTTCGGGCGAGGTCATCACGTCGCCATACCAGGCCTTGGCGCGCGCAAAGGACTTGGCGGCGGGCGACACCGCGCAGATCAGTTCGCCGTGGCCGAACGGTCCCAGGCCGGTATGGAAGTCGATGATGCCGACGCGCCTGGCCTGCGACAGCTCCTCGCGTGCGATGGCGCGCACGGTGCGGTTGCTCCAGGTCGGCGCATTGCCGCCGAAGAAGATGCCGTCGGGATGGGTGTACTGGCCGCCGCTGATCGCGCCCTGCAGGCCGAAGGCGCCGTGCTTCTGGGCATAGGCGGCGAACACGCGCTCCGTCTCGGCCTTGCTGGCGTCGTCCCAGGTGCTGGGCAGGACGGCGTCGGCGATGGCGAGATAGCCGTCGTTGTTGGGATAGCCCTTGTCGTGGTCGACGAAGTTGCGGTTGAGGTCGACATTGTCCTCGGTGACGCGGCGCGTCCACGCGAAGCCATAGGGGTTGAGGGCATGGATCAGGAGCGCGCCGGTGTTCGCCGGCAGCTTCGCCGGACCGCCGGACTTAAGCCACGCAATCTCGGCACCCGAGCCGCAATGGCCCTCGACGCCGTGCGTGCCGGCGATCAGCACGAGCATGTTCTCGGCATCGGCCGCCCCGAAGCGCGCCGTATCCAGGAAGAGCCTCTCCCCGCCGGGGCCGAGTGCCTTCGGATTGAGCCTGGATCGAAGGGCGCCGCCGGCCTCGGCCGCGGCTGCACAGAACTTGGGGCGTGCCTCCGCATAGGTTTCGGAGAAGCACGCGGATACTGAGAACATCTGGTTCCTCCCGCCGCCATGCTAGCCGGTTTGGCCATTTCTCTCACCTCCCCCGTCATACGGGGGAGGCCGGGAGGGGGAAAAGCAGCGCGAAGAATTTTGAGATGGGAGAGGTCGGGATCCGTGGCCTTCCCCCTCCGGCCCTGCGGGCCACCTCCCCCGTTTGACGGGGGAGGTAAGCTAAATCAGCTGTCGTACTGCAGCAGCGTTTCGACCGGCGGCTTCAGCTTCTTGCGACCTTCGAGAAAGGTGAGCTCGATGATGCAGGCGGCCGTCGGCACCACGGCGCCGACGGTCTCCAGCAGTTCCACGGCAGCGGCCATCGTGCCGCCCGTCGCCAGCAGGTCGTCGACCAGCACGACGCGGGCGCCCTTGTGCACGGCATCCTGCTGGATCTCGATCGTGTCGGTGCCGTACTCCAGCGCATAGGTGTGGCGCACGGTCATGCCCGGCAGCTTGCCCTGCTTGCGCAGCATGATGAATCCCGTGCCCAGCGCCAGGGCGAGCGGTGCGGCCAGCAGGAAGCCGCGCGATTCGATGCCTGCCAGCACATCGGGCTTGTGCGGCCGGATGAGGTCGGCCAGCCGCTCGATCGCGGTGTGCCAGGCCTTGGGGTGCGCGAGCAGGGTCGAGATGTCGTAGAAGAGGATGCCCGGCTTGGGGAAGTCGGGGATCGAGCGGATGTGCTTCTTGAGATCGATGTCGTTGTGCATTCTGTCCTCTGCGCTCAGCTATAGGCCGGCGGCGGCTCGAAGCCGCGATATTCCTTCTCCAGCAGCTTGGCGAACTGGATGGTTTCGTAGTCGCCGTACTGCCGGCCGATGATCTGCACGCCGATCGGCAGCCCGTCCTTGCTCTGGCCGATCGGGGCGGCCGTCGAGGGCAGCCAGGTGACGCCCGAGTAGCCCGCCCAGAAGATCTGGTCGACCACCGGCACGTGCTTGTTGTTCACGATGATCGTGCGCTTGTGGCGCAGGCCCGCCTGGTCGTGCGGGAACGCTGCCGTCACCGCGACCGGGCAGAGCATCAGGTCGTAGTCCTGGAAGAAGGCATCCCAGGCCCAGCGCATCTTGTGGCGCTTCTCGTTCAGTTGCAGCCAGGTGCGATGCGGCAGCGAATTGCCGCGCTGCATACGGGCGAAGTAGCTCATGTCGTCGGCCGGCAGGCTGGCGGCGTCCTTCACGGCCTGCTCGTAGACCGCGTCGCTCATGCGGGCCGACGTGGCCGCGCGCAGCAGGCGGATGTAGACGTCGTTCAGCTCGACCGTGTCGATCGCCGGCCGCGCCTTGTCGCTCACCTTGACCTTGTTCTTCGCAAGGAACGACGCGAGCTTGGAGATCTGTTCCTGCACCGAATCGTCGACCTCGGCATTGGGGTCGGTCAGCAGCACCGCGACCTTGAAGTCGCGCAGCTTCGTCTTCTTCGAGCGCGGCAGGCTGAGCGTCCAGCCACGGCCGTCGATCGAGTCGGGACCGGCCATCGCGGTCAGCGCGATCTCCAGGTCCTCGGCGCCGCGCGCCAGCGGACCGACCACGCCGATGTCGCCGTAGGCCACGGCACCGGCCAGGGCATGGCCCTTGGGCGAGACTACGCCCCAGCTCGGCTTGTGGCCCCAGACGCCGCAATAATGGGCGGGATTGCGGATCGAGGCGCCGATGTCGCTGCCCGCCTCGATGCCGGTGAGGCCGGCGGCCAGGGCCGCGCCCGACCCGCCCGAGGAGCCGCCCGGCGTGCGGCCGAGGTCCCAGGGATTGTTGGTCGAGCCGTAGACCTCGTTGTAGCTCTGCCAGTCGGCGAGGTTGAGCGGCACGTTGGTCTTGCCGAACAGGGTGACGCCGGCGTCCAGCATGCGCTGCGTGACCAGTGAATTCTGCGTCACGGCCTCGTCCTTGAAGGCCGGATCGCCCCAGGTCGTGGGGAAGCCGGCGACGTCGAAGGATTCCTTGATCGTCATCGGCACGCCATGCAGGGGCCCCAGCTTCTTGCCTGCCCTGACTGCGCGGTCGGCCGCCTTGGCGCGCTTGCGGGCGCCCTCGATGTCGGTCGCGATGATGGCGTTGAGTTCGGGATTATAGGCCTCGACCCGCTTCAGATAGAGGTCGAGCAGTTCCAGGCAGCCGATCTTCTTCTTCCGGACCGCAGCGGCAAGCTGCTTGGCGGTCTGGAACGGGAGGGCGAGGGACATGGGAGGGTTTCCGCGACGGGGATGGACGAGGTCTTAGCCCGTACCATATTGTCCGGCCCGCCGTGAAGAAACTCCCCGCCCGTACGATGCACATCGCCATGCCTCTGGCGCTGACCTTCGTGATGACCTTCCTCGTGTCCGGGATCGCCACGATCCGCGCCATCGGCTTCGAGCCGGGCATGGTCGCCCGCTGGATGGAATCGTGGATGGCGTCCTGGATGGTCGCTTTCCCGATCATGCTGTTGCTGATGCCGACGATGCGGCGCCTCCTCTCGTTCGTGATCGAGACGAAGTAGCGCGGGCCCGCGGACTTCAGTGAAAGTCGCGTGAGGCGATCCTGATCTTCGGCCGGTCGAGGGCGATGCGGTTCCGGTCGTAACCGGGTTTGGCGGCAACGCCCTGGCTCGACCGGTGACGGGTGGCGTTGGCCTCCGGAGTCTTCACCCGCCGGTCGGGAGAGTCCGTGCGCACGGCGTCGCCCCGGCCATGGGTCAGATGGAACAGGTCCAGTTCGGAGATCGAATCGAGATCGGCCGAGAGATCCCACACCTCGTCGGCGACGAGATGGATCACCTTGTATTCTTTTTCGCCCTCGCACTGGATACGGCCCCGCACGCCCATCAGGCGCGCGCCCATCACGATGCGGCGATGGGCTTCGAACACCCTGGGCCAGACCACGAGGTTGGCGATCCCGAACTCGTCTTCCAGCGTGACGAACACCACGCCCGAGGCGGTGCCCGGCCTTTGTCGCACCAGCACGAGGCCGGCCAGGGTGAGAAGCGCGCCGTTCTTCGCCGTCCTCAAGGCTTCCGTGCTGGAGAATCCATGCTGCGCGAAGGTCGCGCGCAGCAGTTCCATTGGATGCGAACGCAGGGAGAGGGAGAAGCTGCCGTAATCGTCCACCACCTGCTCGCCGAGGGTGAGCCTCGGCAGGGTGACGGGAGGTTCGAGGTCGCGTGCTGCCGGCTGCGTGTCGAGCAGCGGCAATTGTCCTTCCGGGAAGCCGCGAACCGCCCACAGCACGTCGCGGCGCGTGAGGCCGAGGGACGCGAAGGCGTCGGCCCGGGCCAGCGCCACGATCTGCCGCTTGGTGAGGCCGCTGCGCCGCCACAGGTCGGCGGGATCGCGATAGGGTTGGTCGCCGCGGCGCGCAACCAGTTGATTGGCTGCCTCCTTCGAAAGCCCGGTCACCTGGCACAAGCCAAGGCGCAGGGCGCAGCGATTGTTCCTGCCCGGTTCCAGCGTGCAGTCTCGGTCGCTGGCATTGATGTCGGGTGGGCGCACGTCGACGCCATGCTCCCGCGCATCGCGCACCAGCTGGGCCGGCGCATAGAACCCCATCGGCTGGGAATTGAGCAGCGCCGCGGCGAAGACCTCCGGGTAGTAATGCTTCACGTAGGACGAGGCGTAGACCAGGATCGCGAAGCTGGCGGCATGGCTCTCGGGGAAGCCGTATTCGCCGAAGCCTTCGATCTGCTTGAAGCAGCGTTCGGCGAAATCTTTTTCGTAGCCGTTTTCCTCCATGCCTCTGATGAAAGGTTCCTTGAACTTGTAGATGGTACCGTTGTGCCGGAACGTCGCCATGGCGCGACGCAGCCTGTCGGCTTCTTCCGGCGAGAAGCCGGCACCCACGATGGCGATCTGCATCGCCTGTTCCTGGAACAGCGGAACGCCCAGCGTGCGTTCGAGGACCGCCTTCATTTCAGGCTTGGGATAGACGACGGCGTCGCGATTCGCCCGGTTCTTCAGGTAGGGATGAACCATGCCGCCCTGGATCGGCCCCGGCCGCACGATCGCCACCTCGACGACGAGATCGTAATATTCCCGCGGCTTCAGGCGCGGCAGCATCGACATCTGCGCCCGGCTCTCGACCTGGAAGACGCCGACCGAGTCCGCGCGGCACAGCATCTCGTAAACGTTCTCGTCCTTCGGCGGCATGGCGAGCGTCAGCGTCTCACCGTAATGCTTCTCGACGAGGTCGAAGCTCTTGCGCAGCGCCGTCAGCATGCCGAGCGCCAGCACGTCCACCTTGTAGATCTCCAGTACATCGAGATCGTCCTTGTCCCACTCGACGACTGTGCGATCCTTCATCGCTGCATTCTGGATCGGCACCAGCTCGTCGAGCCGGTCCTGGGTCAGCACGAAGCCGCCCACATGCTGGGAAAGGTGACGAGGAAAGCCGCACAGCGCCGAAGAGAGTTCGAGGGCCAGCATGATGCGAGGATCCATCGGATCGAGGCCAGCCTCGCGCACATGCTCGACCTTTATGCCGCTCGATCCCATGCCCCAGACCGTGTCAGCCATCACGCCGACCGTGTCGGGTGAAAGACCAAGCGCTTTGCCGACTTCACGAATGGCGCTGCGGCTCCTGAAGGAGATCACCGTGGCCGCCAGGGCAGCCTTCGAGCGATGCTTCTCCTCATAGATCCACTGGATGATCTCTTCGCGCCGTTCGTGCTCGAAATCGACGTCGATGTCGGGTGGCTCGTCGCGGGCATTGGACAGGAAGCGCTCGAACAGGACGTCCGTCTCGTCGGGATTCACCGAGGTGATGCCAAGGCAGTAGCAGACGGCGGAATTGGCGGCCGATCCGCGACCCTGGCAGAGGATGCCGCGTCGGCGGGCTTCCATCACGATCTCATGCACCGTCAGGAAGTAGGGCGCGATCTTCTTGTGATCGATGAGCGCGAATTCCTTTCGGATCGTGCTCTCCACTTCTTCAGGCACGCCGCCCGGATAGCGCCAGTCCGCTCCTTCCCAGGTGAGGCGCATGAGTTTGTCCATGGGCGTCTCGCCGCCCTCATAGAGAACCGGATACTGATAGGTGAGTTGCCGAAGCGAGAAGCCACAGCGCTTCACGATCTCCTGCGTGGCGGCGACGGCATGCGGATGGCGGCGGAACAGCCGCGCCATTTCAGCCGGGTCCTTGAGGTGGCGCTCGGCGCTGGCGAAGCGGCGGAAGCCCAACGCCTCGACGGTGCAGCCGAGGCGAATGGCCGTCACGACGTCCTGCAGCGCCCGCCGCTCGGGCACGTGATAATGCACGTCGTTGGTGGCGACGAGCTTCACCCCATGCCGATCGGCGAGGTCGTCGAGCAGGGCGAGGCGGCGCGCATCGTCGCCGCGATAGAGCATGGAAGCCGCGAGATAGCAGCGATCCTCGAACAGGCCCGCGAGCTTCCGGAGCCGGTCGAGAAAAGCCGGCTCCTCCGGCCGGCGAGGCGGCAGCACGATCGCCAGCAGACCGTCCGCATGCTCGGCGAGGTCATCGAAGCCGATGTCGCACTGGCCTTTCCCGGTGCGCCGGTTGCCCAGGGTCAGAAGGCGGGACAGGCGCTTGTAGGCGTCGAGGTCGGTTGGATAGACGAGCAGTGAGTAGCCGTCGCGCGTTTCGAGACGGCTGCCGACCAGCAGCTTGATCCTGTCCAACGCAGGATCTTTGGGATGCTTCTCGTGGCGCGAGGCCGCGAAGGCGCGCACCACGCCGGCCAGCGTGTTGCGGTCGGTGATGCCGATGGCGGTATGGCCAAGCTCGATCGCCCGTTCGACCAGCTCCTGCGGATGCGAACCGCCGCGCAGGAAGCTGTAGTTGGTCGTGACGTGAAGCTCGGCGTAGTCCATGGCTCACGACGCGGTGAGCTCGTGGATGCGGGCGAGCGGTACGGTGCGCACGCCGATCCCCTCGCTCTCCAGCGCGTGCAGGAACTCCTCGTCGGCGCTGACCAGCGGCGCCTTCGCCGATTCGGCGCAGGCAGCGTAGAAGCATTCATGCACCGGCCGGCCGCATTGCAGGGCAATGGCCAGCGCGCGATTGCGCAGTTGCGGCGATTCGACGAAGGCCGAGATGAACGACGGCAGCGCGATGTTGCGCACGATCGGCTCGGCCTGCTCCGTCGTGATCTCGCCCCGCGTCGTTTTCCGCCATGCCAGCTCGGCGACGCCCGCGATCAGGATATCGGGCGCGATCACCTCGTGCCGGTTGGCCAGCAGCGAACGCGCCTGCGGCCGCAGCGGCTCCTCGACGAACCATTTGATGGCGACGCCGGGATCGACGACGACGATCACTTGCCGCCTCTCATCTGCGCGACGGCGGTGGCCGGCGGCGTCATGGCGGCGATGCGGTCGGCCTCTTCCAGCGGATCGAGCACCAACGGCTGGCCCGACGCATAGGTCAGCAGGTCGCGCAGGTCGGCTTCGAGCGACCGGCCCTTGGCGCGCGCATGAACCTTCAGGCGGTCGATGATCGCGATATCGAGACCGCGAATGGTAAGCGTGATGCCGCGCTTGTTCGCGGCCGTTGCCGTTTGCATTTCCATTTCCTTCTCTCCCTCAGGCACAGAAACCATGGAGGAACCAGCGCGCCGTCGGCTGGCCGTTGGCGACGGGCTGATAGGGCCCGTCGCGGAACAGCCAGAAGCGGCCGCCGTCGTCGTCCTCCACGCGGTAATAGTCGCGCACCGGCGGCAGGGTGCCGGCGGGCGGGCGGCTGCCGTCGGGCCGCGGTCGCCACCATTCGTCGGCGATCCGCTCCGGCCCGTCGGCGCGCACGATACGATGGGCATGCCGCCGCCAGCGGAACACCGAAGGCGGATCGTCGGGCACGAAGGCGGTGACCTCGACGAGTTCGGGCCGCTGCAGCAGGCGCGTCGGCCGCGCGTTCTTGAGATCCGCGATCCGGCGCCACGCCCCCTCGACGGCAGGCTTCGAAGAGACAGGCGCCGCGATCTGGACGCGCTCGGGGAGGTGGCTGTCGCGGGTCAACAGCCGCACGACATTCTCCGAACCGAGGCGCAGCGCCAGCCGGTCGGCCAGATCGATCGTGCCGTCGAGGCCCGCGGCGATGCCGGGCGAGTCCTGGTCGGGCAGGGCATCCTGCGTGCCGCTCCAGGTCTCGACCTCGGGCGCGGAGAGGATCATCAACTCGACGCCGAATCCGGGATCGAGCTGGCCCAGCCTCTCCTCGAACAGCTTCATGAGCTTCGGGTTGTCGCGGTTGGGCCGGCTGGTGCCGATCGAGGTGCGGTCCACCGAACCGTCGACGCGGTAGAGCGCGATCTCGAGCTGGCGCGCGCCGACACCGGCCTGCTCGAACTGTCGGCACAGTGCTGCCAGAAGTCGACTGGTCGCGGCGGCGATGTCCTCGGCCCGGCCGATCGGCTCGGCGAAAGCGAGACGCGTGCGGAAAGCGGGCGGCGGGCGGCGCGGCTCGATCGGCTCGTCGAGCCTGCCCAGGGCCTGGTCGACACGGCGCACCAACTGGTCGCCGAAGCGGCGGACGAGCGGCCCGCGTGGCATGGGGTAGAGATCGCCGATGCGGCGCAGGCCGAGCTTCAGGAGGGTCTCCAGGATCGGCGGATCGAGGCGCAATCCCTCGACCGGCAGGGTGGCGAGTGCATCGCGCTGGCCGCGCGAAGGGCAGAAGAGATCGGCCTGTCGCTCGGCGAAGCGTGCCAGCGCCCAGGCGGCGCCGGCCGTGTCGGCCATCGCGGCGCGGCAGGAAAGATCGCGGCGGGCCAGACGTGTGACCAGGTCGGCCAGCAGCGCGCGTTCGCCAGCCTCGCCTTCACCGAAGAGGTGCGTGCAGCCCGTCACGTCTAGCAGCAGGCCGGCATCGCCGCCGAACCCGCCGACGCTGCAGGCGG
>LSKJ01000012.1 GCA_001557035.1 Rhodospirillaceae bacterium CCH5-H10 | reverse complement strand
CCGCCATGCCGATGGCAATGGCGATGACGCCGACGACGCCGGCCCACAGCACGTCGAGCGCGATCGACAGCAGGATGATGACCAGGGCGCCGGCGCAGGGCGCGATGCCCGCCGCGGTCAGCAGCAGCCAACCCGCGATCGTGCGCTGCGGCGGCTCATGGTCGTGGTGATGGTGGTGTCCATGATCGTGCCCATGCCCATGCCCATGCCCATGGTCGTGTGCGTGGTCGTGCCCATGGTCGTGATCCCCGTGCCAGTGCTCGTGCACGCGCCCCGTGATTCCGGCCCACAGCCGCCACAGGCCCACCAGCAGGATAAGCGTGTACGACACGATCTCGACGTTGCGGACCTCGCGCATCGCGCCGAACAGGCCGACCGTGGAGGAGAGCTTGAGCGCGCCCGCCAGCAGGAGCGCCGCCAGCGTGTGGGTGAAGGCGATCCAGCCGCCCGCGAAGATGCCCTCGATCCAGGCGCGCGGACGCGTGCTGTCGAGGAAGTAGGCCACCACCACGGCCTTGCCGTGGCCCGGCCCCAGCGTGTGCACCACGCCGTAGCCGAAACAGACGGTCACCAGTGTCCACAGCGCCAGCGATCCGGTGCCCGACTGGACGTCCCGAAGCGAGGTCGAGAGGACCTGGTTGATGCGGCGTTGATAGTCGGCCGAATAGCGCGCCAGCTCGGCGACGCTATCGCTGAACACCAGCGCGCCGCCCAGCGCGACCAGCAGGAGAACGCCCACCCACAGCAGGGGCGAACGCAGTGCGGAGGTTCTCATGGAAGCTGGCATGTCACCACGTCGGCAAAGATCGGATAGCCGCGCACGAACTCGGCCTTGTGGGTCGGGTGCTTGCCGAGCGTGCAGTTGGCCGGAACCGAGGCCTTGTCGACCTCGATGCGGATGAAGTCCTCGGGATCGAAGGTCGCGATCGAGACGAACTTCGAGGGTTCGGGTAACGCGAAGCGCATGACGTAGACGAGATTGCGCGGTCCCTGCTTGCGCGGGGCCTGTGCGCCGTCGGCGCGCTTGTTCGGCGGCATCGGCATGCCCGCATTGTCGCCGGCATTGCGATCCCATTCCGGCGGAATGAACTTCGCGGGGTCGTCGATGCGGGCGGAGAATTGCGGCGGCCTGGGCGGCCGGAAGTCCTTGGCGCCGGTATTGATCCAGCTCAGGTAGCCGTACTTGCCCAGTTCCGGCATCATCTCGTCGGACAGCAGCTTGGTCTCGCGGGCGGAGAACTTGCCGTTCTTGTCCTCGTCGATCAGGGGTATCTCGACCTCGCTGGAGAACGGATCGAAGCGCCATTCGATCTCGACGTGCGTGTACTTGCCGTCCTTGGCGATCATGCGGACCACCTGCTGCACGACGATGTGCGGATGGGCGTACGCCACCGCCGGCGCCAGCAGCGCCATCGCGGCGACGACAGACGCAAGGAGCCGCTTCACGCGCCGTCCTGCTGCGGAACGGCCCGCGGCTTGCCCTCGTCGTCGATCGCCACGAACACGAAGGTGCCATGGGTCACCCGGAGGTCGGTTTCCTCGTGGCGGCGCTGCACCACGGTCTCGAGACCGATGGTGATCGACGTGCGGCCGACCTTCACGACTTCCCCATAGATCGACACCATGTCCCCCACCTTGATCGGCTGGACGAAGGTCATGGCCGTGATGGCGACCGTCGCCACCCGCCCCTTCGCCACCCGGGCCGCAAGCGAGCCGCCCGCGATATCCATCTGGCTCAGCACCCAGCCGCCGAAAATGTCGCCATTTCCGTTCATGTCGGCAGGCTGGGGAACGGTCCTTACGATCGGATCGCGGCGACTTTCGGACATCGATTCCTCACCGGATGTGGTTGATTTCGCGCGGTTTTGCTACCATACCCATGCCCAACCGGTCACCAAGCGATCCCCTCGCGCGGCCGCGGAAAGACAAGAAGCAGGCATGGCACGAAACGGCGATCTGTTCGATCGGTCTGGCGGCGGCAAGCGTGCCGCCGGTCCGAAGGAAAATTCCTACACGGCGCAGGATATCGAGGTGCTGGAAGGGCTTGAGCCCGTCCGCAAGCGCCCCGGCATGTATATCGGCGGCACCGATGAACGGGCCATGCATCATCTCGTGGCCGAGGTGCTGGACAATTCGATGGACGAGGCCGTTGCCGGCCACGCCGACACGATCTGGCTGGAGATGCTGCCGGGCAACAAGATCCTGGTGCGCGACAACGGCCGCGGCATCCCGGTCGATCCGCACCCCAAGTTCAAGAACAAGTCGGCCCTCGAAGTCATCCTCACCACGCTGCATTCCGGCGGCAAGTTCAACGGCAAGGTCTACGCCACGTCGGGCGGACTGCACGGCGTCGGCATCTCGGTCGTCAACGCGCTGTCCGACGACCTGCTGGTCGAGGTGGCCCGCGACCGTCAGGCGTGGGCACAGAACTTCTCGCGCGGCCTCCCGGTTTCGAAACTGAAGCCGATGGGCGCCGCCTCCAACCGGCGCGGCACCACGGTCACCTTCCATCCCGATCCGGAGATCTTCGGCAAGCAGCAGTTTGTCCCCGAGCGCCTCTACCGGATGGTGCGCTCCAAGGCCTACCTGTTCCGTGGCGTCGAGATCCGCTGGAAGTGCGACAAGTCCCTGCTCCCCAAGAGCGGCGAGATCCCCGAGGAGGAGACGTTCCATTTCCCCGGCGGCCTCAAGGACTATGTCACCTCCGAGATCGGCCAGCGCGGCACCGTCGTTCCGCAGCCTTTCGCCGGCGAGGCCAAGGGCGAAGGCAACGGCAAGGTCGAATGGGCCGTGTGGTGGCCGAACGACGAGGAAGGATTCGTCCGCTCCTACTGCAACACCGTGCCGACGTCCGAAGGCGGGACGCACGAATCGGGCTTCCGCAGCGCCTTGGTGCGCGGTCTCAAGCGCTATGCCGAGCTGACCGGCAACCGCAAGGGCTCGATCATCACCGCCGACGACGTGATCGACGGCTCCCTTGCCCTCGTCTCGGTGTTCATCGAGCAGCCGCAGTTCCAGGGCCAGACCAAGGAAAAACTGGTCAGCGTCGAGGCGACCAAGATCGTCGAGACGATCGTCGGCGACAATTTCGAGCACTGGCTGATCGGCGACAAGGAAGCCGGGAACGTTCTGCTGGAGCACGTGATCTCCAAGGCCGACGAGCGCCTGCGCCGCCGCCAGGATCGCGAGCAACAGCGCAAGACCGCGACGCGCAAGCTGCGCCTGCCGGGCAAGCTGGCCGACTGCTCGAGCTCCTCTTCCGTCGGTACCGAAATCTTCCTGGTCGAGGGCGATTCGGCCGGCGGCTCGGCCAAGGCCGCACGCAACCGCGAGACCCAGGCGATCCTGCCGTTGCGCGGCAAGATTCTGAACGTGGCCAGCGCCACCTCCGACAAGATGCGCGAGAACCAGGAGATCCAGGATCTCATTCTGGCACTGGGTTGCGGCGCGGGCGCCAACTACAACGACGACCGCCTGCGCTACGAGCGGGTCATCATCATGACCGACGCCGACGTCGATGGCGCCCACATCGCCTCGCTGCTCATGACGTTCTTCTATCGCGAGATGCCGAAGCTGATCGAGAACGGCCACCTGTTCCTCGCCCAGCCGCCGCTGTTCCGCCTGAGCAAGGGTGGCCGCACGGAGTATGCGCAGGACGACGCGCAGAAGGACGAGCTGGTCCGCACCGTGTTCAACGGCAAGGCCGACATCACCCGCTTCAAGGGGCTGGGCGAGATGCAGTCGGTGCATCTGCGCGAGACCACGATGGACCCGAGCAAGCGCGTGCTGCTCAAGGTCGATGTGCCGACCGCCGCCGGCAACGGCCCGGACGACCGCCTCGAAGAAATGAGAACGCGTGTCCTGGTCGAGGACCTGATGGGCCGAAAGCCCGAGAAACGCTACGCCTTCATCCAGGAGAACGCGCGACTGGCTCGCGATCTCGACGTGTGAGCCGGCTTACGGCAGGGTTACGCGCCGCGCGCAGAAATGTGACATCCCGGAAATCGCTTCCCGGGCTTATGATAGACGGATAATCCGCGGAGGAGTTTGCCCATGCGTCTCAGGTCCAGGATCGCCGCCGCGCTGCTGGCGATCGCCGCCCTTCCCGCCGCCGCCTACGCCGCCACGATCGGCGGCACCTTCTATGCGGTCCAATACGACTACCGCGAATTCTTTGCCGCCACCGACGGCAAGAACTTCCAGGTCGTCCTCGTCGGCAATCCCTTCCCCGGGACCGACCCGGCGATCGTGGCCCGCGACCTGCTGCCGATGATGCAGGCCGCCAAGCCGATGCCCCGGCTCACCTTCACCTACGAGACTCCGGCCGAGAAGCCGCGTCCCGACTACCGCCTCATGCTGGTGTTCGACCCGGCGAACGATCTCAACAGCGATTCGGTCTGCAGGGGCGAGGCCCGTTTCAAGCCCAGCAAGCCCGGCCTGTTCAACGTCTATGCCATCTATTGTCGCAACGACATGACCATGTCCGAGACCACCGCCTGGACCCCGGCCTCCGGCCCGGACGATCCGCGGATCGCCCAGCTCTTCCGTGAGCTGTTCATGGTCATCTTCTCCGACTCGCCGGCCCTGCGCCCCAACCAGGGCGGCGGTTCGGGCCGCTTCTAGCGGCCACGCGCTCACTCAAGCGCTCCACAGGGAACCTCTGCTAACCAGACGGCAATGGCCGTCTGGTATTCCCTTCTCGACCTCGCCCTCTCCCGTCTCGATGCCGAGGCGGCGCATGGCCTCGCCATCCGTGCGTTGAAGAGCGGGCTGCTGCCGGGCGACCGGCGGGCCGACCCGCCGTCGCTGGCCACGAAGATCTGGGGCCGCTCGCTGCCCAATCCGATCGGCCTCGCCGCCGGCTTCGACAAGAACGCCGAGGTGGCCAACGCCATGCTCGCACAGGGCTTCGGGCTCGTGGAAATCGGCAGCGTCACGCCGCGGCCGCAGGAAGGCAATCCACGCCCGCGGCTCTTCCGGCTGCCCGAGGATCGCGGCGTGATCAACCGCATGGGTTTCCCCGGGCACGGGCTGGAGGCTGCCCGCGCCCGGCTCGCCGCCCGCCCCCGGCGCGGCTTCGTCGGCGTCAACATCGGCGCGAACAAGGACAGCACCGACCGTGCCGCCGACTACGTGACCGGCTGCGTGGCACTCGCGCCCTACGCCGATTACCTCGTCTGCAACGTCTCCTCGCCCAACACGCCGGGCCTGCGCAATCTGCAGGGCCGGACGGAACTCGCCGGCCTGCTGAAGCGCGTGCAGGACGCGATCGCGGCCAGGCCTGTGCCGCTGGTCGTGAAGATCGCCCCCGATGCAACCGACGACGATCTCGACGACATCGTCTTCGTCTGCCGCGACCTCAAGCTCGACGGTATCATCATCGGGAACACGACCCTGTCGCGACCGGCATCGCTGCGCTCGGAACGGCGCAGCGAGACCGGCGGCCTGTCGGGCGCCCCGCTCACGGCCCTGTCGACCGAGGTGCTGCGCAAGACGGCACATCGGGCCGAGCGCCAGTTCCCCCTGATCGGTTGCGGCGGCGTCAGCTCGGGCGCCGACGCCTACGCCAAGATCCGCGCCGGCGCGACCCTGGTGCAGCTCTATTCGGCCATGGTCTACGAAGGCCCGCCACTGATTCGGCGCATCAAGGATGAACTGGCGGCCCTGCTGGCCCGCGACGGGTTTGCGTCGGTTTCCGATGCCGTGGGCGCCGATCTCCGCAGTTGAAGCGCCACGCAAGGATCCCAGCACCAGTGTCATCCCGAGCGTAGCGAGGGATCCTTCGCTTTACTCCTCCTGCATCGCGAAAATCTAAACCGCAGACGCGGGGCAGTTGAGGCCATACACTCCCGGCAGGGAGACAAAACGCCGTGCCGCTCTGGATACCGATCACCGTTGCTGCCGCTCTGTGCCAGAACATCCGCACGACGATGCAGCAGAAGATCCGCGGCATCCTGAGCGTCGATGGCGCCAATTTCGTGCGCTACCTCTACGGCGCCCCGCTGGCGCTCGGCATGCTGGCCTTCCTGGTGTTCGTGACCGGCCGGCACGTCCCCTCGATCTCGCTGCATTTCCTGCTGCTGGTGACCATCGCGGGGGTCGCCCAGATCGTGGCGACGTCGCTGATGATCCACGCCTTCTCGCTGCGCAACTTTGCCGTCGGCACGGTCTATTCCAAGACCGAGACGGTGTTCGTCGCCCTGTTCGCGACCTTCATTGCGGGAGAGCCGCTGAAGCTCGGCGCCTGGGCCGGCATCCTGGTCTGCCTGGGCGGCGTCGCCATCCTGAGCGTGCGCGGCAAGTTCTCCGACGTGCGCGGGGTGCTGGCCGACCTCACCCACAAGGGCGCGCTCTTCGGTATCCTTTCCGGCGCGATCTTCGCCATCGCCGCGGGGACGATCCGCGAAGCCTCGAAGCTTTTGCCCGAGGGCGACTTCATGGTGCGCGGCATCACCGTGCTCGCCTGCATGAACACGATCCAGGTCGTGCTCATGGCGATATATCTCGCCCGCCGCGACCGGCCGCAGCTCTCGAAGGTCTGGTTCAACTGGCGGTCCTCGATCTGGGTCGGCATCTTCAGCGTACTGGGATCGGCCGGCTGGGCGCTGGCCATGACGCTGGAAAACGCGGCGCTGGTGCGCGCGGTCGGCCAGATCGAGCTGGTCTTCACCTTCATCTCCTCCCGCCTCATCCTCAAGGAGCGGCCGTCCCTCGGCGAGTGGATCGGCAGCATCCTCGTGGTCGGCGGCGTCGTCCTCATCCTCGTAACACGGTGAAAACATGACCGGACTGTCACGGCCGCTCGAGGGACTGCGCGTCCTCGACTTCTCCACCACCATCGCCGGCCCGCATTGCAGCCGCCTGCTCGCCGACATGGGCGCCGAGGTCGTTAAGGTCGAATCGCCCGAAGGCGACCTGATGCGCTCGCGACCCGTGCAGCGCGACGGCTTCAGCACGATGTTCGGCCAGCTCAACGCCGGCAAGCAATCCATCGTCCTCGACCTCAAGAAGCCCGAGTCCGTGGCCGCCATCAAGAAGCTGATCGCGACGGTCGACATCCTGGTCGAGAACTACCGGCCCGGTGTCATGAAGCGGCTGGGCCTCGACTATGCCGAACTGGCGAAGGTCAATCCGCGCCTCGTCTACTGCGCCATCTCTGGCTACGGCCAGACCGGCCCCGGCGCCGGCCGTCCCGCCTATGCGCCGGTGATCCACGCCTCGACCGGCTACGACATGGCCCATCTCTTCTACCAGCAGGGCCGCGAGCGGCCCGACAATTGCGGCATCTTCGTCGCGGACTATGCGAGCGGCGCTTATGCGATGGGCGCGATCCTCGCCGCCGTCCATCAGCGCCACGCGACCGGCAAGGGCCAGATGATCGACGTCTCGATGTTCGAGACGCTGGTCGGCATGCTGCTGGGCGAGGTCAATCGCGCGCAATTCGATTTCGAGATGCCGTCGCGGCCGATGTACGGACCGATCGAGGCCAGCGACGGTTACGTCATGCTGGCGACCGCCAGCGAGAAGACCTTCCAGGACATGGCGACGGCCGCCGGCCGCCGCGACTGGCTGACCGATCCGCGCTTCGAGAAGTACCAGAACCGCCGCATGAACTGGGGCCTTCTGGTCGACGAACTCGAAGAGTGGTCGAGGAAGATGAGCGTCAAGGAAGTGGTCGCCGCGCTGGAGAAGCAAGGCGTGCCCTGCTCGCCTTATCTCACTGTGACCGAGGCATTGAAGGACCCGCAGGTCGAGCATCGCGGCTCGCTCTGTACCATCGAGGATGGCGGCGGCAGCTACAAGTCGCCGGCCCCGCCCTTCCGATTCTCCGGCTCACCGTTGCAGAGCGGCCCCAAGGTCGCCGCGCTCGGCGAGGATACGAAGACCGTGCTGGCACAGGCCGGCCTCACGCCCTCCGAGATCGAGGCCCTCGTCAAATGATAGACCCACGTACCCCCATCCTGGTCGGCGCCGGCCAGATCACCGACACGATCGGCAAGCCGTCGAGCGAGCGCTCGCGCGTCGCCTTCTGCACGGAAGCCGCCAACGCGGCGCTGGAAGACACCAAGGCCGCCATCGGCGGGCATGCCCTCAGTCACATGGTCGACGCCATTGCTGTCATGGAGTTCTTCAGCGACATCAGCCCGCGCTTCGCGTCGCCTTACGGCCGGTCGAGCAATCCGCCGCAGAGCGTCGCCAACCGGCTGCATGCCGATCCGAAGCAGCTGCTCTACACGCACTCGGGCGGCAACATGCCCCAGTACCTGGTGAACAAGTTTGCAGAGCAGATCGCCAACGGCGAGACCGACCTGGCGCTGATCTGCGGCGCCGAGCTGCTGCGCAGCACGCAGAACGCCCGCCGCGCCGACATGAAGATCGACTGGAACGAGGATCCGGGCGGCGGCGAGCCGACGCGCATCGGCGATCCTCGCTTCGGTTTCAGCGAGGAGGAAGCGCGCCATGAGCTGCGCGCCGCCATCCATTTCTATCCGCTGCTGGAGAACGCCATTCGCGGCGGCCTGAAGCGTGACGTCGACAGCCACATGAAGGCGATGGGCCGCCTGTTCGAGCGTCTTGCCGCGGTGGCCAAGGCGAACCCGCTGGCGACACGTCGCGAGGGCTACACTGCCGAGGCCTTGTCGACGATCTCGCCCGACAATCGCTGGATCTGCTTCCCCTATCCGCGCCTGATGAACGCCAACGCGATCATCGACCAGGCAGCGGCGGTGCTCGTGACCTCGGTCCGGAAGGCCCGCGAATGGGGCATCCCGCAGGATCGCTGGGTGTTCCTGCACGGCTGCGCCGACGGCACCGACACCTGGGTCGTGTCCGAGCGCGAGAGGCTCGACTCCTCACCCGCGATCCGCGGCTGCGCCCGCATCGCCCTCGACATGGCAGGCAAGAAGGTCTCCGACGTCGACGCCTTCGACCTCTACAGCTGCTTCCCCTCGGCCGTCGAAGTCGCGATGACCGAGATCGGGATCCCGACCGACGATCCGCGCCCGATCAGCGTGACCGGCGGCCTGCCGTTCTTCGGCGGTCCCGGCAACAACTACGTCACCCACTCGATCGCCGAGATGATGAGCGTGGTGCGCGCAAAGCCAGGCTCCTTCGGCATGGTGACGGCCAACGGCAACTACCTCACCAAGCACTCGGCCGGCCTCTATTCGACCGAGCCCACCAAGGGTGCGTGGAAGCGGGAAGACCCGAAGAAGTTCCAAGCCGAACTCGACGCCCTTCCCAAGCGCCGGGTCGAGACCAAGCCCACGGGCACCGGCACGATCGAGACCTACTGCGTCACCTACGGCAAGGACGCGCCCGAGCGCGGCTACATCCTGGGCCGTCTCGACAGCACCGGCGACCGCTTCGTCGCCATGACGCCGGACGATCCCGCCCTGGTCGCGGACATGCTGACGCGCGAGCAGCTCGGGCGTAAGGTTACGGTCTCGGATGTGGGCGGCCGCAACGTCTTCCGCCCGTTGGCATAGGTGCTCCGACAACCCCAAGCGCGATGGACGCAGAAGGCCCACTCGTCATCTTCGACACCGACTGTGTGCTCTGCAGTGGGTGGGTGCACTTCGTTCTGCGGCACGAACGGGACCATGAGCTGATCTTCGTGAATGCGTGGTCGGACACCGGCCTCGCACTCGCCGCCCGGCATGGCCTCGATCGCGATGCTCTGCAGAGGACCTATCTCGTCATCGAGAAGGGCGTCGGTTTGACCCGATCGACCGCCGGGCTGGCGCTAATGGCGCACCTTCGCTCACCATGGAACTGGCTACGATTCCTGCATGTTCTTCCGCTGTTTTTGCGCGATGCCATTTATGATGTCGTCGCACGAAATCGGTATCGCTGGTTCGGCCAAAAGGCGCAGTGCTTTGTGCCACCGCCCGGCCTGCGGCATCGCTTCATCGACGACTAAATGGGCGTTCGTCCAGGGCAGCTCAGGCTCTCTGCCAGATCATTGGCAGGCCATTGCGCGGCCGCAACGAGAATTTGGGATCGGGACTCACCGGCCCCAGCACACCGACCGGGTGCCATCGCTGCAAGATCGTTGCGACGATCAGACAAGCTTCCATCAAACCGACGTTCTGTCCGACGCAAGCACGCGGTCCCGCACCAAACGGGAGATAGGCGTAGCGTGGCCAGGTCGGCGGTTCCAGGAACCGCGACGGATCGAACTGGTCCGCCTTCGGAAACCAGCGCTCGTCCCGGTGCAGGATGAAGGGCGTTATCTGAACCAGATCGCCCTTGGCGATCGAGAACGATCCGAGCGCGACGTCCTCGATGGCACGACGCAGGAACAGCGAGTAAGCCGGCGGATAGAGGCGCAGCACCTCGTCGACGACGGCGCTCAGGATCGGCATCGCTCGCAAATCCTCGGCGGCCGGCCGGCGCCCTGCCAAAACCGTCTCGATCTCGCGCAGCAAGCTGTCCCGCCAGGGCGGACTCTCGACCAGCGAGAGGAACGTCCAGCCCAGTAGGGCGCCGGTGGTCTCGTGCCCGGCAATGAGCAAGCTCATGGCGTCGTCGCGAATGGCCTTCTCCTTGTGACCATGCTGCGCGACCAGGATGGACAGCAAGTCGCCGCGATCCCAATCCGCATCCGCGAGGCGGCGCCGAACGAGGCTCGTCACCACTTCATCAATCACGCCTATTGCCCAGCGCTTGCGCTGTTTCGCCGGGAACGGAAGCCAGTCTGGCAACGTGAACAGAGACGTGGATTCGCGAAAGGCCGTCGTCGAAAGGACCTGGATTGCACGCTCGATCTTTTCGCCATCGAATAGCGGCTCGGAATCAAAAAGTGTCGCGGCGGCAATGTCGAGCGTCAGCCTTGCCATGGCCGCGTCGGTATCAAGTGTTACTGTCCCGCCGGCCGCGGACCTGTCCAAACCGTCACAGAACCGCTCGGCGTTCTGAACCGCCTTCTCGCCATAGCTAGACAGGCGCGCCGTCTTGAAGGCCGGCAGAACCTTGCGCCGGCGGTCGCGCCAGGCCTCGCCTTCGGCCGTGAGCATGCTGTCCCCGGTCCATTGGCTGATCACGCGCCTCAGCTTCTCGAAGCGAGTGAACGACTGCCACTGGAGCGCCAACACCTGCTCCACAAGATCGGGGGCGAACAGCAGCCACGAACGATAGGGGCCGAGTCGCAGCCGTACCGCGTCCCCGTGGCGTGCCTTCATCTGATCATAGAAGGCCAGCTGATCCCGCCGGATGCGCAGCAGGTGGTCCAGGCCGAGGAGCGGTGTGAACGGATAGGCCGGCCTCGCTTCAGCCATGCTTGACCGCAGCCTCGGTTTGGTGCGCCTGATGGACGTCCGCGATGAGGAAGCTCCTTGGCAAGGCGACGAGCAGCAACCCGGCGCCGACCAGGGCAAAGGTAAAATTGATATGGTTCAGCGCTTTGGCGTAGGCAGCTAGGCCGGTGAACGCTCGAGTCTCACCCGGTTCGACGTAGGCAGGCCCGGTGTTTCCCGGCGTCAGCTCAAGCCCTACCGTTTGCCGCCGGCCGAGCCATCCAACAACGCGCCTCTGCCAGGTCGAGGCAGGATCGTAAGTGAACCGCGCGGGCTCAGGCACCCAGGGTCGCCACCGCGGAATCCACTCGGGCACATGCCGGCGATACTCCGGCCATCCTTCCGGGAAGCGGACAAGCAGGTCGTTGCGGTGATGCCACCGCACCATGCCCTGCACGAAGATCCACGCCATGATCGCCGCCGACGCGATCCAGGGATTGCCAAGCGCCACGCCCATCACGATCCACGTCAGGGCCGTGGAAAGCTGCATGGGATTGATCAAGTAGGCAAAGAGGTCAGTTCGCACCAACCGCTTGGTCGGATCGAGCGGAATGGGTGTGCCTTCGCCGTGCACCACGAAAGTCTGCACCGCCGACAGGCCCATGAGCAGGCTGAGCGCCAGGGCGGGCGTGCAGAGCGCCAACAGCCAAACAGGTCGTTCTCCCAAGCTCCAGGAGCCGGTGAGAGCTTGCATGATGAGCGACGGCAACACGCCGAAGGCAAGGAAACCGTAGCCAATGGCAAGCAGGGTCGCGCGCAGGCCCAGTCGCCTGTCGGCCGCCGTCCAGCGGGCAAGATAGATCGCCGGCAAATGGGCAAGGGCAAAGATCAGGATGACGCCGAGGAACCATCCCTCGCCTGCGAAAACCAGCGGCTTCAACGAACGAAACACCGTGCCATGCAGGCCGATGACGATCGGCAGCACCAGGAGAATCGGCGCGGTGCGCGGAAAGGCAAAATACAGAGCCGGACCGAATAGCAGTGCACCGCCGATCCAGATGTCCGCCGGCAGCCCCATGAACATCAGAACGTCGCCGCCGTAGCGCCACCAACCGACGGCGATGGCGAGTTGGTGCAGGACGAAGATCATTGCCAAACCATAGAGAAACGAAAACAGGCCGCCGACCAGGCTCCGTCGATCGAAGCGGTAGCGATAGCCGAGGAAGAGCGCAGCGACCAAGGGGCCGAGGAACAGCACCCAGCGGACGGCCCAGAGAAAGGGCGCCGGGACGTCGATTCCGATCATGCGATGAACGGCCTGGTCAGGCGGAGGCGAAGACCGACCGGCATCCGGGTCTCGAAGAGCTCGACGACGAGAAAGACGACCGGCAAGCCGAGTGCGAGATAGAGGCTCACCGCCGGAAATGTGATGATCAGCAGGAGCTGGATCATGGTCCCGATCCGCATCAACAACCCTTCCCGCGATTTGGCCGGCGGCATGGCCGCAAGCATCACGACCAGAATCGCCGGGAACAGGACGGCCAGCGGCAGGGCCAGCAGCGGCCGCTCGTTGCCGCCCCTCACCTCCACAATCGCGATCATGATGCGAACTAGGACATCGACGAGGAGAATCGCCAGGAAACCGAAACGCGCCAATGAGCTTAGTCTGAAAAGCGGCTTATCGTTCATCGGACAGGGGCGTGCCGGTTGTAGGGCGTCGGTTCTTATTCTCCCTATATATACCCGATGCCCGGCCGGACAGTGCCTTCCATTTTCCCAAGTTGAAGCGGTAATCTCGCATTCCCCAAGGTTGAGGATACCATGCCCAATATGCTGAGCGCGGCACAGACCGCGGAGTTCAACGAGAAAGGATTCACCTATGCGCGCGGCCTGTTCGCGCCCGACGAGGTGAAGCTGCTGACCCGGGCGATGGAGGAAGATCCCGCCGTGCGCGACAGCATTCTCGACCGCCGCGATGGCGAGGGCCGCTCGACGCGCATTGCGCTCTGGAACCGGGCCGGCGACAGCGTCTACGGTCTCGCCGCCCGCGTGCGCCGCATGGTCGACACTTCGGCGTCGCTGCTGGGCGGGCCGGTCTATCACTACCAGTCCAAGCTGACCGCCAAGGAGCCCGAGGTCGGCGGCGCCTGGGAATGGCACCAGGACTACGGCTACTGGTACTACAATGGCTGCCTGCGCCCAGACATGCTCTCGATCATGATCGGGCTCGACCGCACCAACCGCGAGAACGGTTGCCTGCAGATCGCCTCCGGTTCGCACAAGCTCGGCCGCATCGACCACACGCCGCTGTCGCCGACCCAGAACGAGGTAGACCCGAAGCGGATGCCGCACATCCTGGAAAAGTGCCCGGTCGAATATTGCGAACTGGAAGCCGGCGACGCGCTGATCTTTCATTGCAACGCGATCCACCGCTCCGACGCCAACCGCTCGCCCAACCGGCGCTGGACCCTGCTGATCTGCTACAATCGCGTCGACAACGACACCTTCACCAAGGTCGACGACCGCTACTACGTGCCGCTCGATCCGGTGGACGACGATGCGATCCTGCGTGCCGGCCTGCGCTTTGCGCGCGGCGACGGCCAAGAGCATTTCGCCAGCAAACCCTACGTGCCGGACCTGCGGAAGGCATCGTGACCACATGACAGACTTCGGATTGAACGAAATCCTCGCGAAGCAGCGCAACGCCCAGCTCAAGGACGGTGCGCCGTCCGCCGAGATCCGCATCGACCGGCTCAACCGCTGCATCAGCCTCCTCGTCGACCGGCGGCGCGACATCGAAGCGGCGCTGTCGGCCGACTTCGGCGCCCGGTCCCCTACCGTGACGGCTTTCGCCGATGTCGCGAGCTCGATCGGCCCGCTGAAGCATGCGCGTGACAATGTCCGACGCTGGATGAAGACCGAGCGGCGGCGCACCACACCGCGCATCCTGGGCTTCCTCGGCGCCCGCGCCGAGATCCGCCACCAGCCCAAGGGTGTGGTCGGCGTGATCAGCCCCTGGAACTTCCCGGTGAACCTGACTTTCGGACCGCTGGCCGGCGTGCTGTCCGCCGGCAACCGCGCCATGATCAAACCGTCCGAGACGACCCCGGCGACGTCCGAGCTCCTCAAAGAGATGTTCGCCAGCGCCTTCGACGAAAGCGAGATCGCCGTGGTGACGGGCGGTCCCGAGGTCGGTCAGGCCTTCTCCGCCCTCGCCTTCGATCACATGATCTTCACCGGCGCGACCTCGATCGGCCGGCACGTGATGCGGGCCGCCGCCGAAAATCTCGTCCCGGTGACGCTCGAACTGGGCGGCAAGAGCCCGGTCGTCGTCGGTCGGTCGGCCGACATGGCCGTAGCCGCGGCGCGGATCATGAACGGCAAGACACTGAACGCCGGCCAGATCTGCCTGGCACCGGATTACGTTCTGGCGCCGGCCGACCGCGTGGGTGACTTCATTGCGGAGGCGAAAGCCTCCGTCGGCCGCATGTTCCCGAGCATCCGCGAGAGCCCCGACTACACCGCGGTCGTCTCCGACCGCCACTATGCGCGCCTCATGGGCTACCTCGACGATGCCCGCGCCAAGGGTGCCGAGATCGTGGAGATCAATCCGGCGGGCGAGGACTTGCGCCAGCAACCGCATCGTCGCATCGCGCCGACCCTGATCCTGAACCCGACCGACGACATGAAGGTCATGCGGGAGGAGATTTTCGGACCATTGCTGCCGGTGAAGGGCTATGGCGACGTGCAGGAGGCGATGGACTACATCAACGCCCACGACCGCCCGCTCGGCCTCTACTATTTCGGCAGCGACGACGCGGAGCGCGACAGGGTGCTGAACGGCACGACCTCGGGCGGCGTCACCGTCAACGACGTGGTGATGCACGTCGCACAGGAGGAGCTGCCGTTCGGCGGCATCGGACCCGCCGGCATGGGCGCCTATCACGGCCACGACGGCTTCCGCGAGTTCAGCCATCGCAAGTCGATCTACCACCAGATCAAATGGGATCTGGCGCCGCTTCGCATGCTCCGCCCGCCTTATGGCACGGGGCTGGCGAAGTACTTAGCGATGCAGATCAAACGGTAGCCCAGCGAACGACAGTCGCCACTCTTGTCATCCTGAGCGCAGCGAAGGATCTCACGCCAGCCGGGGAGCCTTCTGGTCGCTCCGTCAGGTCCTTCGCTGCGCTCAGGACGACATATGCAACTCAGGCCGCCTTGATGTTCGAGCGCTTGATGCGATCGAGATTGGCGCCTTCGACGCGCACGAGCCTGGTGAAACCGTCCCGCTTCGGCGAGTGGACGACGCCGACATCGTAGAAGTGGCTGTCGCCGGGCTTCAGCACGTAGGTATTGGCGGGCTCGACCAGGGTCGGCTCGTCGCCCTCGCCCTTCTTGACGATCCGCCAGTCCGTCATCTCCGTGTCGCCGGTGGCAAGGCCGTAGATGGCCCAGCTGGAGCCGTGATCGTGCGGTCCGCCGTGCGCAGCCGTCTCGTACACATGCCCGCAGATGCAGAAACCGAGCTCCGGATCCTCGTACAGGACCTTGCGCGGGCGGCACTGGTCGGCGGTCAGATGCTTGGCGACGAACTCTTCGTCCAGCAGCACCTTCGACACCAGCTTGCAGACTTCCTGCTTACCCGCGATCCCGGAATCGGCCTTGAGGGCCTTGCCGATGTCGGCGCTCAATTGCTCGAGGGTATAGGTCATTTCTTGCCTCCGAATGGATATCCATAATCCCACAATGGGTACTGGAGATCATCCCCTCACCGCTGCCGTCATTCGCTCTGCGGGCTTGGGCAAGGGCGAGGATCGAGCTAAGCGCCCAACCTCTCCAGCGCCGCGCTCAATCGTGCGCCGGTCTGCTCGGCCTGCGCGCGCCGCTCGCGCTGTTCCTCGACGACCTCCTCCGGTGCGCGGGCGACGAAGGCGGCGTTGGCGAGCTTGGCGTCGATCTTGCCGACTTCGTCCGCGAGCTTCTTGATCTCCTTCTGCAGGCGCGCGCTCTCGGCCTTGAGGTCGATCACCTCACCGACCGGCAGCGCATAGGTCGCCTCGCCGACCACGATCTGCAGCGACGCCTTGGGCGCCGATGCCGCGGCCTCAACGCCCTCGATGCGGGCCAGCCGCTCGATGGCGGCGCGGTGTGTCTCGATCCGGGCCGCGGTCGTGTCGTTGCCGCCGATCACCAGCAGCTTGAGCTTGGCGCCCGCCGGGACGTTCAGCTCGGCGCGGGCCGAGCGGATGTCGGAGATCAGCTTCACCAGCCAACCCATCTCGGCATCGGCGGCCGCATCGACGGCAGCCGGCGCGGGCCAGGACTGGCCGATCAGCGGGCCGTGCTCGGCACGGTGGCCGAGCTTGTCCCAGAGTTCCTCGGTGATGAAGGGCATCACCGGATGCATGAGCTTCACCGTCTCACGCAGCACGAAGGCCGTGACGGCGCGCGTCTCGTCCTTCTCGGGCCCATCTGCGCCCTGCACGATCGGCTTGGTGAGTTCGACATACCAGTCGCAGACCACACCCCAGACGAATTCGTAGAGCGTGGTGGCGGCCTCGTTCAGGCGGAAGTCGGTCAGCGCCTTGTCGATCGCCTGGTTGGCGCGGGCCAGCTCGCCCAACATCCACTTGTTGACGGTGAGCTTCGCCGTCACCGGATCGAAACCCGGCGGCAGGGCCGCCCCGTTCATCTCGGCGAAGCGCGTCGCGTTCCACAGCTTGGTCGCGAAGTTGCGCGCGCCCTCGACGCGAGCCGGCGAGAGCCTCAGACGGCCCGCCTGCGAAGCAGCCAGCGACGTCATCGTGAAACGCAGCGCGTCGGCGCCGTATTTGTCGATCAGTTCCAGGGGATCGATCACGTTCCCCTTGGACTTCGACATTTTCTGCCCCTTCTCGTCGGTGACGAGGCCGTGCAGGTAGACGGTCCGGAAAGGCACTTCCTTCATGAAGTGCATGCCCATCATCATCATGCGGGCCACCCAGAAGAACAGGATGTCCCACCCGGTGACGAGCGTGCTGGTCGGATAGTACTTGGCGAGTTCAGGCGTCTGGTCGGGCCAGCCCAGGGTCGAGAACGGCCACAGGGCCGAGCTGAACCAGGTGTCGAGCACGTCGGGATCGCGCTCCAGGGCGACATCCTTGCCGTAGTGCGCGCGGGCCTCCGCCTGCGCCTCCTCCTCGGAGAGCGCCACGAAGACCTTCTTGTCCGGTCCGTACCAGGCGGGGATCTGGTGGCCCCACCAGAGCTGGCGCGACACGCACCACGGCTCGATGTTCTCCATCCAGCGGAAGAAATCCTCGCGCCCGCGCTCGGGCACGAACTTCACGCGGCCGTCGCGCGCCGCCGCCAGCGGCGCTTCGGCCAGCTTCTTGGCATCGGCGTACCATTGCTCAGTGAGATAGGGCTCGACCGGCACGCCGCCACGATCGCCGTAGGGCACCGCATGGGTGTGGGGCTCGATCTTCTCGACCAGCCCCAGCTCCTCCATCTCGGCCACGATCTTCTTGCGGGCGTCGAACCGGTCGAGGCCGCGATACTTCTCCGGCGCCTTGTCGTTCACCCGCGCGAACTTGTCGAAGATGTTGATGGCCTCGAGATTGTGCCGGCGCCCGACCTCGAAATCGTTGAAGTCGTGCGCCGGCGTGATCTTCACCGCGCCCGAGCCCTTCTCTGGATCGGAATACTCGTCGCCCACGATCGCGATCCGGCGGCCGACCAGCGGCAGCACCGCGTGCTTGCCGATCAGGTGCTTCCACTTGGGATCGTCGGGATGCACCGCGATTCCGGTGTCGCCCAGCATCGTCTCCGGCCGGGTCGTGGCGACCACGATGAACTCGTCCGGGCTGCCCTCGATCGGATACTTGAAATACCAGAGGTGACCCTTCACCTCGCGCGATTCGACCTCGAGGTCGGAGATCGCCGTCAGCATCTTGGGGTCCCAGTTGACCAGCCGCAGGTCCTTGTAGATCAGGCCCTGCCTGTAGAGTTCGACGAACACCTTGAGCACGGCCTTCGACAGGCCCTCGTCCATGGTGAAGCGCTCGCGGCTCCAGTCGCATGAGGCGCCGAGCCGGCGCAGCTGGCCGGTGATCGTGCCGCCGGAATAGGCCTTCCACTCCCAGACCTTGGCGAGGAACTCCTCGCGGTTCAGCAGCTTCTTGTTGGCGTCGGTCTTGGCCGCACCCTCGACCGCGAGGCCGACGCCTTCCTGCTCGAGGTTGCGCACCACGACCATCTGCGTGGCGATGCCGGCATGGTCGGTGCCCGGCTGCCACAGCACGTCGTCGCCCTTCATGCGGCGCCAGCGGATCAGCACGTCCTGCAGCGTGTTGTCGAGCGCGTGGCCCATGTGCAGGCTGCCCGTGACGTTGGGCGGCGGGATGACGATGCAATAGGGCTGCTTCGGCGACTCCGGATGGGCGCGGAAGGCGCCCGCATTCTCCCATTCGGGATAGCGCCGGGCTTCGATTTCCTTGGGATCGTAGGTCTTGTCGAGCATCTCTTGGCCTTAAACGAAAAACGCCACGGTTGCGACACCGTGGCGATGATTGGGGTGGCGCCTTGGGGTCAGCGGCGGGTCAGCCGCGCGATCTCGCGTTCGACATAGCGCTCGACCATCGGCGGCAGGTTGGTGTCCAGCCAGTCCTTCAGCATCGGGCGCAGCATTTCCTTGACCAGCTCCTCGATGGTCTGGCCGCCGACCGACGGGCCGGGATTGGTTGCCGCCGGAGCCGGCACGCTGTCCTGAACGGCCTGGTTCAGTCGCGCGAAGGCGGAACTCGCCACGCCCGCCACGCCGGCACCGACCAGGGAATCGGCCTTCGGCGAGGCCGCCGGCTCGGTCGACGGTTGTGGCATCTCCGCCGGATTCGCAGGCTCGACGTTCGACATGGGTTTCGGCTCTTCGACGATATCGGTGAGAAGGAGAACGTCCTCGTTCGAGGCGGTACGCAACGGCGACGTCATGGTGGGCGGAACAATCACGGGTGGCACCACGGCCGGCCGCGTGCCCGCACCCTGCGCACGGGCCTCGTCGTCGGAAATGATCTTGCGGATGGACGCCAGGATGTCGTCCATCGACGGTTCTTTGTTCGGACCGCCCTTGGCGTCGGTCATTTACCGCTGCTCCCGACAGGGGCGCTCCCCGCGACGCCTGCCGGGGACGTGGACGGCGGAATGATGCCCGTGCCCGATTCGC
>LSKJ01000117.1 GCA_001557035.1 Rhodospirillaceae bacterium CCH5-H10 | reverse complement strand
CTTCGGACCCGACCCCTGGCTGGTCGGGCAGTATTATCCCATCGAGGATGCGACCAGCGATCTCGACCGGCTGACCAACGGCGCCATCGTGGGCGCCATCACGCTGGCCGTCGCGGCGCTGCTGGCGCTGCTGATGGGGCTGAGCATGGGGCGCTCGATCCGCACGCTGACCTCGGCCGCCGAATCGATCGAGCATCTCAAGTTCGACCAGCCGTTCCATCGCCAGTCGCGGCTGCGCGAGATCGACGATGCCGGCCACAGTCTCGACAAGGCGCGCGGCGCGCTGAAATGGTTCGGCGCCTACGTCCCGCATCGCCTGGTCTTCCGGTTGATGGAACTCGGCGAGGACGCGGTGGCGTCGCGACGCCGCACCGTGACGGTGATGTTCACTGACATCGTGGGCTTCACGCCGCAGGCCGAGGATCTGCCGGAGCAGGAAACGGCCGACATGCTCAACCATCATTTCGCGCTGCTGGGTGCCTGCATCGAGAACGACCAGGGCGTGATCGACAAGTATATCGGCGACTGCGTCATGGCCGTGTGGGGCGGCCTTTCCAAGATGGACGACCACGCCGATCGCGCGGTGCATGCCGCGCTGGAAATGGGCCGTGTCCTGCAGGAGGATAACCGCCAGCGCGCCGCCTCGGGCAAGGCCCCGGTGCGCTTGCGCATCGGCATTCACTCCGGGCCGGTGGTCGTCGGCAACATCGGCGCACCGGGACGGGTCAACTACACCGTGGTCGGCGACACGGTGAACGTCGCGCAGCGCTTCGAACAGCTCGGCAAGGAGTTCATGCGCGACGACGAGGAAGTGATCGTCCTGGCGAGCGGCGATACGATCGCGGCGATGAAGCACCCGGAAGTACTGGGCGAACTGCCGACTCCGGAATTGCGGCACGTGAAGGGCAGGGACGAGCCGGAGCAGGTCTATCGCCTGATGTGAATCGAGCCGTGCGCTGGACGGGATATGGTCTTCGCCGGTACTGTGCCGCCGTTCTTTTCGTCGACATTTTCAGGGAACGAGCAGCACATGGAACGACGCAAACTTCTTGCATTGTCGACGGCCGTGCTGGCCCTGGCTCCCTTCGCCGTACGGGCGCAGGAGTCGAACAAGCCGTTCACCACCGAGCAGCTCGACCAGATGCTGGCGCCGATCGCGTTGTACCCGGACGCACTGCTCGCTCAAGTGCTGATGGGCGCGACCTATCCGCTCGAGATCGTCGAGGCCGCGCGCTGGTCGCAGGCCAATCCCAACCTCAAGGGCGACGCCGCCGTCGCCGCGGTGAAGGACAAGAGCTGGGACGTCAGCGTGAAGTCGCTGACCGCCTTCCCGCAGACGCTTCAGATGATGAGTAATCAGCTCGACTGGACCCAGAAGGTCGGCGACGCGATGATCGGCCAGCAGAAGGACGTCGCGGCCTCGGTGCAGCGGCTGCGCGCCAAGGCCGAGGCGGCGGGCAACCTGAAGTCGACGCCGCAGCAGAAGGTGACGACGCAGTCGAGTGGCGGCGCCAATGCGATCGTGATCGAGCCGGCCAATCCGGAAGTGATGTACGTCCCGTACTACAATCCGGCTTGGGCTTACGGCCCCTGGCCCTATCCGGCCTATCCGCCGCCCTATTATCCGCCGCCACCCAACTACGGCGCAGCGCTGATGACCGGCATGATGTTCGGCCTGGGCGTCGCGGCAGGTGCTGCGATGTTCGGCGGCTGGCACTGGGGCTACAGCGGCGGCGGCTGGGGCAACAGCTACACGACGGTGAACGTCAACCGGGCGACCAGCATCAGCGCCAACAATTTCAATGGCGACCGCTATCGCAACGGCCAGTGGAACCATGATCCGGCCCATCGTGACGGCGTGCCCTATCGCACGCCGGCCGAGCGCCAGGAGTATCGCCAGAATCGCCCCGATGCGCAGCAGCGCGAGCAGTTCCGCGGCCAGCTCGACGGACGCGGCAACTACACGCAGCGTCCCGGCGAGAACCGGCCGGCCGAGAATCGCCCGATCGAGAACCGGGGGGCGGAGAATCGCAACTTCGAGAATCGCGGTTACGAGAACCGTGGAGCTTTCGGTGACATCAATCGGGGCGGCAGCGGCGCCAACCGCGACTTCGAGCGCGGCAGCCAGTCCTGGGGCAACCGGAGCTGGAGCGGTGGCGGAGGCGAACATTTCGGCGGCGGTGGCGGCAGGTTCGGGGGAGGACGGCGATGAGCGGCAAGATGTTCCGGCGCGGCCTCCTGGCCCTGGTCGTGTTCGCCGGTCTTGCAGGGGGCCTGGCCGGCGGCGCAATCGCCCAGCAGTCGGCGAAGGTGCAGGGCTTCCCGACCGCGGAGGCGGCTGCCAACGCCTTCACCGAGGCCGTTCGCAAGATGGACACGCAGAGCCTGGGCACGTTGCTCGGGGCCGAATGGCGAGAGTTCGTGCCGGCGACGTCCGAGCAGGTCCAGGCGCGCCGCGCCGCCTACCTCGCCGCCTGGGACGAGGGTCACGAGGTCAAGGTCTCGGGAGACAAGGCGACGATCGTGGCCGGCAAGGCTGGCTGGACGCTGCCCATTCCGATCGTGAAGGACGGCGCGGAGTGGCGCTTCGATGCCGTCGCGGGCTGGCGCGAAATGCGCCTGCGCCAGATCGGCCATGACGAAGCCGCCGTCGTCCAGACGATGCTGGCGATCGTCGATGCCCAGCGCGACTACGCGGCGTTGGACCCGATGAAGACCGGCTCGCCCGTCTATGCGCGCCGCCTGCTCAGCTCGCCCGGCACCAAGAACGGCCTTTACTGGGAAACCAAGCCCGGCGAGCCGCAGAGCCCGCTGGGACCGGCGGTCGCCCGCGCCCAGGTCGACGGCAAGTCGCCGGACGGCCACTATGGCTACTACTTCCGCCTGCTCTACGCGCAGGGTGCCGCGGCACCGGGCGGCGCCCGCGACTACATCGTGAACGGCCGCATGATCGGCGGCTTCGCCGCCATCGCCTGGCCGGTGCGCTATGGCGTGACCGGCGTGATGACCTTCATCGTCGACTACAAGGGCGAGGTCTATCAGCAGGATCTCGGACCCGAAACGGCGCAGCGCGCCGGGATGATGACGACCTTCAATCCTGATAAAGGTTGGGTGAAAGCGGACATGACGCCTCCGTGACGGAGGCATGGACGTGAAGGGGAGAGGTTTGATGAAGACGAAAATCCTGACGCTGATCGTCGCTGCGGGCGTCCTCGGCGGTTGCAACCAGCCCATGTCCGATGGCGAGAAGGGTGCGCTGGTCGGCGCGGCGGCCGGCACCGGCATCGGTCTCGTGACCGGCGGCAGCTTCGGCGCGGTGGTCGGCGCGGGCCTGATCGGCGGCGCGGTCGGCTATCTCGGCGGTACCGCCATCGGCAACAGCAAATAAGCGCGGAGCTTTCCATGACCTCCAGGTTCATCGTCGCGCTCGGTGCCGCCCTCGTCGGCCTCTCGGCGTCGGCCCAGGCCCAGATGCCACCGCTCAATTTCGATCAGGCCGCCTACATCACATGCCGGGAAGCGCATGCGATGAACCCGGAGGCGCGCAAGGCGCTGGCGGTGTTCCTCGCCGAGCATTCGGCGCGCGTCCGCGGCGTCATGATCCCCGACGGCGAGCAGGGTGCCCAACTCGCCCATCTGGTGCGTGGCGGCTGCACGCTCTCGCCGGACGCCTACCTGTTCACGGTGGTCGATCGCGCCATCGTCGCCGAGAGTTCGAAGCTCCCGAAGCGCCGCTAGTTACGTTTCGCTAGGCCTTCCAGCGGGTCACGCCGAGAGCTGCCGACAGCAGGTGGGCGGCGTGACGCAGGCGGCAGAGGCGAAGCCCTGCGCGCCGGAAGTCCTTCATCTGGAGCGCCGTCGGATATCCCAGGTACTCACCGTTGGAGAGAAGCTGCGGTTGTCCCGCGGCCCTGTCGGCCGCGAGACGCGCCAGTGCCGTCGGCAGGGCGCGCGCACCGGCGGAGAAGAACTGCGTCGTCAGTTCGCCGACCGACGTTGCGCCGTCGATCGGCACTTCGACCTGGGCAAGGATGCGGCCGGCGTCGATCGTGCGATCTTCGATCGCGTGAACCGTGGCGCCTGAAATGCGCTCCCCCCTCGCTTGCGCCCACAGCACGGGGCAGGGGCCGCGCAGTTTTGGCAGCAGGGACGGATGAACGTTCAACGCTGCCACCTTCGGCAGACCGATCAGAGGGGGCTGCAGGATCTGGTCGAAGTTCATGACGACGATGAAATCGGGAGCGCACGCCCGTACGGCGGCGAGCGTCTCGGCGGAATTGACGTCGGATGTTTCGACGAACCGCGCGCCATGGCGCCGCGCCAGCTCGGGCAATGTCGCCAGTGACGGGGGGCGGCCGGTGACCCGCGAAAGCCAGCGCGCGAAGAAGGCGACGATCGGTACCGATACCAGGTCGAAGCCCAGCCAGAGGTTGAGGGGGATGCCGAAGCGCCGGAAGCCGGCGGTCGCTTGCTCCCGGAAGGTGCCGTGACTGGAGCCGAACCGCCGCGAGGACAGGACGAGGCCTATGTCGTTTCCGAACTCCGCGAACACCGCGTTCAGTGCCGGGAGGCAACACAGGCTGTCGATATGGCAGAATACGATGGTACGCGTCTTTGGCCTGTTCTCCGTAGCGGACGGCATGCGGCCCTATTCCTTCAAGATCCGCGCACTCAGCCAGACGGGAAGCAGCGCCGTAAACCAGACGCCGATGGCGAGGCCGAAGGGGAAGGCGATCCGCGGCCTGTTGCGCGCGAGGCCCTGCCGGATGATCTGCGAGGCGCGCCCGGTGCTCATCGTTTTCGGTCTGGGATCGGCGATCGCATCGGTCATGCGGCTCGTGACATAGCCCGGGCAGACGACGCTCAACCCGACATTGGCTTTTGCGAGGGGGAAGCGAAGGCTCTCACCCCAGACGCGAATCGCGGCCTTGCTCGCGTTGTACGAAGCCGATCGCGGGCGGCCGAAGAAAGCGGCAAGGGACGAAATCACGCCGACCTGTCCTTCGCGCCGCGCCATCAGGCGATCGATCAGCGGCTCGACAGTGTTCAGGACGCCCGTGACATTGACCGCGATGGTCCTGTGAGCCGAATCGAAGGGTTCGATTCCCAGGTTGTTCTGGTCGAGCGATATCCCGGCGTTGGCTATCAGCAGGTCGACCGGATGAGCGTCGTCGAACGCCGTCAACCAGCGCGCCATTGCGGATCGATCGGTGGTGTCGACCGTATCGGCGAGCACTGTCGCTCCCCTGGATCGGCAGGCTTCCGCAACCGCAGACAGACGCCTGGCGTCACGGCCCGTCAGGCCGAGAACGACGCCAGGAGCAGCATAATCGATGGCCAGTGCCTCCCCGATGCCACTCGAAGCGCCAGTGATGATGATGTGGCGGAATGTTTTCATGTTCGGGCAGATGTCTCGAAATGATAGTGACCTTGCGGGTGCCGGACCACGCATTTATGTTGACCGACAGCATATTGACCGATGGTCGAAAGTCGGGACGTGACCCGTAGATTGCTCTTCGACGTCACCGGGCTGATTCACTGGTACGCCTTCTTCCCGAATCCCTCCGGCATCCAGAGGGTGACCGAAAAGTTGCTTTCCTCGATGGCCGTTCATCGCGACGAACGTGTGGAGTTCGTCACGCGGGCGCTTGGCGGGGACGAGCTATACAGGGTGGATGGCGGCACATTGCGTGACCTCCAGGATCCGCTGCGGCGCCGGGCGGCGACAGCCCGCCTGCGCGCGCTCTTCACGACGACCATGCGACACGCACGGCGCGGGGGCCCATCGTCGGACATGGCCATTGTCCACGTTCCCTACTTCCTCCTCGGTCGGGCTCGTCTGGCGCCCGTGGTCGAGGCCTGGTTCGGCAGGCGATTGCCGACCGCCTTGCCGCCGCTGGAAGTCGTGCGGGATCCCGGGCCGCAGGACACGTTTTTCAACCCGGGGGATTTGTGGTGGCAGAAGCACTACGCCCCGTTCGTGCTCGGGCTGAAGGCCCGCACAGGGGTGAAGGTCGTGCAGATGATCCACGATCTCTTCTTCATCGAACGGCCCGACTGGGCCTCGCCAACCTTCGTGCGCACATTCACGTCCACCTTCGGCGCGGTTGCCCCAGGCGTCGATCGTTGGCTGACCAATTCGACCTTCGTGAAGGAACAGCTCGGGACTTACAGGGAGAGCCACTCGCTGCCTCCGCGACCCGTCGAGGTTCTTCCCATGGGCTGGGATAGCTTCGCGAACCCAAGGGGGGAGGATCGCCCCGGCGCCATGTCGGCACTGCAGCGCTACGGGCTCGTCGATCGACCCTTCATCCTGTTCGTCGGAACCGTCGAGCCCCGCAAGAATCTGGCAACGTTGCTCGATGTCATGGAGGAGTTGCGCCGGGATCTCGGCGAGCGTGTTCCAGAACTGGTCGTCGTGGGCGGTTACGGGTGGAACGCGAAGGGGCTTGCGACGCGCCTGTGGCGCACCCCGCACACCCGGTGGCTGACCAGGGTTCGCGACGCCGATCTGTCTGCCATCTATCGCGCCGCGCTCTTCACCGTGTCGCCCAGTCATTCCGAGGGATGGGGACTGCCGGTGCAGGAGAGCGTCGCCCATGGCGTGCCCTGCATCGCCTCGAATGGCGGAGCCTTGCGTGAGTCCGGTCGTGGCCTCGCGGTTCATTTCGATCCTTCGGATCCGGCGAATTTGAAGTCTGCGATGGCCCATTGGATCGCCGATGGCGCCGCCCTTCAGCGAGAGCGGGCGAGAATTGCCGAGGCCCTGGACGCGGAGCACTTACCCACCTGGAACGATGCGGGACAGGTGCTGTTGAAGCAGGCGAGCCTCGACGGAAGCGGACGCGACCCGTGAGTGGGCGGTTGCTCTACGACCTGACGGGACTGGTGCATTGGTACGCCTACTTCCGGCATCCCGGCGGCGTGCAGAGGGTTATTGAGAAGGTCGCGTCCTCGGACGTCGTTCGACAATCGTCCAACGTCGAGTTCGTGGTGCGCATCCTCGGCAGCGATCGGTTCTACAGGATCGAACCCGGACTGATTGCCAACCTCGGTAGCGGACGCTCCTCGGCAATCTCTCGGCTGCGGCGTATTCTGGCGCAGGGATTGAGACTGGCGACGCTCCCGGAAATGCTGTCCGAGGGTCGACACTTCCATCTGCCGTATCTGGCAGCCGGGCTGACCCGAACGGAAGGTCTCATCGAGGCCTGGACGGAAGGAGGCGCGCCGCGGTCGTTGCCGGCGCTCGACATCGTTGCGCCGCCCGGCTCGCAAGACGCGTTGTTCAATCCCGGCGATCTCTGGTGGCAGAAGAAGTACGTCGCGACGGTCGCTGGCTTGAAGAAGCGAACGGGCGTGCGGATCGTCCAGATGATCCACGACCTCTATCTCATCGAGCGGCCGGAATGGACTCCCGCCGGCGCCGTGCGGATCTTCGCCGAGCAACTTCACGGGATCGCCCCGAGTGTGGACTGCTGGCTGACCAGTTCGCAATTCGTCAGGCAACAGGTGCAGCGCTATCTCGCCGACCGGTCGGTCCCGGAAAAGCCGATCGCCGTCCTGCCGATGGGCTGGGACAGCTTCGATGCGTTGCGCGACGCGGGCCAGGATCGTCTCTCCGACCGTATGGTCCTCGAGCGTCACGGACTGATCGACAAGCCGTTCATGCTGTCGGTCGGCACGATCGAGCCCCGCAAGAATGTCCCGGCGCTACTCGATGCGACCGACGAGCTTCGCGCGCGATTTGGCGACATTGTCCCGCGTCTGGTGATCGTCGGGGGCTACGGCTGGAAAGCAGCCGAGGTGCGGGCCCGGCTGACAACGGGCTCCCGCAACGGCAACCTGCTCTGGCTCGAGAATCTTTCCGACGGCGATCTCGGGGCCCTCTACAGGAACGCGCTCTTCACCGTCATGCCGAGTCACGGTGAAGGCTGGGGGCTGGCGGTACAGGAGAGTCTTGCCCTCGGCGTGCCCTGCATCGCCTCGAATGCCGGGGCGACACGCGAGGCCGGCCTCGATCTCGCGACCTACTTCGATCCCGCGAGTTCCGAAGCGTTGACGCAGGCGATGGCCGCCTGGATCTCCGACAGAGAGGCTCTGGCGGCTGCCAGAGACAGGATTGCGCGCGCGCTCGCGACGCGGAGGTTTCCGAGCTGGAACGACGCCGGAAGCGTACTGCTCAGGTCAGCTTTATCATGACGTGCCGGGCATAGGCCGGGCGCGTCGTCAGCCGCTCGTACCACGCCCGCACGTTCTTCAGCTCCGGTCGTTCGATCTCCAGCGCATACCATCGGTAAACGAAGCACCCGACGGGGATGTCCCCGATCGTGAAATGGTCGCCCGCGACGTAGCGCTTGCCCGCGAGCCAGCCGTCGAGCCGGCCGAACAGCCGGCCGGCCTCCGCGGCGGCCTTGCCGATGGCCGCCATGTCGCGCTTCTCCGGCGGCGTGCGGATCAAGCCCCAGAAGGCGATGCGCATCGGCTCGGCGATGGTGCTGAGCTGCCAGTCCATCCACCGGTCGGCCTCGCTGCGCTGGCCGGGATCGGTGGGCCACAGCGAGCCCGCGGCGTACTTCGCCGCGAGATAGCGCACCGCCGAGTTGCTCTCCCAGATGATGCGCCCGCCATCGTCGATGGTCGGCACGACGCCGTTGGGATTCATGTCGAGATACCATTTCTGGTCGTTGCCGCCGAACGCCCCGCCGACATCGGTGCGCTCGTACTTCACGCCGCACTCGTCGGCGCACCACAGCACCTTCATGACGTTGATCGAATTGGCGCGGCCCCAGATCTTCATTTTAGCGTCTCTCCCTGAAATGAGTGTCAGTGTGCCGCGGCCCAGTTGTCGCCGACGCCGGCTTCGACGACCAGCGGCACGGTGAGCGAGGCGGCGCCTTCCATGATCTTGCGCGCCACATCCTTCGTCTTGTCGAGTTCCTTCTCGGGCACCTCGAACAGCAGTTCGTCGTGGACCTGCAGCAGCATCTTCGCCTTGAGCTTCGCCTCGGTCAGCGCACCGGGCAGGCGGATCATCGCGCGCTTGATGATGTCGGCGGCGCCGCCCTGCAGCGGGGCGTTGATCGCGGCGCGCTCGGCGAAGGCGCGCATGCCCTGGCTCTTGTCGTGGATGAACCGCAGGTGGATCTTGCGGCCGAACGGCGTCAGCACGTAGCCGTGCTTGCGCGCGAAGTCCTTGGTCCGTTCCATGTAATCGCGGATGCCCGGATAGCGCTCGAAGTACCGGCCGATATACTCCTTCGCCTCCTGCTGGCCGATGCCCAGCTGGTTGGCGAGGCCGAAGGCCGAGATGCCGTAGATGATGCCGAAGTTGATCGCCTTGGCGCGACGGCGCATCAGCGGGTCCATGCCCTTCACCGGCACGCCGAACATCTCGCTCGCAGTGATGGCGTGGATGTCGTCGCCGCGCGCGAAGGCCTCCTTCAGCGCGGGAATGTCGGCGACGTGCGCCAGCAGGCGCAGCTCGATCTGGGAATAGTCGGCGCTGAGCAGCTTGTGTCCCGCCTCGGCGATGAAGGCCTGGCGGATCTTGCGGCCTTCTTCCGAGCGCACCGGGATGTTCTGCAGGTTCGGGTCGGTCGAGGCGAGGCGTCCCGTGGCGGCGCCGGTCATGTGATACGACGTGTGGACGCGGCCGGTCCTGGCATCGACCTGGCGCATCAGCGCGTCGGTGTAGGTGCCCTTCAGCTTGGCGAGCTGGCGGTGCTCCAGGATCTTCACCGGCAGCGGATGGCCCTGGGCGGCGAGATCGTCGAGCACCGAGGCATCGGTCGCCCACGAGCCGTTCTTGTTGCGCTTGCCGCCGGGCAGCTTCTGCTCGTCGAACAGGATCTCGCCCAGCTGCTTGGGTGAGCCGACATTGAACTCGCGGCCGGCGATCTTGTGGATCTCGCCCTCGAGCTCGGCCAGCCGCTTCTCGAAGTCGGCGCTCAGCCCCTTGAGCTTCAGGGCGTCGACCTTGATGCCGGCGCTCTCCATCGAGAGCAGCACGGGGATCAGCGGCCGCTCGATCGTCTCGTACATCGAGGTGACGCGTTCCGGGACGAGGCGCGGCTTGAGGCGCGCCCAGAGCTGCATGGTGACGTCGGCATCCTCGGCCGCGTAGTCGCGCGCCTTGTCGAGCGGCACCTTGTCGAAGGTCACCTGCTTGGCGCCGCTGCCGGCCACGTCGGAGAACTTGATGGTCTTCTGCCCGAGATGCAGCTCGGCCAGCTCGTCCATGCCGTGATTGTTCTTGCCCGCGTCGAGGACGAAGGAGATCAGCATCGTGTCGTCGACCGGTCCGATCTCGATCCCGTGCCGGCGGAACACCGCCATGTCGTACTTGATGTTCTGGCCGACCTTGAGCACGGCCGGGTCTTCCAGCAGCGGCTTCAGCTTCGCGATCGCCGTCTTGAGCGGGATCTGGCCCTCGAGCAGCTTGCCGGCATCCTTGTCGCCGCCGTCGCCCAGAAGATCGAGCGCGCCCTGCACGGCGGCACCGGGGACGCGGTGCATCAGCGGCAGGTAGGCCGCGCGGCGCCGCGTCGAGTTGACGTCGCCCCACGGGCCTTCGAGCAGGGCCAGCGATACACCGACCAGGCCGGCATTGTTGGAGTCGAGTCCGTCGGTCTCGCAGTCGAAAGCGACCGTGCCGGCGCGTGTCGCTTCGGCAATCCATTCGTCGAGCAGCTTCTCGTCCTGGATCAGCTCGTAGTCGGCCGTCGTGAAATCGCGGTTGGGCTTCTTCGACGCGGAGGCGGCGGGCGCGGGCGTCGGCTCGGCCTTCTTCGCCGGTGCGGGCGCGGAAGGGGGCGCGACCGGCGCCGTCGCTTCGCCCAGCTCAGTGGTGAAACGCTGCAGCAGCGTCCTAAAGCCTTGTTGCTCCAGCCACGGCAGCAGCACGTTGGGATCGGGGCGACGCTTGTCGAAGGAATCGGGATCGGCCGGCGCCGGCACGTCGTCGCGCAGCGTGACGAGCTGCTTGGAGATGCGGATCAGCTCGGCGTTGTTCTCGAGCGATTCGCGGCGCTTGGGCTGCTTGATCTCCTTGGTGCGCTCGAGCAGCGCTTCGAGAGTGCCGTACTCGTTGATGAGCTGCGCGGCGGTCTTCACGCCGATTCCCGGCGCGCCCGGCACGTTGTCGGTCGAATCGCCGGCCAGCGCCTGCACGTCGACGACCTTGTCGGGCGTCACGCCGAACTTCTCCATCACCGCCTCGGGCCCGAGCTTGATCTTCTTGATCGGGTCCATCAGCTCGACGCCCGGCCGCACGAGCTGCATCAGGTCCTTGTCCGAAGAGACGATGGTGCAGGTGCCGCCGGCTTCGAGCGCCATCCGGGCGTAGGTCGCGATCAGGTCGTCGGCCTCGTAGCCGTCGAGCTCGCACACCGTGATATTGAACGCACGCGCGGCCTCGCGGATCAGCGGGAACTGCGGGATCAGGTCTTCCGGCGGCTCGGGCCGGTTGGCCTTGTACTTGTCGTAGATCTTGTTGCGGAAGGTGACGCTGCCGGCGTCGAGGATCATGGCGATGTGATCGATCTCGGGATTGTCCAGCAGGTCGGCCACCAGCATGCGGCAGAAGCCGAACACGGCATTGATCGGCGTCCCGTCGGGCCGGTTCATCGGCGGCAGGCCGTGATAGGCGCGGAACAGGTAGCCCGAGCCGTCGATCAGGTAGAGGTTGCGGATCGGCTTGTTCTCGCCGTCCGCCGGGGTCTTCGCGGGAGCCTTGGATTTCGCCATGCCCAAGGCCTAGCACGCGGCGCCCTGCGGTGGGAGATGCGCCGTGATAGGATCGGTGCATGGCTATCGTGCTTTCCGAGAATTTCCGCGCCCTGTTCTACGCACCCTTCTATGCGGCCCATGCCACGGGTGCCTTCGCGCGGGCGGGCGTCGAGGTCGAGCTGCGGCCCTCGCCCGACCCGCTGGCCGCCGCCGCGGCACTGCGGGCCGGCGAGGTCGATGTGATGTGGGGTGGCCCTCTGCGCGTCATGATCGCGCGAGATGCTGACCCGAAGTCGGACCTGGTCTGCTTCTGCGACGTGGTGGCACGCGATCCGTTCTTCGTCGTGGGCGCGCGGCCCCGACCGGGCTTCACCTTTGCCGACCTCCTGTCGGTGAAGCTTGCGACGGTGTCGGAGGTGCCGACGCCCTGGGTCTGCCTGCAGGACGATCTGCGGCGCGCCGGCGTCGATCCCTCGAAAGTCGACCGCATCACTGACAGGAGCATGGCGGAGAACGAAGCCGCGTTGCGTGAAGGCAAGATCGACGCCGTGCAGGTCTTCCAGCCCCATGCCGAGCGGCTGATCTCGACGGGGGCGGGACAAGTCTGGTACGCCGCCGCCGATCGCGGCCTCACCGCCTATACGACGCTGGTCACGCGACGCGGGCTGCTCGAGAGCCGCGCGGACGAACTCTCGCGCATGACCCGCGGCATGGACGCGACCCTGAAATGGTTCGCCACGGCGCCGTCGTTCGACATCGTCGATGCGGTGCAGGCGTTCTTTCCCGACGTTTCGCGCGACCTGTTCGCGGCCTGCATCGACCGCTATCGTGCGCTGAATCTCTGGGGACCCGATCCGGTCATCCGCCGCGAGGGCTACGACCGGCTGCACGCCGCCATGCGCTCGGCGGGCACGCTGTCGAAGGACATCGCCTTCGAGGACGTGGTCGACACGAAGCTCGCATTGGCCGCCATCGGGAGCGTCACTCGGGCTTGATGCCCTTGTCCTGGATGATCCTGCCCCAGCGTGCGGACTCGGCACGCACGAAGTCGGTGAACTCGGCCGGCGTGTTGCCGCCGGGCTCGGCGCCCAGCACGGCCATCTGCTCCTTCACGGTGGCGCTGCGCAGGGCCTTCGCCACCTCATCGTAGAGCCTGCCGGCGATCGCGCGTGGTGTGTCCCTGACCAGGAAAAGCCCGTTCCAGCCGACCACCTCGTATCCCGGCACGCCGGACTCGGCGATGGTGGGAATGTCCGGTGCGAGCGCCGCGCGATGGTCGGTCGTGACGCCCAGCGCCTTCAGCTTGCCCGACTTCACCAGCGGCAGGGTGCCCGGCATGTTCTCGATCATGAAGCTCAGCTGGCCCGCGACCAGGTCGGCCAGGGCCGGCGCGCCGCCGCGATAGGGAACGTGGGTCACGTCGATGTTGGCCATCGAGCGGAAGAGTTCGGTGGCTAGGAACGGCGTGCTGCCGACGCCGCCCGAGCCGTAGTTCAATTCGCCGGGCTTGGCCCGCGCCAGCGCGATCAGCTCCTGCACCGAATTGGCCGGCAGCGAGGGATGCGCGACCAGCAGCAACGGCGCGGTGTTGACCAGGGTGAGCGGGATGAAATCCGTCATCGGGTCGTAGGGCATCTTCGCCATCAGGAACGGATTCACGACGAGCGACGGATTGCCCATCAGCACCGTGTAACCGTCGGGCGGAGCCTTCGCGACGACATCGGCGCCGATCGTGCCGCCCGCACCAGGGCGATTGTCGATCACGATCTGCTGGCCGAGTGCGGGGCCGAGATGCTGCGCCAGCAGGCGCGCCATGATGTCGAGCACGCCCGCGCCGGCGGGAAACGGCACCACGATGCGGATGGGACGGTCCGGCCATGTCTGGGCGAGGGCGGTGCGGGCGGTGGATACGGCGAGCAGCGAGAGAGCGAGCAGGCGACGCTTCGACAGGGACGGCATCGGGCACCTCGGATGGATCGTGCAACTCTAGGGCAACGCGCCCCTGATGTCAGAGCGGCTTGCGAGGCACTCGCAAAAACCCGCGACGTTCCGTGCCTTGCGAGGGTCGCAGCCGGGGACTATCAACGCCCCGTCATCGGGGAGTAGCCGGCCTCACCCCAGAGGCGGATGTGTCAACAGACTTGGTTCCTCGGAACCATGGCCCATCCGGCGACCGACGGTCCAACGGACCGCGCTTGGCGAGACCTTTGGCTTTCCAGTGCCTTTACCCGCGGGATCGGGCGGCACCGGGAGCCATAGGTTCGTGCTCGGTCCCGCTATGTGATTCGCCGTGGAAGCCTTTCTTGTTTCAACAGGACTCGTTGCCGTCGCCGAGATCGGGGACAAGACGCAACTCCTGGCCATGATCCTCGCCACCCGCTATCGCCGGCCCGTGCCCATCATCCTGGGCATCCTGGTCGCGACACTCGCCAACCACGCGCTCGCCGCCTGGGCTGGCGCCGCGGTCGCCGCCTGGCTGGGACCGGACGCGATGCGCTGGATCCTCGGCGTCATGTTCCTCGCGATGGCCGTCTGGTGCCTGATTCCCGACAAGGCCGACGAAGGCCCGAAGGTCGCAGGCGCGGCCGGCGCGTTCGTCGCCACGGCGGTCGCCTTCTTCCTGGTCGAGATCGGCGACAAGACGCAGATCGCCACCGTGGCGCTCTCGGCGCGCTTCAACGATCTGGTCGCCGTCACCGCCGGCACGACCTTCGGCATGATGATCGCCAACGTGCCGGCCGTGCTGTTCGGCGACGTGCTGTCGCGCAAGGTATCGCTGAAGCTGGTGCGCTCGCTCGCGGCCGCCGCCTTTGTCGTGCTGGGCCTGATGGCCTTGCTGAAGCTCGATATGGGTCTGCTGGGCGCGATGTAACGCTACTTGTCATCCTGAGCGCAGCGAAGGATCTCACGCCAGCTACGGAGTGCTTTGGTCTTTCCGTGAGGTCCTTCGCTGACGCTCAGGACGACGGTGGTGGTGGCTACGCCACCTTGTTCGACAGCCGGCCCAGCCCGTCGATCTCGATCGTGACGCGGTCGCCGCGCTTCAGGAACTTCGGGGGCGTGAAGCCGATGCCGACGCCGACCGGCGTGCCGGTCGCGATCACGTCGCCGGGCTTCAGCGTGATGCCGGCGGAAATCGTCTCGATCAGGGTCGGGATGTCGAAGATGAGGTCGCGCGTGTTGGCGTCTTGGCGCAGCTCGTCGTTCACCCAGCACTTCACGCCGAGATTTTCCGGATCGACCTCGTCGGCGGTCACGAGCCACGGCCCCATCGGGCAGAACGTGTCGAGCGATTTGCCGAGGAACCACTGCTTGTGCTTGCCCTGCAGGTCGCGCGCCGTCACGTCGTTGATGATCGTGTAGCCGCAGATGTGGCTGTAGGCGTCGGCCTTCGTGATGCCGCGGCCGCCCTTGCCGATGACCAGGCCGAGTTCGGCCTCGTAGTCGACCGAATCGCTGACGCCCTCGGGGTAGCGGATGTCCTCGCCGTCGGCGATCACGCATTCCGGCGCCTTGGTGAAGATGATTGGCGCGGTCGGGATGGCGTCGGCGGCGGAGCTGGCGCTGCTGTCGAAGCCCGAGCGCGTGAACTCCTTCGCATGCTCGTGATAGTTCTTGCCGACGCACATGACGTTGCGCGCGGGCCGGGGGATCGGCGCTTCGATCCTCACGGCCGAGAGCGGCAGGCC
>LSKJ01000116.1 GCA_001557035.1 Rhodospirillaceae bacterium CCH5-H10 | reverse complement strand
ACCCCAGCCGATCTCGTTCTCGAGCCCTCGGCTGGCACGGGCCTGCTCGCCATCTTTGCCGAGCTCGCCGGCAGTGGGCTGGCCCTGAACGAGCTGGCGGAAACCCGCGCGGCCTTGCTTGGGCAGCTCTTTCCCAGTGCAGCGACGACTCGCTACGATGCGGCTCACATTCACGACCATCTCGACGGTGGCGTGCGCCCGAGCGTCGTGCTGATGAACCCGCCGTTCTCGGCCGCGGCGCATGTCGACAGTACTGTCGCGGACGCCGCCCTCCGCCATGTCGCTTCCGCACTTGCCCGCGTCGCCGAGGGCGGACGCGTGGTCGCGATCACCGGCGCCAGTCTCTCGCCCGACCACCCGTCGTGGCGCGAGGCCTTCGTCCGCCTCCAGGAACGCGGCCGTGTCGTCTTTTCCGCCGCCATTGATGGTCGAGTCTATGCTCAACACGGCACGACGGCCGAGACGCGTTTGACCGTCATCGATCGTGCGCCCGCCGACGATCCGAGATCGTTTCCTGCATCACCAGGCATGGCTCCCGACGTCAGCACGCTACTCCAGTGGGTGATGTCGAATGTTCCGTCGCGCTTGCCTGTTGACGGCACGGCAGCGCTTCGGGCACCCGTCCATCCCGTCGCGGTCAGACCGAGCCGCAGGCCCGCACAACAGCCGCTCGCCGTTGCGGGCAGTTCTCTCGAACGAGCGGGCACCGAACTCGCTTACGAGACGGTCGACTGGAAACCAGCCGAGGGCGGCAGCCTCACCGAAGCCCTGTACGAGGGGTACGACCTGCAGTCGATCCGGATCGCCGGCGCCCGTCCGCATCCGACCCGGCTCGTGCAATCCGCAGCGATGGCCTCGGTCGCGTCACCCAAGCCCTCTTACCGGCCGCACCTGCCGGCCAACGTCGTGAGTGCCGGCTTGCTGTCCGACGCCCAGCTCGAGAGCGTTATCTATGCCGGCGAGGCCCATGTTGGTCATCTCGCCGGATCGTGGGTCGTGGATGAGACCTTCAACACCGTCTCGGCGGCACCTGATGACGCCGAGAACGCCGTGCGTTTCCGGCGCGGCTGGATGCTGGGCGACGGCACCGGCGCCGGCAAAGGCCGCCAGGTCGCCGGCA
>LSKJ01000115.1 GCA_001557035.1 Rhodospirillaceae bacterium CCH5-H10 | reverse complement strand
CCGCTTGGCCATGCGCGCGAGCGTCGGGCCCATCTTGCCGCCGACGCCCAGCACGAGGATGTCGCCCGGCGTCGCCGCGAGGTCGGCCACCAGCTCGGCCGACGGAGCAGTCATGAAGTCCTCGACGGCTTCGACGCTCTCGAAGCGGGCCGGAAGGTTGGCGCTCATTTCTTGCCTCCAGGATGGGCCGGCGTCAGTCGCGCGGGCGGCGCGACCTGCATCGACCGCAGCGCCGCGAAATCGAGATCGGCACCCACGGCGAAGCCCGGACAGCCCAGCGATCGCAATGAGAGCGCACCGTCGCGGACCTTGAGACGCGCCGGCTTGCCGGGCTGCCTCTCGTAGAGATCGGGATGCGCCGCGACGAAGGCGCTCTGCTCGGCATCGGGAGCCGACGACATGCCGTCGATGAAGTGATGGGCGTTGCGCTCGACATGGGTGAGGCCGAGCAACGAGACCAGCGCGAGGTCCTGCTGGACGCTGACGCCGGGCTGCGTCGTCAGGTCCTCGGCCGACATGAAGTATCCCGGACCGAGCTTGGCGACGCGTGCGGCGTTGAGGATCGACTTGTAGAAGCCCTTGCAGTTCTTGCTCGAAACGCCGGCATAGCCGAGCTTCAGCGCCTTGGGAAACGTCGACAGTTCGCCGTCGGATTCGTCGATGATGACCGGTCGATACTTGGCCAGTGCCGTGACCGGCCGGCTGAGCGCCGCCTGGCGCTTGATCGGCTGCTCGATGAACAGCGTCGCCTTGACCATCCTCGCCAGCGCCGGCGTTTCTTCCACCTTGCGCCACAGTTCGACGATGCCGTCGACATCGTCGTACTGCTCGTTGCCGTCGAACGTGACCTTGTAGTCGCCCGCCGCCGCATCCAGCACCGAGGCGATGCGGGTCAGCCGGTCGAGGTCGGCCTTGATGTCGCCGCCGACCTTCAGCTTGTAGTAGCGCCCGCGATAGTAGGAAACGACCTCTTCCAGCGTCTCCGGCAGCCCGTCGTTCACGCGCTCCGACGCCGGCCGTTCCGCCGTCGTCAGCGGATCGACCAGGCCCACCGTATGGCGAAGATCGATCGAGGATTGCGGCTTTAATCCAGCAAGGAAACCTGCGAGATGCCCCGCCTCGATGTCGGGCGTCAGGTCCGTCGCGGCGATCCCCGGCATGTTGGCGGCGATCATCTGTGCGAAGGACTGTCCCGTCGCCTTGCCCACCGCATCGATGATTGCGCGGTCGAGCAGTGCCGGCCCGTATGAGGCGACCAGAGGATTGAGGCCAAGCTCGGCGCCGCGCGCGATCTGCTGGCGATAGCTGCTGGCATAAAGGCCGAACGGCGTGTCGAAGCCGCGTGCCGTGTAGTGGTCGATGGCGAGTTGCAGCGCCTGACGGAGTTGGTCGAGATTCTGCGCATCGGAGAAGTCCGGACTCTTCTCGAACCATTTGGCGCCCAGCGCCTCGGCGGCGACGCCCTCGCTCTTGCGACCGTCTTCCAGGGCGATCCGCACGCGGATGATCGCCTGGATGCCCTGTGTCACCGTGATGACGCCGAAACGGAACGGCAGGCGCAGGCGGTGGTCTCGCTCGAAGCGGTCGACCGCCTCAACCTTCACTTTCATGGGTTTTGCTCCAGCAGACCCTGCACGTAGCCGATCATGCGCGCAGCACAAGTCGGACCGTCGGGCTCATAGACGAACGGCTCCATCGCGACCCAGCCCCCATAGCCGGTGTCGCGCAACGCCTGGACCACGGGCGCGAACTTGTCGGCACCCTCGCCCGGCCCGCGCTTGTTGCGATCGTTGAACTGGACATGGGCCATCAGCCCGGTCGGCATCCAGCGACGGATCGCATCGGCGACCGGCTCTCTCTCCTCCAGGCTCGATGCCAAAGTGTCCACCATCAAACGGAAGGCTGGGCTGCCGATGCGCTTCACGACGGCTTCAGCGTCGGCAAGCGTATTGACGAAGTTGCAATCCGGCCGGGCCAGCGGCTCAAGACAATAGACGACGCCCGCTTTCTCCGACGCGGCAGCGGCGGCCGCCCAGGCTTCCTCCACCCGCTTTGCGTCGTCCGGCTGGGCGACACGGCGCTGGCCGGGAGAGCCATGGACGAGATAGGCACCGCCCAGCTCGGCGCAGAGATCGACCGACGCCAGCATCACGTCGAGGCTGCGCTGCCACGTGGCACGGTCGTCACTCGCGATCGAGAGCCCCGCGGGTGCCGCCAGCAGCCAGTGCAGGCCACTCACCTCGATACCCGCGTCGCTGCAGGCCCGCCGGACTTCGGCGCGCCGCGCCGCCGGCATGCGCCATGCATCGTCGCCCAGGGTGAAGGGCGCGACTTCGAGACCCGTGTAACCGAGCGCCGCCGCCAGAGCGCATTGGCGCTCGAACGCGAGTTCGCGGATGACTTCGTTGCAGAGGGAAAGCTTCACGGACGAACCTCGCCTTGACGGGCAAATGCGCGTTCGCCAGTCTCATCGCATGGGGCTGCATGATATCAGCGGGACAAAAGCGGTGAACAGTTTCATCGCACCATGCGCATGACGAAATTGGGTGCGCTCAGCCGGCAATACTGGCCGACTCTCGCTCTGTTCGCTTTCCTGCTCGCGAGTTGGCAGGCCGCCGTCACCTTCGGTGGCATCCGCGAGTATCTTCTCCCCTCCCCGCTCTCGGTCTGGAACGCGCTCTGGCATGGCGAAACGGCCTGGGCGGGCCATCTCTGGACGACGACGCTGGAGATCATCGGCGCCTTCCTGATGGCCGCCGTCGTCGGCGTCGCGCTGGGCGTGGCCATCGCCTGGTCGCCCATACTCGCCAACGCCCTGGTGCCGTTCCTGGTATTCGTGAACACGCTCCCGAAGGTAGCGATCGCGCCGCTGTTCCTCATCTGGATGGGGTACGGCATCTTCCCCAACATGCTGATGGGCGCGCTGATCGGCTTCTTCCCGGTGGTCATCAACACCGCCGTCGGCCTCTCCCAGGTCGAGCCGGACATGCTCGATCTCGGCCGCGTCTTCAACGCGCCGAAATGGAAGATCTTCGTCAAGATCCGCATTCCCAACGCGCTGCCGTACATCCTGAGCGCGCTGAAAATCACCGCGACCGCCGCCGTGGTCGGCGCCATTGTCGGCGAGTTCGTGGCCTCCCAGCGTGGCCTGGGCTACGTCATCGTCACCACGCAGAGCAGCATGAACACCTCGGTGGCGTTCGCAGCCCTGGTGTGGATTTCCGTCGTGGGCCTCGTGCTCTACGGCGCCGTCGTCTTGCTGGCGCATCTCTGGGCCCCGTGGGCCGAGGGCGTCGACTGAGTTCGGGGATGGGAAAAGGGAGACCGCTATGACTCGCACGCTATCGCTCGCACTGGCCGCGCTTCTGGCCACCTCCGGCGCCGCCTCGGCGCAGGAGAAGTTCACCTTCGCGCTCAACTGGTTCGCGGTCGGCGACCATGCCGCCTACTGGGTCGCGCTGGACAAGGGCTACTACAAGGCCAAGGGCCTCGACGTGACTCTCGAAAACTCCAAGGGCTCCGGCGATTCGATCGCCAAGGTCGACACCGGCCGCGCCGATGCGGGCCTCGCCGATGCTGCCGTCGTCATCGCCTCGGTCGGCCGCGGCACGACCGTCAAGACGGTCGGCATGGTGTTCGACAAGACGCCGCTCAACATCTTCAGCCTCAAGGAGAAGCCGCTCTCCAAGCCGAAGGACCTGGAGGGCAAGACGCTCGCCGCCCCTCCGGGCGATTCGCAGCGCCAGATGTTCCCCGCCTTCGCCAAAGTGAACGGCATCGACCCGTCCAAGGTCGCGTGGGTGAACATCGAGCCCGCCGCCAAGATCGCCGCCGTCGCCGAGAAGCGCGTCGACGGCGTCGGCGACTACAGCACCGGCCTGCCGCTCTATGAGAAGGCCGCCGGCAAGGGCAACGTCGTGATGATGCCGTGGGCCGATTTCGGTTTCGACATGTACTCGATGTCGATCATCGCCAGCGCCAAGACGATGAAGGACAAGCCGAAGGCCCTGAAGGACTTCCTCGAAGCCTCCTACATGGGCTGGCGCGACGTCATGGCCGATCCGAAGGCCGCGATGGAGATCCTGAAGAAGCGCGTACCCGAGGTGGACGTCGAGGTGATGACGCCCAACATGCTGATCGGCCTCGGACTGATGAAGACCGACCGCTACGCCAAGAACGGCATCGGCTGGATCGACGAGAAGAAGATGTGCGACTCGGTCGATCTCGTGAACGCCTACATGGGCCTGCCGAAGAAGGTCGAGTGCAAGGATGTCTACTCGACCGAGTTCTTCACCAAGGTCGGCATGCCGAACTGATCCAGGGCAGTCGAGTCGCGTGGCAAAGGGACTGATCGACCTCGACCGGGTCGGCATGACGTATCAGGCGGCGAGCGGCCCGGTGGAAGCCCTCGCCGGCATTTCCGCGTCGATCGGGGCCGGCGAGTTCGTCTCGCTGGTCGGCCCGAGCGGCTGCGGAAAGTCGACCCTGCTGCGCATCGTGGCGGGGCTGCGTCCCGCCACCCGCGGCACGATCACAGTGGCGGGCAGGACCGTGACGCAGCCGATCCCCGACATCGGCATGGTGTTCCAGGCGCCCATCCTGCTGAAGTGGCGCTCCATCCTGGAGAACGTGCTGCTGCCGGCCGAACTGGCCGGCAAGGATCCCGCGAAGCTGCGACCGCGCGCCGAGCAGCTCCTGGAGATGGCCGGGCTCGCCGGCTTCGGGCCCAAGCTGCCGCGCGAACTGTCGGGCGGGATGCAGCAGCGTGCAGCGCTCTGCCGCGCCCTGCTCCTCGACCCGCCGCTCCTCCTGATGGACGAGCCGTTCGGTGCCCTGGACGCCATGACCCGGGACGACATGGCGCTCGAACTGCTGCGCATCTGGGGCGAGCAGGATCTCGCCCGGGAAGCCCGCAAGACGGTGCTCTTCGTCACCCATTCGATCCCCGAAGCGGTCTTCCTGTCCGACCGCGTGATCGTCATGTCGGCCCGCCCGGGCCGCATAGCGGCAGACCTCCGCATCGACCTGCCGCGCCCGCGCACCGTCGAACTGCGGGCCACGGAAGCGTTCGGCAAGCTGAACCTGGAGCTTTTCCGGGCCCTGACGGGCAAAACCGGCGGCGGTACGACTCTTTAGGCCGTTGGCGCGGCACGCCCTGCCTGATAAGACGCGGGCGAAATAGCCAGGAGCAGACATGGCCAACGCCGCCACCCCGATCAAGAGCGCCGCCAAGGGCATCACCGCCGATGCCAAGCCCTTCGACTGGGAGGACCCGTTCTTCCTCGACGACCAGCTGACCGAGGAAGAGATCGCGATCCGCGACGTCGCCCGCGACTACTGCCAGGACAAGCTGATGTCGCGCGTTCTCGAGGCCAACCGCCACGAGAAGTTCCACCGCGAGATCATGAACGAGTTCGGCGCGCTGGGCCTCCTCGGCTCCACCCTGCCGGAGAAGTACGGCTGCGCCGGCGCCAACTACACCTCCTACGGGCTCGTCGCGCGCGAGGTCGAGCGGGTCGATTCGGGCTACCGCTCGGCGATGAGCGTCCAGTCCTCGCTGGTCATGCATCCGATCTACGCCTACGGCAGCGAAGAGCAGCGCATGAAGTACCTGCCCAAGCTCGCCACGGGCGAGTGGGTCGGCTGCTTCGGCCTGACCGAGCCCGATCACGGCTCCGACCCCGGCGGCATGAAGACCCGCGCCACGACCGTCCCCGGCGGCTTCAGCCTGTCGGGTTCCAAGATGTGGATCACCAACTCGCCGATCGCCGACGTGCTGGTCATCTGGGCCAAGCTCGACGGCGGCGCGATCCGCGGCTTCATCCTGGAGCGCGGCTGGAAGGGCATCGAGACGCCGAAGATCGAGGGCAAGTTCAGCCTGCGCGCGTCGGTGACCGGCGCCATCATGCTCGACGAGGTGTTCGTCCCGGTCGAGAACATGATGCCCAACGTCGCTGGCCTCGGCGGCCCGTTCGGCTGCCTGAACAACGCCCGTTACGGCATCGCCTGGGGCGCGATGGGCGCCGCGGAGTTCTGCTGGAAGCAGGCGCGCAACTACACGATGGAGCGCAAGCAGTTCGGCCGGCCGCTGGCCGCGACGCAGCTCATCCAGAAGAAGCTGGCCGACATGCAGACCGAGATCACGCTTGGCCTGCAGGCCTGCCTGCGCGTTGGCCGCCTCAAGGACAAGGGCCACGCCCAGCCGGAGATGATCTCGCTGATCAAGCGCAACAACTGTGGCAAGGCGCTCGACATCGCCCGCGTCGCCCGCGACATGCACGGCGGCAACGGCGTCTCGGACGAGTATCACGTGATCCGTCACGCCATGAACCTGGAAGCCGTGAACACCTACGAGGGCACGCATGACGTCCATGCGCTGATCCTCGGCCGTGCCATCACCGGCATGCAGGCGTTCAGCGCCGGAGCCTGAGCGGCGTGCCCCTGCCTCCCCCCGGCGACATCGCGATCGTCGTCGCCGGGGCGCTGGCCGCGGGTTTCGTCAACGGATTGAGCGGCACCGGCTACGCGCTGGTGGCGCTGGGCTTCTGGCTGCAGGCCATGTCGCCCATTACGGCCGCTCCCCTCACCGCGCTCTGCGGCGTCGCCGGCCATATCCAGTCATTGCCCCGCATCTGGAGCGGCGTGCGCTGGTCCCGCCTCTGGCCGATGCTGTCGGCCGGCATTGTCGGGGTGCCGATGGGCACGCTCCTGCTCCATCACCTCGAACCCGAGCCGCTCAAGGTCGGCGTCGGCGCCCTGCTGATCGTCTACAGTGCCTGGATGGCCATCATGCGCCGCCCGCCGGTCATCACCGGCGGCGGCCGGCCGGCCGATGCGACCGTGGGCCTGATCGGCGGCGTGCTGGGCGGCATGGCGAGCCTCAGCGGCCCGGCACCGGCGATCTGGGCGCAACTCCGCGGCTTCGGCAAGGACGAGCAGCGCGGCGTCAACCAGCCCTTCAACATGAGCGTGCTGTTCCTGGCCCTCGTCTCGGCCGGGATCGCAGGCTTTCTCGACATGACGTTCCTGATCTGGGCCGCGATCACCGTGCCGACGACGCTGATCGGCGCGCGGATCGGGTTGGCGCTGTACGGCCGAATCAACGACGTCCAGTTCCGCCGCATCCTGCTAGGGCTGCTCTGCCTGTCGGGCCTCACCCTGATCCTGACGTCGCTACGTTAGCCGGCGAGACCTGCCAGGCACCCGCTGGCCGCCAGCAAGCGTTCCAGTCCCGCCGTTTCCTTTGCCGCTGCGAACTTGCGGCGGATCTCGGCCAGCGAGCGTGCATGGTACTTCTGCGGCTCCTGCATCCACTCCGTACCGCCGAGATTCACAGTGAAGCTCTTGTCTCCGCGTCCGATCGCAGCGGCATTGGCTGCCGACCAAGGCAGGAACAACGCGCCCACTTCCTGAGTGAGCAGCGGCCCGAGCGTCGGTGCAAGCGAAGGCAGCGTCTCGAACCCGCCTTCGGCCTTCGGCGTCAGCATGCGCTGGACCCAGCCCATCACTTTCGGCGCCGAGGCCCGCATGATGGCGCCCGGCGTCGGGTCGGTCGCAGCCTCGTAGAGCTGAGCCCACAGGCCGAAATCGGCCATGGACGGTCGACCGCCCAATAGATAGGGCCGCGAAGCCAGATGTGCCTCGATCAGGCCCAGCGCCCTGGCGAACGAGGCCTCGATGACCGGCTCCGTCTGCGGGTTAGAGCCGACGAAGCCCAGCCGGCCCATCATGCGCTCGGCCACCGCCGCGCGCGCCTGCGCCACGGCAAGAGTGCCCTGCGCACCCATCATCTGCACGGCGATGCGCTCGGCCGTCGACCAGACGTCCGGCTGGTAGCGCCAGCGATAGTGGAACATCCACTTGTTGCCCCACTCGTCGCCATACTCTTCAAGCAGCGCGGAAATGAAGGCCAGCGCCGGATCTTCGGGCGTCACGGACGGCTCGGGATGCGATGCCTCGAACCGTTCGAGGATCGGCGTCGAATCCTGGATGCCCTCGCCATCCGGCGTCACGACCAGGGGCACGAGCGGCAGCTTGGCGTATTTCTGGAAGTCCGCCTGCACCGCGGGCGAGCGCAGGATCCATTCGTGATCGATGTTCTTGTAGCGGAAGAAGGACCGCACCTTCACCGAATAGGGCGACAGTTCCGAGCCGAATATCCGGTAGGTCATGGCGATCTCAGATCCAGCGCTTGCGTTTCAGCCACAGGAAGATCGAGCTGACGATCACGACGACCGCCACCCAGAAGAACGTGTAGCCGTACTTCCATCCCAGCTCGGGCATGTTGCCGGTGTCGCGGTCGAAGTTCATGCCGTAGATTCCGGCGAGGAAGCTCAGCGGCATGAAGAACACGGTGATGATCGCCATGGTCTTCATGACCTCGGACATCCGGTTCGACGAGTCCATGAGATAGACTTCCATGAGACCGTTCGCCATTTCACGGTAGCTCTCGACCAGTTCGAGCACCGCGACGGCGTGGTCGAAGCAGTCGCGCAGATAGGTGCGCGTTTCCGGCATGATGAACGGAACGTCCGGCCGCATCACGGCCAGCACGGTCTCGCGCTCGGCCCACTGGATGCGATGGAAGGCCACGAGCGCGCGCCGCGCCTGGTGGATGTGCGCCAGCGTGTCCTTGGTGGGATGGCCGAGCGCCTCGTCCTCCAGCTCCTCGAGATGGGTCGACAGGGCCTCGATCAGCGGGAACTTGCGGTCGACCACGAGATCGATCAGCGCATAGACGAGATAGTCGATGCCGAAGGTGCGCAGCCGGGAGCCCGCCGTCTGGATGCGGTCGCGCACCGGCTTGAAGATGTCCGCCTTCAGGTCATGGAACGAGATGACGTAGTTGTCGCCGAAGAAGATGCTGACCTGGCGGCCCTTCAGGGTGCAATCCTCATAGGCCGGATCGTTCAGGACGATGAAGCCCTGCCCCTCGTAGAGGTCGAGCTTGCTGCGCTGGTTGGCATGGAACACATCCTCCAGGGCCAGCGGATGGAGGTTGAAAGCCATGCCGAGGCTGCGCAGCATCTCCGAGCTGGGCCTGCCGCCCACGTCGATCCACGTATGCCCGGGCGTGCCGAGGTGGAAGCGGCACTGGTCCACCTCCACCCCATGCAGGACCTCGATTTCGTCCGGCGTGTATTCGACCAGCGTGAAGTCGAGCGCTTCGTCGGGAACGGGTGCGCGCCCGGCGAGGGTGCCTGGCGCGGTACCGGGTTTTGTGTGGCGACGGGTAAAGCCATCCATGCGCTAACCTCGCCCCACCTGTCGTTCAGACTTCTTCCATCACCTGGACATCGGGGCGGCCGGCGAGATAGTCGCCGAGCTTGCGGCCGAGTTCCTTGAAGTGCGGCGCGGCCCGATGGGCCTCGAGCGCCGCCTGATCCTGGTACCGCTCCAGCATGACATAGACGTTAACGTCGCCCGTCTTGTGCAGCGCATAGAGCTTGTTGCCCGGCTCGTCGGCATGAACCTTGGCCTGGAGGGCCTTCATGGTCGCCTCGAAGTCGGCATTGGTGCCGGGCTTGATGGTCAGTTTCGCGATGACGCCGATCATACTCTCTCCTCCTGCCGTCTATTGCGGCCGCTTCTTGACAAGATACTTGTGCTCGCCATCGCACACCAGTTCACCCTTCTGGTTGTGGATCGTGAGCTTCAGGACGGCCACGCCGGTGGTGCGGCCGGGCTTCAGCTCGGTCACCTCCAGCATCGGGTAAAGGGTGTCGCCGACATAGACCGGCTTCAGGAAGCGCGACGACTGCTCCAGGAAGCCGACCAGCGATTCCCCGACGAAATGCGGGAAGATGCCGCCGCCGGCCGCACCCTGGATCGCGACCTGCAGCCCGTGGGCCAGCATGTCGCGATGGCCCAGCGCCTTGCAGTATTCACGGTCGTAATGGATCGGATGGTTGTCGCCGCTCGCGAGCTGGAAGGCCGAGAACAGCGCCTCGGTCTGGGTCCGCGAGTTGATGTAGAACTTCTGGCCGACCGAGAGGTCCTCGAACCAGTGAGTCGGGCCGAAGCGATGCTCGGCCGGATCGAAAGGCTTGGTATCGGACATTCAGGCAGCCTTCGCCTTGCGCGCCATGCCGTCGAACAGGTCGAGCATGCGCTCGCGCCAGGCGTGGACAGGGTCGTCCTTCTCGAGCAGTTCCAGCGGACTGATCGTGCGCGGCCACATGAAGGTGCCGGCGAGGATATAGTCCGGATAAGCTGCCTCTTCACCCGACAGGAACTTCTGCTCACGCAAGGCCCGGCGCGCAGGTTCGAGGGCTGTCCGCAGCGTCGCGATCCCCTTCTCCCTCGCCCGCTCCTGGAAAGCGGTGAAGTCTTTCGTGCCCAGCCGCGCGCCGCGGGACTCCGCGAAGTACGGCTTGTCCTCCGGTCGCACGCGATCGTAGAGGTCGCCCACGATCAGCGGGAAGAGCGCGGCATTGACCACGGTATCCGCCCAGCCGTTGATGAAGCGTGCGTAGGAGCGTCCCATCTCGCTCTTGAGCAACAGCTTCTCGGGATACATGTCGTCGAGGTAGACGGCGATCGCCCAGCTGTCCTTGATCGGCTTGTCGCCGTCCTTGAGCACCGGCACGGTCTTGGAATCGGCGAAGGCGATCTTGTCCTTCTCCGTGAAGCCCATCGGCACGTCGGTGTAGTCGAGGCCCTTGTGGGCCAGCGAAAACTTGGCGCGCCAGCAGAAGGGGCTCGGCCGCCGGTCTTCCTCGAAGGCGAGATCGTAGAGCGTGATCATGCGCTCCTCACTTCCCGTCCAGCATCTTGACGATGCCGGAGAAGTCCTTGGCGCCGTTGCCCGAGTTCACGAACAGGCTGAAGAGCTGGGCGGCTTCCGCGCCGAGCGGCGTGCTGGCGCCGGCGGCATTCGCCGCCTGCTGGGCCAGCATCAGGTCCTTCAGCATCATCGCCGCCGTGAAGCCCGGCTGGTAGTCGCGATTGGCCGGCGAGGCCGGCACGGGCCCCGGCACCGGGCAGTAGTTGGTCAGCGACCAGCACTGGCCCGACGCGGTCGAGGCCACGTCGAACAGCTTCTGCGCGTCCAGCCCGAGCCGCTTGGCCAGCATGAAGGCCTCGCTGACGGCGATCATCGAGATGCCCAGGATCATGTTGTTGCAGATCTTGGCGGCCTGACCGCCGCCGCTCGTGCCGGCGAGAACGATGTTCTTGCCCATCTTCTCCAGGATCGGCCTGGCCTTGGCGAACGACGCCTCGCTGCCGCCCACCATGAAGGTGAGCGTGCCCGCAGTGGCGCCGCCGACGCCGCCGGAGACCGGCGCATCGACCATGTCCATGCCGGCCTTCTCGGCCAGCGCCGCCACATGGCGGGCGCTCTCCACATCGATGGTCGAGCAATCGATCAGCAGCGTGCCCCTGGCGACGTTCGGCAGGACGTCCTTCTCGTAGACCTCGCGGACATGCTTGCCGGCCGGCAGCATGGTGACGACGATCTCCGCGCCCTTCACAGCCTCGGCGGCAGAGGTGGCCTTGTGCGCCCCCTTCTCCACCGCCGCGCTCACCGCTGCGTCCGACAGGTCGAACGCCGATACGTGATGCTGCGCCTTTGCCAGGTTGGCGGCCATCGGGCCGCCCATGTTGCCGAGACCGATGAAGGCGATCTTCGCCATGGTTTCCTCCGTTTGGGTTGTTGCCGCCTCAGTCGAAGAACAGGTCGTTCGACACCGGCCTGAAATGCTCCTCAACCATCGCCGCGGTCACGCCGTCGATCGTCGGCGGGTTCCATTGCGGCTTCTGGTCCTTGTCGATCAGCAGCGCGCGCACCCCTTCGAAGAAGTCGTGGCCCTTCTGCATGCAGCGCTGCGACATCCGGTACTCGATCGTCATCGTGTCCTCGAACGACTTGTTGGCGCAGGCCTTGAGCTGTGCCAGCGTGATCGCCATCGACAGCGGCGAGAGTTTCAGCAGCGCGGCGAGCTGCTTCTGCGCGAACTCGCTGTTCGACTTCTTCAGCTTGGCCACGATTTCCTGCAGCGTCTCGGCCGAGAAGCAGCGGTCGATCTCCGGCATCAGCGCCGGCAGCGTCTGTTCGCCGGCATCCGCCTTGAACCGGTCGATGACGGCATCGACCTTCTCGTTGGCGCGCGGACCGGAGAGATCGGCCGCGCCGAGCGCCGCCTGCAGCTCGTCGATCTTCGCGCTCGGCACGAAAGCATTGGCGATGCCGGCCCACACCGCGTCTGCCGCCTTCAGGCGATAGCTGGTGAGCGCCAGGAAGGTGCCGAGCGCACCCGGAAGGCGCGTCAGGAAGTAGCCGCCGCCGACATCCGGAAACAGGCCGATGGTCGTCTCCGGCATGGCGAACAGGTACTTCTCGGTCACCACCGAGTGCGAGCCGTGCGCCGAGAGGCCGACGCCGCCGCCCATGTTGATGCCGTCGATCAGCGAGATCCACGGCTTGGCGTAGCGGTAGATGCGGCGGTTGACGATGTACTCGTCACGGAAGAAGTCGCGGCGCAGCGTGCCCGACGGATTGTCGCGCATCTCGCGGTAGAGACCGGCCACGTCGCCACCGGCCGAGAAAGCCCGGTCGCCCGCGCCGCGCAGCACCACCGCCTTGATGGATGGGTCCTTCTCCCATTCCGGCATCACGCGCTCCATCTCGAGGATGATGCCGTGCGACAGCGAGTTGAGGACCTTGGGCCGGTTGAGCGTCATGACGCCCAGCCCATCCTTCACATCGAACAGAATTTCAGCTTCTGACAATTCAAACTCCAAATTCGGTGTCATCCATCGCTACGCTCCGGCTGACACGGCCTGCGTCAGCTCATCAATAGCCTTCGCGAAATGATCACGCGCATGATCTCGTTGGTGCCTTCGAGGATCTGGTGCACGCGCAGGTCGCGGAGATAGCGCTCCAGCGGGAAGTCCTTCAAGTAGCCGTATCCGCCATGCAATTGCAGCGCCTCGTTGACCACCCGGAAGCCGGTGTCGGTCGCGAAGCGCTTGCCCATGGCGGCGGCCTGCGTCGCCTCGGGCGACTTTGCGTCCAGCAAAGAGGCCGCGCGCCAGATCAGGAGCCGTGCGGCATCGAGTTCGGTCGCCATGTCGGCGAGCTTGAACTGCGTCGCCTGGAAGTCGGCCAACGGCTTGCCGAACTGCTTGCGCTCCACGACATAGCGCGACGCCGTCTCCAGACAGGCGCGCGCGCCGCCCAGCGAGCAGGCGCCGATGTTGATGCGTCCGCCGTCGAGTCCCATCATCGCGATCTTGAAGCCATGCCCCTCGGGTCCCAGCCGGTTGGCGACCGGTACCTTGCAGTTCTCGAAGATCACCGAGGCGGTCGGCTGACTGTTCCAGCCGAGCTTGTTCTCCTGCTTGCCGAAGGACAGGCCGGGCGTCCCCGCCTCGACCACCAGGGTCGAGACGCCGCTCGCCCCGGCGCCACCGGTGCGCAGCATCACGACGTAGATGTCGCTGCGGCCACCGCCCGAGATGAACGCCTTGCTGCCGTTCAGGACGTAATGATCGCCCTGCAGTTCGGCGCGCGTCGACAGCGCTGCCGCGTCAGAGCCGGCGCCCGGTTCGGTCAGGCAGTAGCTCGCAAAATGCTCCATCGAGCAGAGCCTGGGCAGGAAACGCCGGCGCTGATCGTCGTCGCCGAAGGCGTCGATCATCCAGGCGGCCATGTTGTGGATCGAGATGTAGGCCGCCGTGCTGGGACAGGCGGCCGACAGTTCCTCCATGATCAGGGCCGCATCGAACCGGCTGAGGCCGCTGCCGCCGACGTCGTCGCGCACGTAGATGCCGCCGAAGCCGAGTGCCGCCGCTTCGCGCAGCACCTCTTCCGGAAAGATCTTCTCGGCGTCCCAGCGCGCGGCCTGCGGCAGCATGCGATCGGCCGCGAACTGCCGGGCAGTGTCCCGGAACGCCTGCTGGTCTTCTGAAAGCGTGAAATCCATCCGCCGGACCGTATCAACTCTGGCGACGGCTTTCCGCAGGAAAAGGAGCCGCATTGCGGCCCTTCACCGTTCGCGCCATAAGGCGGCTCATGTCCGCCCGTTTCACGACCCTCGGCCGCTATCCCACGACCCGCCTGCGCCGCAATCGCGGCGAGGAATGGTCCCGCCGCCTCGTCGCCGAGCACAGGCTTTCCGTCGACGACCTGATCTGGCCGGTCTTCGTCCAGGAAGGCACCAACGCCCGCACTCCGGTCGCCTCCATGCCGGGCGTCGACCGCCTCTCGATCGACCTCTTTGCAGAGGCTGCGAAGGAGGCTCGCGATCTCGGTGTTCCCGCCATCGCGATCTTCCCCGAGACCGATCCCAAGGCCAAGACGCCCGACGCGCGCGAGGCCTACAATCCGGGGAATCTCGTCTGCCGCGCCATCTCGGCCGTGAAGAAGGCCGTCCCCGACATCGGCATCGTCTGCGACGTGGCGCTCGACCCGTTCAACAGCGACGGCCATGACGGCATCGTGCGCGACGGCCGCATCCTGAACGACGAATCGGTCGAGGCGCTGGTCAAGCAGGCGATCGTCCAGACCGAGGCCGGCGCCGACATCCAGGCGCCGTCGGACATGATGGACGGCCGTATCGGCGCCATCCGCGCCGCGCTCGACGCCAGGGGCTACCAGCACGAACAGATCATGTCGTATGCCGCCAAGTACGCCTCGGCGTTCTACAACCCGTTCCGCGACGCCATCGGAAGCTCGGGCGCCCTCAAGGGCGACAAGAAGACCTACCAGATGGACTACGCCAACTCCGACGAGGCCCTTCGCGAAGTGGGCTTCGACATCGAGGAAGGCGCCGACATGGTCATGGTGAAGCCCGGCCTCCCCTATCTCGACATCGTGCGTCGCGTGAAGGACACGTTCGGCGTGCCGACCTACGCCTACCAGGTGAGCGGCGAGTACGCGATGCTGAAGGGCGCCGCCGACCGCGGCTGGCTCGACTGGAACAAGGTGCTGATCGAGACGCTGACCGGCTTCAAGCGCGCGGGCTGTGACGGCATCCTGACATACGGCGCGGTCGACGCGGCGCGTCTCCTCAAGTCGAAATGATTGAGCGTCCCTCGGCCCGGCTCGTCCTGCTCGATCCGCAGGACCGGCTGTTCCTGTTCAACGTCCACGATCCCAAGGTATTCGATCCGGCCAATCCGTTCTTCGATCCCTTCTGGGTGATGATCGGCGGCATGGTCGATCCGGGCGAGGACTATGCCGAGGCAGCCGTGCGCGAGGCCGGCGAGGAGACGAAACTACCGGTGATCGATACGCCGCGCTGGGTGTGGTCACGCGAGCGCCGCATGAGCTGGCGCGGCAAGGACGTGCTTCACAAGGAGCGCTTCTTCCTCGCTCGTACCGACCGCACCGAGATCGACATGTCGGGCCTGGACGAGAAGGAGCGGAGCTGGACGCGCGGCCACCGCTGGTGGTCCGCCGACGAGATCGCGAGTTCATCGGAACGCTTCGAACCGCTCGACCTCGGCACGCTGCTGCCGGCCCTGCTGCGCGACGGACCGCCGGCCGAACCGCTGGTTCTTACCTAGATTCTACCGACGGTCGGAACGTTCGCGCTCCTCTCGCTCGCGCTTGCGCCGCTCCTGCTCTTCCGCCGCGCCGCGGTAGGCGCGCCAGGCCAGCACGAGCGCGACCGCCGAACAGGCCACGCCTACGATCATTGCCATTGGCTCGGTCTCACCCACGTTCGAAGAACCTCATGATGGTCTCGTCGCTCCAGGGATGCCGGCTGCCGGCGCCATGGAAGCCGACATGGCCGCCGTGCGCCGGCAACGCCGGCACGAGCGCCTTGTTTGCCGCCCAATCGTAGCCGCTGTAGAGCCCGCCGGGAATCCACGGATCGTCGAGGGCGGCCAGAACCAGCGTCGGCACGCGGATTTCGGCCATGAAGGCGACGGGCTTGCAGCGCTCATAGTAATCTTCGGCTCCGGCAACACCATGGCGCGGGGCGATGAAGACCTCGTCGTAATCCCAGACGGAGCGGGAACCCAGGATCGCGGCGCGCTCTGCCGTCGAGATCGCCGCGCCCTCTGCCGTCGCCTCGCGCTTCATCAGGCCAAGAATGTGACGGTGATAGACGAAGTTGCGGGCCTGCAGCATCCGGCGACAGGTCGCCGACAGATCGATCGGCGCGCAGACGGTCGCGGCTGCCTGCAACGGCGCAGCCTCACCTTCCTCGCCGAGATACTTGAGCAGCATTGCCCCTCCCAGCGAATAGCCGACCGCTCTCGTGCCATCGTGCGTCAGGTCCGCCGGGAGAACCGCCAGCAGCGCGCGAAAGTCCTGGCTGCGACCGGCATAGTATTGGCCACGACAGGTCGCGCGCGACGGGCCGGCGCCGCGCAGGTTGATTCGCAGGACTCGTTGCCCGTCATCGAGCAGCCGGCGGGCCATGCTGTAGATGTAGAAGCTCTCCTGCGATCCGGTCAGGCCGTGGATCAGGATCGTAAGCGGCGTATCCCGTTTCGGCGCGGATGGCCGGTCGAGGGTACAGATCAACCGGTCGCCGGTCCCGTCACGCAGGTCTATCGCCAGGCGTTCGGACATATGCGGCGTGAGGTCTCGCCGCGGCGGCCGCAGATAGTTGGCGAGGGTCTGGAGATCGGCGCCCCACCAGGGGAAGCGCGGACGGAACGGCGGAAGGTCGAGGCTCACGCCGCCATGGTAGCAAGCCGGTCGATGAATTTCTCCACCGCGAGATCGCACCATGGCCGGGTGCTGTCGTGGGCATGGAAGCCGATATGGCCACCGGCCGGGGGCATCAGCGGCACGAGCGACGGATTGTCGGACCAGTTGAACTCCCGGTAGTACTCGACGGGGATCCACGGATCGTCGCACGACGCGATGACCATGGTCGGCACGCGGATCTCGGGCATGAAGGTGAGCGGCGAGCACAGCTCGTAGTAATCCTCGGCACCGCGGAAGCCGTAGCGCGGCGAGATGAACCGGTCGTCGTAGTCCCAGACGCTGCGCGCCGACTTGATGATCTCGCGCTCTTCCGGCGTCGTCAGCGCACCAGGCGCCAGCGCCTCTGCCTTCATGTCGTTGAGCAGATAGGTGTGATAGAGCCAGTTGCGCGCGCGCATCATATGCTTGCAGGTGCGCGAGAGGTCGATCGGCGCGCAGATGGTGGCCGCGCCGAGCAGCGGCGAAAACGAGCCCTCCTCGCCCAGATACTTGAGCAGCATGGCGCCGCCCAGCGAGTAGCCGATCGCCACGACGCCGTTGTCCGACAGCTCCTCCGGAAGCTGGGAGAGGATGCGCCGGAAATCGGCGGTCCGGCCGACATGATAATGCTCGCGGCAATAGGGGCGCGACGGGCCGCAGCCGCGCAGGTTGAGCCGCAACACAGGATAGCCGCTGTCGAGCAGGTGCCGCGCAGCATTGAGCATGTAGGCGCTGTTCTCGCTGCCCGTCAGGCCGTGGATCAACAGGATGAGAGGACGCCCTTCGACTGGCTTCACGGGGCGATCCAGCATGCCGAGCAGAATGTCGCCGGTCCGGTCGGCCATCGGAAAGGCCATTCGCTCGCAGCTATGCGGGGCGAGATCGCAGACGCGCGCAGACGTCAGCCGGATGGCGATGGTCTGGAGGTCCGGGCCCCACCACGGAAAGCGTGGCTTGAAGGGTGGCAGATCGAGGGAATCGATGGACGGGGGCACGGCGGGTCCGTATTCACATTCTCGTTTCGATGAAAACGTCCACCGCCTCGCCAAGTTCCGCCCTGCTCGGTGTCCTGTTCGCCGTCGTCGCGGCGGCCGTTTTCAGCACGGCCGGCGTCATCGTGCGGCGGATCGACCTTCCCGCATGGGACGTGTCCTTCTGGCGCTCCGCCCTGCTGGTCATCACCATGCTGCCGCTCCTGATCTGGCAGCGACGCCAGGTCATGATCGACGTGCGCAATGGCGGCCCGGCCCTGCTGTTGAGCGCCGTTCTGCTGGCCGGAAGTTTCGTGAGCTTCATCTTGGCACTCGGGCTCGCGCCGGTCGCCAACGTGCTGATCATGTTCGGCGCGACCCCGTTCATCACCGCGCTCGCCGCCCGAATCTTCCTCGGCGAGCCACTGCATGGTCACACGATCGTCGCCATGGCAGCGGCCGTCGTCGGCCTCGCGATCAGCGTCGCGGGCTCCCTGCAGCCCGGCGCCCTGGCCGGCATGGCCGTCGCGCTGATCGTGGTCCTGTGCATGAGCGGCAACTATGTCGTCGTGCGGCACCGCCGCGACATCGGCATGACGCCGTCGATCTGGCTGGCCGGTCTCATCTCGGGCCTGGTGGCGCTGCCTTTTGCCCACCCGGAAAACGTCACCTGGGCACAGCTTCCCTGGCTTTTTGCATTGAGCCCCGGCCAGCTCGCGATCGGGCTGCTGCTCTACATGGCGAGCCTGAAGCGGATTCCGGCGGCCCAGGCCTCGCTGCTCGGCCTGCTCGAACTGGTGCTCGGGCCGATCTGGGTGTGGCTGTTCGATGGCGAAAAACCGGACGATCTCACCTTGATTGGCGGTGCGATCGTCATCTCCGCGGCGGCAGTCAATGTGTGGCTGGATTCGCGGCGATCCACTGGCTAAGAACCGGGCATGACCCAGAATACCAAGGGCCCGCTGTCGGGCATTCTCGTGATCGATCTGTCCCGCATCCTGGCGGGTCCCTACTGCACGCTCCTGATGGCCGAGATGGGGGCCAGGGTGATCAAGGTCGAGCCGCCCAAGGGCGGCGACGACGCCCGCGCCTACGGCCCGTTCGTGAACGGCAAGTCGACCTACTTCGCGTCGGTCAACCGCGGCAAGGAGAGCATCGCGCTCGATCTCAAGGCCGACGGCGACCGCAAGATCTTCGAGAAGCTGCTCGAGAAGGCCGACGTGGTGGTCGAGAACTTCCGCCCCGGCACGATGGAGAAGCTGGGCTACGGCTGGGACACGCTGCACGCCAAGTACCCGCAGCTCATCTATGCTTCGGCTTCGGGCTTCGGCCATACCGGCCCGAATTCCAAAGATCCCGCCTACGACATGGTCATGCAGGGCCAGGGCGGCATCATGAGCATCACCGGCAACGAGGGTCAGCCGCCGAGCCGCGTCGGCATGTCGATCGGCGACATCGGCGCCGGTCTCTACACCGCCGTCGCCGTCAACGCCGCGATCGTGCACCGCCTCAAGACCGGCGAATCCACCAAGGTCGACATCGCGATGTTCGACTGCCAGCTCGCGCTGCTCGAGAACGCGATCATGCGCTACACGGTCGAGAAGGAAATCCCCGGCCCGCTCGGCGCGCGCCATCCGACCATCACGCCCTTCGAGGCCTTCGCCACCTCGGACGGTTCCATGATCATCGCCGCCGGCAACGACAGCCTGTTCATCAAGATGTGCGAGGCACTCGGCCGCTCCGACATGGCAACCGATCCCGCCTACAAGTCGAACGCGCTGCGCCAGAAGAGCCAGAAGAAGCTGAAGGACGAAATCGAATCCGTCCTGAAGACCAACACGACCGAACACTGGATCGCCGTCGTGTCCAAGGGCGGCGTGCCCTGCGGTCCGATCAACAACATCGCGCAGGCCATCGCCCATCCGCAGGTTGCCGCCCGCAACATGCTGGTCGACGTGCCGGACGGCAGCGGCGGCACGCTGAAGCTGGCGGGCAACCCGCTCAAGATGTCGGCCTTCGCCGACCCGACGACGCGCCGCGCCGCGCCCGACCTCGACAGCGACCGCGACGCCATCCTCGCCTACCTGGGCGGTTGAACCGGTGAGGCTGTTGGTTCGCGTCGCAGCCTTCCTGGGAAAACTCCTGGTCGGCACGGCGCTGGCGGTCGCGATCCTGCTCGCCGGTACCTACTTCCAGGTTCGCGGGGCTCTGCCGAGCTATAGCGGCCAGCTCGACCTGGTCGGCCTGAAAGCGCCGGTCGAGATCATGCGCGACAAGAACGCCGTGCCGCACATCACCGCGGGCTCGATCGAGGACGCCTCCTTCGCTCTTGGCTATGTCCACGCGCAGGACCGCTTCTGGCAGATGGAGCTGATGCGTCGCATCGGCCAGGGACGGCTCGCCGAACTCGTCCCGCCGACGCTGGTTGGCAGCGGCCTCGTCGACAGCGACCGCACCATGCGCGGCCTCGGCGTCTATCGCCGCGCGTCGGAGAGCGTGAATGCCCTCTCGCCCGCCATGCGCTCGCGGCTCGATTCCTATGCCGCCGGCGTCAATGCCTGGCTGGCCGACGACGACCAGCAGTTCGGCCTGGAGCTCACGCTGATCAAGCTGCTGTCCGGCGGGCGTTATCGCCCCGAGCCCTGGCGGCCGGCCGATTCGCTCGTCTGGGCAAAGCTGATGGCGCTCGGCCTCGACGGCAACTGGCGGGCCGAACTTCTGCGGCTGCGGCTCTCGCAGAAAATCGGCGATGACGGCGTCAAGTTCCTGATCGAACCGGCTGGCGAAAGCAAGGACTCGACCCTATCGATGGTACTGTCGGCCGTGAAGGACATCGATCTCGATCGCATTTTCCGCGGGACCGACAACGAAATCACGCGCAAGCGCATGGCGTCCAACGAGTGGGTCCTCTCCGGGGCGCATGCCATATCGGGCCGGCCGCTGCTCGCCAACGACCCGCATCTGGGCTTCTCGTTTCCCGGTGTCTGGTATCTCGCCCGGCTGGTCGGACCGGGCTTCGACATTCGTGGCGCCACCTCCCCCGGTTCACCGGCGGTGGTCCTCGGCCACAACGGCACGATCGGCTGGGGCTTCACCACCACCAACCTCGACAGCCAGGACATCTTCGTCGAGCGCGTCGATCCGACCGATCCCAACCGCTACATCACGCCCGACGGCGCCCGCCCCTTCGCGGTGCGCGAGGAGACGATCAAGGTCGCCTGGGGCGAGCCCGTCACGATGCGCGTGCGCGAGACGCGCCATGGTCCGGTGATCGACGACTTCGTTCGCCGCAGCGAAGGCCTGACGCCGCAGGGACACGTGCTCGCGCTGCAGGCCACGGCGCTCGACGGGGCCGACACGTCGGCGGAAGGTTTCGCCCGTGTGGGCTCGGCGCAGAACTGGGAAGAGTTCCTGGCCGCGACGCGCCGCATCGTCTCGCCGATGCAGAACATGGTCTATGCCGACACCTCCGGGAACATCGGCCTGATCTCGCCGGCGCGCGTGCCGATCCGACGCAAGGGCGATGGTTCCATGCCGGTGCCCGGCTGGACCTCCGAATACGACTGGGCGGGCTTCGTGCCGTTCGACGAACTGCCGCGCACCTATAATCCGCCGGCCGGCCTCATCGTCAACGCCAACGGCCGCCTCGTGCCGGACGACTACCGTCACTTCATCAGCAAGGACTGGGCCGAGCCCTACCGCCAGCGCCGCGCCGCCCAGCTCCTGGGCGAAGTCCCGCGTCATCCGGTCTACGGCATGATCGTGATGCAGGCCGACAACATGACCCTCGATGCCGCCGAGATGCTGCCCTGGCTGCTGAAGGGCGCGCCCCGCAATGCACGAGCAGCCCAGGCCCGCGAGCTGCTGGGCCGCTGGAACATGTTCATGCTCGCGGGACGGCCGGAGCCATTGATCTACGACGCCTGGATCGCCGAACTGCAGCGCGGGCTCCTGGCCGACGAGTTGGGCGAGGATCTCTACAACTCGATCGCGGCGCCCGACGTTCCCCTGATGGTGCGCGTCCTCCGCGACAAGCCGGGCTGGTGCGACGACGGCGGCACCAAGCAGACCGAGACCTGCGAGGACGCAATCGCACTGGCACTCGACCGAGCACTCGACTGGATCTCCCGCCGCAACGGCTCCGATATGACCAAGTGGCAGTGGGGCCGCGAGCATCATGCCGTGCATCGCCATCCGCTGTTCGACGGCGTTCCGCTTCTGCGGAACATCGCCTCCGTGCGCTACCCGGCCGATGGCGGCAACCAAACTCTGAACCGCGCCTCCCCCTCGTTCCGCGGCAACCGGCCGTTCGACGCCGTCCACGGCGCCGGCTATCGCGGCATCTACGATTTCAGCGATCTCGAGAACAGCCGCTTCGCCACGCCGCTCGGCCAGTCCGGCAACATGCTCTCGCCGTGGGCGCGCAACTTCGTCGATCGCTGGCAGAAGCTCGCCTATATCGAGATCGGCGGCACGCGTGGCGAGACCGCCCGCTCCTCCGTCGGCACGATCACCATGACCCCCACGGGCACGCGCTGACAGTCAAGGGAGCGCTCTACGCCTCCGGTCGAGGCCCCCGCATCGCCAGCAGCTTGTCGATGCGCCGTCCGTCCATGTCGACGATCTCGAAGGTCCAGTCATCGTAGCTGAACGTCTCGCCCGCCACCGGAAGGTGGCCAAGCTGGGCCAAGGCAAAGCCCGCGATCGTGTGGAACTTCGTGCTGACCGGCGGCGGCACCTTCAACCCGAGACGGTCGAGCGTCGAATGAACCGG
>LSKJ01000114.1 GCA_001557035.1 Rhodospirillaceae bacterium CCH5-H10 | reverse complement strand
CCCCGCCTCGATGTGACAGAGCACGCCCCCCACCTGAACGGAGGCGCCCTCCTCCACGGCGAGCCCGGCGATGGTGCCGGCGACGCTGGCATTCACCTCGACGGTGACCTTGTCGGTCTCGAGTTCGCACAAGGGCTGGTCGACGGCGACCGCATCGCCCGCCTTCACCAGCCACTTGGCAACGGTCGCCTCGGTGACCGATTCGCCCAGAGCCGGAACCTTGATCTCGACGGCCATGACTACAATTCCTCTTCTCTACCCGCGCTCAACCGACGGTGAGGGCGCGGTCGACCAGATCGGCCTGTTCCTTGAGATGATTGCGCGCCGACCCGGTGGCGGGCGACGCAGCTTCGGGACGGCCGACATAGATCGGCCGCTTCGCCTTCGCCTCGATGTTCGCCAGCGCGCGCTCGATGCGACGGTCGACGAAGTGCCAAGCGCCCATGTTCTCGGGCTCCTCCTGGCACCACACGATATCGGCGTTCGGATACTGCGCGAGCCGCACGCCGAGCCGCGTGAACGGGAACGGGTAGAGCTGCTCGATGCGCAGGATGGCGATGTCGTCGATCTTGCGCTTGCGCCGCTCGGCCACGAGATCGAAGTACACCTTGCCCGAGCACAGGACGACCCGGCGCACCTTGTCGCCGGCGACCAGCTGGTCGGTCTCGATGAGGATGCGGCGGAACGAGCTGCCCGGGCCGAAGTCGGCCAGCGACGAGACGCAATCCTTGTGACGCAGCAGCGACTTCGGCGTCATCACCACCAGCGGCTTGCGGAACGTCCGGCGCATCTGCCGGCGCAGCGCGTGGAAGTAGTTGGCCGGCGTCGTCGGGTTGATGACCTGCCAGTTGTCCTCGGCGGAGAGCTGCAGGTAGCGTTCGAGCCGCGCCGAGCTGTGCTCCGGACCCTGGCCCTCGTAGCCGTGCGGTAGCAGCATGACGAGGCCCGACATGCGCAGCCACTTGCTCTCGGCCGAGCAGATGAACTGGTCGATGATGACCTGCGCGCCGTTGGCGAAGTCGCCGAACTGCGCTTCCCACAGGACGAGCGCATTGGGTTCGGCCAGCGAGTAGCCGTACTCGAAGCCCAGCACGCCCGCCTCGTTCAGCGGGCTGTCGATCACCTCGTAACGCGCCTGCCCCTCGGCCACGTGGTTGAGCGGCACGTACTTGGCCTCGGTCGCCTGGTCGACCAGCACCGAATGGCGCTGCGAGAAGGTGCCGCGGCCGGAATCCTGGCCGCTGAGACGCACCGGCGTGCCTTCCATCAGGAGCGTGCCGAAAGCCAGCGCCTCGCCGGTCGCCCAGTCGATGTTCTCGCCCGTGTCGATCGTCTTCCGCTTCTCCTGGAGCTGACGCACGATCTTGCGGTTGAGGTCGAAATCCTTCGGCGGCTCCGAGATCGCCTGGCCGACGGCCCTGAGCTTGTCGAGATCGACGGCGGTGACGCCCTTGCGATCCTCCTCGCCCGGCGCGACGGTGAAGCCCGCCCACTTGCCTTCGAGCCAGTCGGCCTTGTTGGGCTTGTAGTTGGTCGCGGCCTCCAGCGCCTTGTCGAGCTTCTCGCGCAGGCTCGTGTCCATGGCGGCGACCTCGTCGGCCGTCACCACGCCCTCGGCCTCCAGCTTCGCGGCGTAGACTTCCTTCACCGAACGATGCGCGCCGATCTCCTTGTACATCAGCGGCTGGGTGAACATCGGCTCGTCACCCTCGTTGTGACCGTGCCGGCGGTAGCAGAAC
>LSKJ01000113.1 GCA_001557035.1 Rhodospirillaceae bacterium CCH5-H10 | reverse complement strand
CTCAAGGCGGGCACCTCGGCGCTGATCGCCGGCCTCAATGCCTCCAAGGAAGGCGCACCGACGTTGGTCGCTGCCGCCGACAAGCGCATGGCCCGCGTCGCCTCGGCCAACGAATTGAACTATGGCGACGGCGCCGCGGCGCTCCTGTGCGGCACCGAGAACGTGATCGCCAAGCTGGTCGGCCATCATTCGGTCTCGATGGATTTCGTCGATCACTTCCGCGGCGACGAGTCGGACTTCGACTATGGCTGGGAAGAGCGCTGGATCCGCGACGAGGGCTACTCGAAGATCGTGCCGCCCGCGATCAAGGCCGGATTGGCCGCGGCCAAGCTGAAGAATACCGACATCACGCACTTCATCATGCCGAGCCCGATGCCGGCGGTGCCGAAGCAGATGGCCAAGATGGTGGGCATCGGCGAAGGCGCCGTGCGCGACCTGCTGGGCGCTTCGCTCGGCGACACGGGTGCGGCCCACGCGCTGGTCATGCTGGTCGATGCGCTCGAGGGCGCCAAGGCCGGCGACAAGATCATGGTGGTGGCGTTCGGCCAGGGCGTCGACATCCTGGTGTTCGAGGTCACGGCCGAGAAGGACAAGCTTCCCGCGCGCAAGGGCCTGTCGGGCTGGATGGCGCGCCGGAAGGAAGAGAAGAACTACATGAAGTTCCTCGCCTTCAACGAGATGCTGCCGATCGACAAGGGCATGCGCGCGGAGTTCGACAAGAAGACGGCGCTGTCGGTCCTGTGGCGCAAGCGCGACATGCTCTACGGGCTGGTCGGCGGCAAGTGCAATGTCTGCGGCACCGTCCAGTTCCCGCGCAGCCAGGTCTGCGTCAATCCCAACTGCCACGCGATGGACAGCCAGGATCCCTACGCGATGGCCGGCCTGGAATGCTCGGTGATGTCGTTCACCGCCGACTCGCTGGTCTATTCGCCGGATCCGCCGGGTTATTACGGCATGATCACTTTTGCCGAGGGCGGCCGCTTCATGGCCGACTTCACCGACAGCGACAAGGATCAGGTCAAGGTCGGCGCCAAGATGCGCATGACCTTCCGGATGCGCGACAACGACACCATGCGCGGCGGCTTCAAGCGCTACTTCTGGAAGGCCGCTCCGGCCTAGATCGCGTTCAGTCTTTCAAGCGTTCAACGTTCAATTTCCATCACCAAGGAGACCTGCAATGGCTCGTGGTATCAAAGACAAGGTCGCTATTCTCGGCATGGGCTGCTCGAAGTTCGGCGAACGCTGGGACAGCGGCGCCGAGGAGCTGATGCTCGAAGCCTACAGGGAATGCCTGAAGGATGCGGGTATCGACCAGAACCAGCTCCAGGCGGCGTGGTTCTCGACCGCCATTGACGAGGTCCATGTCGGCAAGTCCGGCATCCCGCTGTCGACGACGCTGCGCCTGCCGAACATTCCGGTGACGCATGTCGAGAACATGTGCGCTTCGGGCACCGAGGCTTTCCGCGGTGCCTGCTATGCCGTCGCCTCGGGCGCGGCCGATTTCGCGCTGGCCGTCGGCGTCGAGAAGCTCAAGGACACCGGCTACGGCGGTCTGCCGGGTGGCCGTGGCGGTCCGTTGCAGGTCCTGTGGAATGCGAGCGGCACGGCGCCGGGCAACTTTGCCCAGCTCGCCACCGCCTACATGACCGCGCACGGCGTCTCGGGTGAGGACCTCAAGAAGGCGATCGGCCACGTTTCGTGGAAGAGCCATCAGAACGGCGCCAAGAACCCGAAGGCCCACCTCCAGAAGGCCGTTGAGATGGAAACCATCCTCAACGCGCCGATGATCGCCTCGCCGCTCGGCCTGTTCGACTGCTGCGGCGTGTCGGACGGCGCGGCCGCGGCCATCGTGACGACGCCCGAGATCGCCAAGGCGCTCGGCAAGAAGGACATCGTCAGCGTCAAGGCGCTGCAGCTCTCGGTCTCGAACGGCTCGGAGTCGGGCCACAATTCGTGGGACGGCAGCTACTTCCACACCACGCGCATCGCGGCGAAGAAGGCCTACGAAGAGGCCGGGATCAAGAGCCCGCGCGACGAAGTGTCGATGTTCGAGGTCCATGACTGCTTCTCGGTCACCGAACTCGTGACCATGGAGGACCTGCACATCTCCGAGACCGGCAAGGGCTGGAAGGATGTGCTCGACGGCTTCTACGACGCCGATGGCACGATCCCCTGCCAGATCGACGGTGGCCTCAAGTGCTTCGGCCATCCGATCGGCGCCTCGGGCCTGCGCATGCTCTACGAGATGTACCTGCAGCTCCAGGGCAAGGCCGGCGCCCGCCAGCTCAAGGACCCGCGCATCGGCATGACGCACAATCTCGGCGGCGCGCCGCGCGAGAACATCTCCAGCGTCGCCATCGTCGGCCGCTACGAGTAGTCGCCAAACGCGAAGCCCTCTCTCTGGCTCGAAGGCAGTCGGGGAGAGGGCTTTTCTTTGCACACATTCCGGAGGGAGACATTCATGGAGCTCGACAAGAAGCTCATCGGCCATGAGTTCGCGCCGTTCACCGCCGCCGTTGAGGCCGGCAAGATCAAGCTGTTCTGCAAGGCCATCGGCGAGGAAGATCCGATCTATTCGGATGAAGTCGCGGCCAAGGCCGCGGGCTATCGCGGCATCACCGCGCCGCTCACCTTCCTGCGCGCCCTGCAGGCCGACGATCCCAACAAGGGCGGCCTGCTGCGCCTGCTCAACGTCGATATCGGCCTCATCCTGCACGGCGAGCAGCACTTCGAGTATTTCGCGCCGGTCGTGGTCGGCGACGTCGTCACCTGCCAGGAGAAGGTCGTCGACATCTACGACAAGAAGGGCGGCGCGCTCTGGTTCGTCGTCCAGGAGATGGAGACGAAGGACCAGGCGGGCAAGCTGCTGGCCAAGGGCCGCGGCGTCACCGTCGTTCGCAACCCCGACGCCGGCAAGAAGTAAGGAGGCAATCATGGCTACTGCAACCGCTCCGAAATTCGCCGACGTGAAGGTCGGTGACGAACTGAAGCCGCTGGTGCTGCCGCCGATCAGCCGCCACCAGCTCGCCCTCTATTGCGGCGGCTCGGGCGACCACAACCCGATCCATGTCGACATCGACTTCGCCAAGAAGTTCGGTTTCAAGGACGTGTTCGCCCACGGCATGCTGTCGATGGCTTTCCTGGGCCGTCTCGTGACGACGTGGGTCCCACAGAAGCAGGTTCGCAGCCTCGGCACGCGCTTCACCTCGATCACCTGGGTCGGCGACGTCATCACCGTCAGCGGCAAGGTCACGGGCAAGCGCGAGAAGGATGGCGAGACGCTGGTCGATCTCGAGGTCAAGTGCACCAACCAGAACGGCCAGGACACGCTCCAGGGCACCGCCACGGTCGCGCTTCATTAAGTCAGGCTTGAAGGAGAACGACATGGGTCAGATGGATGGCAAGGTGGCGATCGTCACCGGTTCGGGACGCGGCATCGGCAAGGAGATCGCGTTGCGTCTGGTGCGCGACGGCGCCAGCGTCGTGATCAACGACATCGACGATGCGCCGGCGCAGGAGACCGTCGCCGAGATCATCAAGATGGGCGGCAAGGCGGTGGCCTGCAACGGCGACGTCGCCAAGCCCGACTTCGGCGATCGCATCGTCAAGACGGCGGTCGACGCGTTCGGCGACTGCCATGTCGTCGTGAACAATGCCGGCTACACCTGGGACTCGGTCATCCAGAAGATGAGCGACGAGCAGTGGTACGCCATCCTCGACGTCCACCTGACGGCGCCGTTCCGTGTTCTGCGGGCCTTCCAGCAGCACTTCCGCACCGCCGTCGAGAAGGAGCGGGCCGAAGGCAAGCGGGTCGTGCGCAAGGTCGTGAACATCTCCTCGACCTCGGGCGTCAATGGCAATGCCGGCCAGTCGAACTACGCGGCGGGCAAGGCGGGCATCATCGGCCTGACAAAGACGCTGGCCAAGGAGTTCGGCCGCTACGACGTCACCGTCAACGCCGTGGCCTTCGGCTACATCCAGACGCGCCTCACCAAGCCGCTTGCCCAGGGCGAGGCCGGCGAAATCGAGGTTCAGGGTCGCACGGTGAAGATCGGCGTCCAGGGCGGCCGTATCGCCGCCATGAACCAGATGATCCCGCTTGGCCGCGGCGGCCTGCCCGAGGAAGCGGCGGGCTCGGTCTATCTCTTCTGCAGCCCCGACAGCGACTATGTCAGCGGCCAGTGCCTGGTCGTGAACGGCGGTCTCTGACCGCCGTCCTGCGGCACGAAAGATCGAAGGGTGGCCCGCGGGCCACCCTTTTTCGTTGGACCGGTTTCCCGGCTAGGATGATTGCATGGCGTTGAGGTCTCTGGAGGTCGGTATCGTGGGTTGCGGCGTCGCCGGTCAGGCGGCGGCGAGCTTTCTGGCCGATGCGGGGCACCGCGTCACCGTGCTGGAGCGCTTCCAGGAACCGCGACCGGTGGGCGCCGGATTGCTGCTGCAGCCTACCGGCCTTGCCGTGCTGCGCGCCCTCGGGCTGGAACAGGCCGCCCTGACGGCGGGCGCGCGCATCGACGGTCTGTTCGGCGAGAACCAGAAGGGACGCCCCGTTCTCGACCTCGCCTATGGCGATCTGCACCCTGCGGCATTCGGGCTGGGCATCCGCCGGTCGGTCCTGTTCGACCTTCTCCATCATCGTCTGCTCGCGTCGGGTGCCCGCCTGGTCACCGACACCGAGATCGTCGACGTCGTTCGCGACGGTGCGCGGGCGGTCGCCGCCGATACGAAGGGAGGACGCCATGGCCCGTTCGACCTGCTGATCGTTGCCGATGGGGCGCACTCGCTCCTGCGCGAACGCGTGATGCCGGGGGCGCGCGCACCGCTCTACCCGTGGGGCTGCATCTGGACGACGGTCCAGGATAGCCAGGCGTTCGGCGCGCCCGGGCTCCTGCGCCAGCGGGTGGCCGGCTCGACGATCATGATGGGCCTCCTGCCGGTGGCGCCGGATAAGCTCACGATGTTCTGGAGCCTGCCGGTCGCCGTTCTCGCCGCCCATCTTCCCCTCGATCTCGAAGCCGTGCGGGAAGAGGCGCTGTGGTTGTGGCCGGAAGCCGGGCCGACGATCGAATACGCGGTCGCGGCCGCCGATTTTTCCCGCGCGACATACCGGCACGTCGCCCTGCCGCGCTGGAACGAGGGCCCGGTCCTGTTCATGGGTGACGCCGCGCACGGCACCAGTCCGCAGCTCGGGCAGGGCGCCAATCTCGGCCTGCTCGATGCCCATGCGCTGGGGCGCAGCCTCGCCGAAGCGGGCGACCTCGCAGAGGCGATGAACCTCTTTGCCCGGCGGCGAGGACCGCCCAGCCGTTTCTATCGGAGCGCCAGCCATCTCGTGACGCCGCTGTTCCAGTCCGAGGGGCAGCTGCTCGGCTGGCTCCGCGATCTCACGATGCGCCACGCCTGTCAGGCGCCGGTCCTGCGGCCGATGATGACGAGCATTCTGGCTGGCCTGCGGCGCTGCTGGCTGTCGAGCGAGTCGCTCGACGCCGACGGCCGGTATCGACTTTAGGTTCGTCGTGACAGGTTCGCCCAGCGGCCGGGCGTCACGCCGAAGCGCGCGGAGAAATGCCGCGTGAGATGGCTCTGGTCGGCAAAGCCCGCGGCGGCGGCGGCTTCCGAAAGGGCAATGCCCTCCGCGATCATCGCCTGCACACGCATCAGGCGCTGCCCGACCTGGAAGCGATGCGGCGAGGTGCCGAAGGCCGCGCGGAAATGGCGTGCCAGGCTGAAGCGGTCGAGCCCGCTCACGCGCTCGAGTTCGTCCGAGCCCACAACGCGGTGAGCTTCCGCCACCAGAAAGTCGCGCGCCCGGGTCGCCGCTCGCACCGCCACACTGCCCCGGCGTCTGCGCGGTGGGCCGTCGCTTCGCCGCGCCAGCAGATCGGCAAAGCGGCCAACCAGCGCGTCGACGGCCAGCGGTTCGAGAGCCTGCGGGAAATCGACGAATGCCTCGGTGACGGCGCGGGCCGTGGCTTCGTCGCGGGCGACGGCGTCGGCGACATAGGGCGGGCTGGCGCCGTCGAGCGCTTCCGAGACGGCTGCCGGGTCGAGATAGAGCATACGGTAGGCGAAGGCGCCGCCCTCGCCGGCATGGCCGTCATGCGGCTCGTCCGGATGCAGAACCAGCACCTGCCCGCCATGGCTGGCTCGCAGGCTGCCCCGATAGTGGAACTGCTGTACGCCGTAGAGGGTGAGGCCGATACCGTAGGTCTCGTGCCGATGCAGATCGTAGGCATGACCGCCGAAGCGCGCCGCCAGGCGCTGCAGGCCGGCGGTCGGTCGGTCGAGGCGGATCTGGTCGGTGTTCATTGCACGAATGTTCAAGACGGCGGTTCGCAGCATGCCCCATATGGGCGTCATGATCTACGAAACCAAGACGGCACTCGTGCTTCGCAAGGACCTGGCCGCCTGGCAGATGGCCAACGTCTCTGCTTTCCTGGCCGGTGGCCTCGCCGGCACCCACGCTCACCTGATGGGCGAACCCTATCGCGATGCCGGCGGGCGGGCCTACAC
>LSKJ01000112.1 GCA_001557035.1 Rhodospirillaceae bacterium CCH5-H10 | reverse complement strand
GATCTCGGCCTCTGAGGCGTTGACGAGCGCCGCAGCGCGTTGCAAACCTGCGCCTTCCGGTACTTGCCGCTGTCGCGTGCGACGCGGATTGGTCCGGGATGGATATGGCTCCTCCCGACGACGGGACGACCTCCCTCCCCGGCATTTTTGGCCATGGGGAGATTGCAAAATGAATCGTCGTGACATGCTGAAGGCCGGCCTCGCCGCCGGTGCCCTCGGTCTCGCGCCGCGCCTCGCGTCGGCGCAGGCCGCGACCTACGCGCCGGTGCCGAAGGGCTGGCGTACCTACGTGCTGACCACCCGCGTCGAGCCGACGGCCGGCGCCAACAAGGCGTGGATCCCGCTGCCGACCTTCGAGGCGCCGGATTGGCAGCGCCCGGGGAACGTCACTTGGACGGGCAACGCGCGCGTCGCCGAGCGCGTGCGCGATCCTAAGTATGGCGCGGAGATGCTGAGGGTCGAATGGTCGGCCGACCAGCAATCGCCGCTGATCGAGATCGTGGCGCAGGTCCAGGCGCAGAACCGGTCGGTCGTGCCCGGCAAGGGTAACGCCGCGCCGCTCGCCGACGCCGAGCGAAAGCTGAACCTGATGCCGACCACGTTCCTGCCGACCGATGGCCTGGTGAAGGAAACGGCCGAGCAAATCGTACGCGGCAAGCAGGGTGACGTCGCCAGGGCACGTGCGATCTACGACTGGGTGGTCGAGAACACCTTCCGCAATCCCAAGACGCTGGGCTGCGGCGTCGGCGACATCACGACGATGATCAGGACCGGCAACCTGAACGGCAAGTGTGCCGACCTGAATGCGCTCTTCGTCGGGCTCGCCCGTTCCGTCGGCCTGCCGGCGCGCGACGTCTACGGCATCCGCGTCATGCCGTCGGAGTTCGGCTTCAAGGCGCTGGGTGCCGGTTCCGAGGTCGTGTCCAAGGCCCAGCATTGCCGCGCCGAGGTCTGGCTCGCCGGTTCGGGCTGGACGCCGGTCGACCCGGCCGACGTGCGCAAGGTCGTGCTGGAGGAGCCGCCGGCCAACCTCGCCATGACCGACCCGAAGGTGGTCGCGGCGCGGCGGGCGCTGTTCGGTTCCTGGGAGGGCAACTGGCTGGCTTACAACGTGGCGCACGACGTGAAGCTGCCGGGCTCGAAGGAGGATCCGATCGCCTTCCTGATGTATCCGCAGGCCGAGAACCGCGCGGGCTTCCTCGATTCGCTGGATCCGGACAAGTTCAAGTACCGCATCACCGCGCGTGAACTGACGGCCTGAGCCAGCCGTTGCGGCGGGCGGGGCATTTCGCTCCGCCCCGATCCGCATTATACGGGCGCATGACCGCATCGACCGACGCGGCACCGGCGGCGGTGCCCGCCAGCCTCGTGCATCGCTACTACTTCGCGATGTCGGTGCCGTTCCTGATCGACCTGTTCACCCTCGTCGTCTACTGCATCCAGAACGACGCGCCGCAGGCCTTCCTGCCGTCGCTGGCGGTCTCGACCCTGTTCCTCGTGATCGGCGTGGGCCTCGGCGCCTGGTTCCTGATCCGGCCGATCCGGCACTTCATCGACGGCCGCGTCGCTTTCGCCGAGGTCGAGTACCGGCTGTCACGCCTGCCGCGCCATTCAGCCCTCGTGGTCGGCGTGATGTTCGCGCCCATGATGGCCCTGCGGCTCCTGTCCCATCGCCTGGGCATCACTTTCGGCGCCACGCTGCAACAGGTCGCCTGGCCCGACGTCATCGCCAACCTCACCGTCGGTACGGGCTTCGATGTCGTCCTGACCTTCTTCGTCGTCGCCGCCTATCTCGACCATCTGTGCCAGCACCTGTTCCGGGCGCGCGGCGTGAACATCTCGCGCTTCAACGGCCGTTTCAGCCGCAAGGTCGCGATGGCGCTTCTTTTCATCACGTTCGCCACCATGGTCCTGATGGTCGCCGACGTGCTGAGCTATTCCGGCGACCGCCTCGTCCGCGAGGTCTCGTCCGACGTCGCGACCTCGGCAGTCGGCGCGCTCTTGATGTACTACTGGATCTCGCAGGCGCTCACGCGGCCGATCACCCGTCTGGACGGCGGCCTGCGCCGCGTCGCCGACAACGACTACACCGTGCGCCTGCCGGTGACCTCGAACGACGAGCTGGGCCACGCCGCCAGCCGCTTCAACCAGATGGTGGAAGGCCTCGCGGAGAAGGCCTATCTGCGCGACACGTTCGGCAAGTATGTGAGCGAGGCCGTCGCCACGTCGATCCTGTCCAACCGGGGCAATACCGGTCGCAGCATCGACACCACCGCCGAGGCGACGCTGATGTTTACCGACATCGCTGGTTTCACCGGCCTGTCGGAGAGCCTCGAGCCCACGGACGTCGCCGAGGTGCTGAACGCCTATCTCCGCACCGTCGTCCCTGTGATCCAGCGCCATGGCGGCATCGTGAACAGCTTCATCGGCGACGGTCTGTTCGCGAGTTTCAACCTGCCGCGGCCCCTGGAGAACCACGCCGCCGCCGCGATCGCCGCGGCGCTGGACATCCAGGCGGCGCTGGCCGAGACCCGCTTCGCCCACGGCCACGTCCTGCACACACGCATCGGCCTCAACACCGGTCCGGTGATCGGTGTCACCATCGGGACGGACAATCGCCTCAGCTACACGCTGCTGGGCGATGCCGTGAACGTCGCCGCGCGCATCGAGCAGCTCAACAAGAAGTTCGGCACCCGTATCCTCGCGGCCGAGAGCACGGTGCTGGCCGCCGGCGCCCAGGGCTTCTGCGAGCGGCTCGGGACCACCGACGTGCGCGGCCATCACGACGGTGTCGTGGTGTATCGCGTGGGACCGCCCCAGTGATCGCACCGGCCATCGCCAGCCCGGCAGAAATCGCGGGACTGCGCCGCCGCTACCTGCTGCGGACCGTTTCCGCCGCCGGTGTCGACATCATCTTCACCTCGGTCTTCGTCGTCTTCGCCGATGCCTGGTCCTACGCGCCGCGTTCGATGGCGGTGGGTCTCTTTCTCCTCGTCGGGGTCAATTACCTGGTCTGCCGTCGCCTCTTCGTCCCGATCGAAGAGTATTTGGCCGGGCAGCGCTCGTTCGAGGAAGTGCAGCGCCGGCTCACCCAGCTGCCGCTCCTGACGGCCTTGCGTGTCGCCCTCCTTGCGATGACGATGGTCGGCTTCCGGGTGTCGGCGCCGTTCCTCTGGCCCGATGCCACGCTGCAGGGGCTGCCCACGCAGACGGTTGCCGACGCCATCGCGCTCTGCGTCCTGCTTCCGCTCTTCTACTTCACCTATGCTTACTTCGTTATAAGCTACTACCTCGGCAGCCTCTGCGCCTACATCTTCGAGCGTAGCGGCAACAATCTGTCGCTGTTCTTCGGCCGCTATCGGCTGAAGCTCGGGATCGCCCTGCTGGTGATCTCCCTGGCACCGATGACCGCCGTCATCATCGATCTCTTTTCCTATGAAGGCGCGAAACTGCAGTTCGAGATCGCGACCGACGTCGCCATCTCGCTGATGGGTGTGGTCGTGTCGATCTACTTCATCGGAAGATCGCTGCTGCGCCCCATCCGCATCCTGTCTCGTGCGATGTCGGCGGTCACGGGGGGTGACATGTCGGTGCGCGTCCCCGTCACCTCCAACGACGAGGTCGGGGAATTGACGGGCCAGTTCAACACCATGGTCGAGGGCCTGCGCGAGCGCGAGCGGATCCGCGAAACGTTCGGCCGCTATGTCGACGAGAGCGTCGCCTCGACCATCCTGCAGCGCGGCGGCGACGGCGTACTGGCCGGCGAGACGCGCGAGGCCACGATCCTGTTCACCGACGTTTCCGGCTTCACGACAATCGCCGAGACCCTGCCGCCGGACCATCTCATCGGCGCGCTGAACGAGTATCTGGAAACAGTACTCGCTCCCATCCGCGCCCATGGCGGCGTGGTGAACACGTTCATCGGCGACGGTCTGTTCGCCTCGTTCAATATGCCGCTCGCCTGCCCGGGCCACGCGGCGGCGGCCATCCGCGCGTCCGTCGATATCCAGCGCGCCGTCACCGGTCGTCTCTTCGGCGAGGCCAGGGTGCCGTTCGCCACCCGCATCGGGATCAGCACCGGCGCGGTCATCGGCGGATCGGTCGGCGCCGGTCAGCGCCTGAGCTTCACATTGCTAGGCGACACCGTGAACCTGGCCGCGCGGCTCGAGAAGTTGAACAAGGATCACGGCACGAGCATTCTGCTGTCGGAGACGACGTGCGCCGGCTGCGGCACGGAGTTCGTGTTCAAGCCGCTGGGCAGCACCGCCGTCCGCGGCCGCAGCGCGTCGCTCGCCATCTTCACCATCGATACCGTCTGAGGTCCGCCGTCCATGAACCCGTCTGCCCTGTCCCCGGATCAGCTCGCCCTGCAGGCCCGCGCCCGCGAACTCGCCGCCGGCCCCGTCACCAAGCGTGCCGCCGAGGTCGATCGCACCGAGCAGTATCCCTGGGACAATGTCGAGTTGCTGAAGGACGCGAAGCTGGTTGGCATGACGATTCCCACCCAGTATGGCGGCCAGGGCAAGAACTGGCTCGACGCGGTGCTGGCCATCGAGGCGCTGTCCGCGGCCTGCGCCGTCACCGGCCGCATCGCCGTCGAGACCAACATGGGCGCGATCAGCGCGGTCATGGCCTATGGCTCGGAAGAGCAGAAGAAGATGTGCGCCGACATGGTGCTGGCCGGCGACAAGCCCGCCATCTGCATCACCGAGCCCGACGCCGGTTCCGACGCCAACGGCATGACCACGCGCGCCGACAAGAAGGGCAATCGCTACGTCCTCAATGGCCGCAAGCACTGGATCACCGGCGGCGGCGTCTCGCGCCTGCACCTGATCTTCGCCAAGGTCTACGACGAGAAAGGCACGTTCGAGGGCATCGGCGGCTTCCTCGCCATCCGCGACGAGACCAAGGGCCTCAAGATCACCAAGCGCGAGCCGACCATGGGCCTGCGCGGCATCCCCGAGGCGGTGATCGACCTCGAGGACATGGACGTGCCACCCTCGGCGCTGGTGATCCCGCCGCGCGGCCTGAAGAAGGGCTTCGCCGATCTGATGACGGCCTACAACAGCCAGCGCGTGGGCGCCGCCACCGTGGCGCTCGGCATCGCCGACGGCGCCTATCAGCTTGCCCTCGACTGGTCGGAGAAGCGTCACCAGTTCGGCCGGCCGATCAACGAGTTCCAGGGCCTGCAATGGAAGCTGGCCGACATGTCGATCAAGCTCTCGGCAGCAAGGGCCCTCGTCTACAACGCCGCGCGTTCGGGCGAAGGCGGCTTCCCCGACATGCTGATGGCCGCGCAGGCCAAGGTCTTCACGTCGGAAAGCGCCATCCAGATCGTCAATGACGCCCTGCAGTTCTTCGGTGCCCGCGGCTACAGCCGCGAACTGCCGCTCGAACGCATGGCCCGCGACGTCCGCATGTTCACCATCGGCGGCGGCACCGCGGAGGTCCTGCGCAACGTCGTGGCGGGTGCGCTGCTCAAGAAGAAGCTGCCGCAGACCCGCGACGGATGGGACAAGGCATAGCGAAGCGTATCAACGGAGCGCGCAACTCCAGTTGCGCTCATACCTTGGCTGTCAACGAAGCCTGAGTGCCACTGGAGTGGCGCGCTCCATAGGTTACCGCCCGAACCTGTTCCATTTGCCGTCCTTGCCGCGCATCAGGACGAATTCCTTGCCCTTGCGGCCAGGGCCTTCGCGCGGCGCACAAGCAATCGAGATCCAGGACTCGAAATCCCAGCGCGCCGAGCAGCTCTCGGTCGCGCAGGGCAATTCGATCTCCGCCTCCGTCGTGAGCCCCTCGCCCGACGGCGTGAAGATCGAGAGCGTGCCGCGTGCCGGCTGCAGCGAGCAGGTCACCGTCAGGAACCGCGTCTTGTCCGACGCCCAGACCGGTGCGCCCTGGACGGTAAACAGTCGGCCGGTGCGCTTCATCACCAGCGTCCAGGTGAAGTCGTCGAGCCCCGGCGTGCGCACGACGTAGAAGCGGCCGGGATCGTCATAGCGCTCGTAGAGATACTGGTAACCCGCGTCGCCATAAGGGCAGTCCTGCAACTCGACCGCAGTGCCGCCATCGATCGCGAGCCGCAGCCGATCGCCCTGACGTGAGACGTTGGGTACGTCCGCTCGCAGGCGCGGCGCTTCCTGCGGCCATTCGATCTTTTGGCTTTCGCTTTGGTAGGTGGGATTGAGCGCGCCCTTCGGCACGCAGGCCTTCGCCTCTTCGCCCGGGGCCTGCGCTAACGCACCATGGGGAAGCAACAGAGCGGCAAGGCACAGCAGACGGAAAAGCATGCAACAGCCTTCACATCGGACGCCTAAGCATAGTTGCGCGGCGTCAGCCGGTCAGTTCGGCTTAGAGGCCGCCGCCTGGGATTCGTCAAGCAGTTCTTCCCAGAGGCGCTCGAAATGAGGATTCCCCTCATCAAGTGCACGCGCCATTGCGACATCGGCAACGGCCTCTCCGATCATTCGCAGACCTCTGAAAAGTTGGCCTCGGCCGAAGTAGGCGATCGGGTTCGTGGGATTGAGCTCGATAGCTCGATTGAAGTCGGACAAGGCCATCTGATCTTCGCGGCGCATCGAATACACTAAGGCGCGATTGACGTAGGCTCGATCGAAAGTCGGATTCAGGCGAACGGCCTCGTCCAGATCGCTCAATGCTTCTGCGTACTGCCGCCGCAGCATATACCCGATGCCACGACTGACGAGCGCTTCGACTTTATAATGTGCTTTCGATTCCGGGGCAGTTGCAATGATCGTGCAGGCTTCGATGAAGCGGTCGTCGGGTGAGGGTGGGCCCGAGGCGATCTCAAGGGCTTCTTCGAATTTCATGAGCCGATAGTCTATTGTTGCAGTTCTTCCAGTCAATCTACCAATGGTGGTATTCTCACCTTACCCTTATGTCGAAGATCAGCCAACGCATGATGACCCGAGCAACGTCTCCAGGCTGACGGAGCGCAGCGTCGCCTCGGCGATCTCGTCAATCTCGGTCAAGACTCGCTGGAGAGCGGCGCCGATCTCCGTGTCCTCGCCCGGCTCCTTGGCACGACTGCCCGGCGCGGGTTCGAACAGCGCGACGATGTCCATGAGCGTGATGCGGCGACGGTTGCCGGTGAAGCGGTAGCCGCCCGCGGCACCGCGGCCGCCCTGCACGAGGCCGGCGGCGGAGAGTGTGCCTAAAACCTTGGCGAGCGAATGGGTCGAGACACCGAAGCGTTCGGCGAGGTCGGCCGCGGAGAGCCTGCGCGCGGGATCGCGCGCCAGTTCGAGCGTTGCGTAGAGACCCAGCCGCGTCGCTGTCTGGAGTTTCACGGCAGCTCCTTGTCGAGCTGCAGCGACGGGCCGGCCACCATCCCCTGGGCGCGAAAAAAGGACAGGATCAGATGATCCTTGCGATCGACCAGCGTGCGCACGCGGGTCACGCCCTGTGCCTTGAAGCGGGCGGCCAGCGCTTCGAACAGCGCGCTGCCCACGCCCTTGAGGCGAGTCTTCGGATCGACCTGGATGGCGAAGACCCAGCCGGCGGCGGGCTGGCCGAATTCCCAGGCGCGCACCTCGCCAACGATGAAGCCTGCCAAGGTGCCCTTCCCGGTTTCGGCGACCAGGAAATGCCGTTCCGGCGCCAGCATCTCGCACCAGTAGTCAGGCTTGTCCGATCCGGTCAGCCGCGCGTCCAGGGCGGAAATCGCTGGCAGATCAGACGGTTGGGCGGGGCGGATCGCAGACATGACTGGGGGACAAGAATGACCTTGCGGCGGGGAAAGTAAATAAGTAATTCAGTACCGAATTACAGATATAGGGAACGCCATGGACCCCGCCGCCGCGCCCATCGACTTCCGCACCGACCCCAGCCGCTACAAGCACTGGAAGCTGTCGTTCGAGAACGGCGTCGCCTACCTCACCATGGACGTGAACGAGGATGGCGGGCTGAAACCCGGCTACAAGCTGAAGCTCAACTCCTACGATCTCGGCGTCGACATCGAGCTGGCGGACGCGGTGCAGCGTCTGCGCTTCGAGCATCCGGAGATCGGCGCCGTAGTCATCCGCTCGCAGCGCGACCGCATCTTCTGCTCCGGCGCCAACATCAACATGCTTGGCCTCTCGACCCACGATCACAAGGTGAACTTCTGCAAGTTCACCAACGAGACGCGCCTCTCGATCGAGGATGCCAGCCAGCATTCCGGCCAGACCTACATCTGCTCGATCAACGGCATCGCCGCCGGCGGCGGCTACGAGCTGGCGCTGGCCTGCGAGCAGATCCTGCTGGCGGACGACGGATCGAGCGCGGTGTCGCTGCCCGAGCTGCCGCTGCTGGCGGTGCTGCCGGGCACCGGCGGCCTCACCCGCCTGGTCGACAAGCGCATGGTGCGCCGCGACCACGCCGACTTCTTCTGCACGACGGCCGAGGGCATGCGCGGCAAGCGGGCGCGCGAGTGGCGTCTGGTCGACCAGCTCGTCCCGCCGTCCAAGCTCGTCGAGCAGACGCAGAAAATTGCCGAGGACATCGCGGCGAAGTCTTCGCGGCCGAAGGAGGCCAAGGGAATCGCGCTACCGGCCGTGGAGCGCACCATCGACGGCGACACGATCCGCTACGGCCATCTCACCGTCGAGATCGACCGCGAGGGCCGTTCGGCGAAGTTCCGCATCAACGGCCCCGCCTCCGCGCCGCCGGCCGACGTGCATGCCGCCGGCGCCACCTTCTGGCCGCTGGCGCTGGCGCGCGAGTTCGACGATGCGATGATGCATCTGCGCCTCAACGAGACCGAGATCGGCACCTGGGTGCTGACCAGCCAGGGCGATGCCTCGCTGGTCGAGGCTTATGACGAGGTGCTGGCCAAGAATGCCGGCGACTGGTTGGTGCGCGAGATCGTGCTCTACTGGAAGCGCACCCTGAAGCGGCTCGACGTCAGCTCGCGCAGCCTGATCGCGCTGATCGAGCCCGGCTCCTGCTTCACGGGCACGCTGCTCGAAGTCGCGCTGGCGGCCGACCGGTCCTACATGCTGGACGGCGTGTTCGAGGGCTCGAACCTGCCCGCCGCCACGCTGCGCCTCACGGGCATGAACTTCGGTCCCTATCCGATGGGCAACGGGCTGACGCGCCTGCAGACGCGCTTCCTGCATGACCCGTCGCTGGTCGACGCCCTCAAGGGCGAGATCGGCGATGCGCTGGACGCCGCGGCGGCCGACGAAGCCGGACTCGTCACCTTCACGCCCGACGACATCGACTGGGAGGACGAGGTCCGCCTCGCCGTCGAGGAACGCGCCGGCTTCTCGCCCGACGGGCTGATCGGCATGGAGGCGAACCTGCGCTTCCCCGGCCCCGAGACGATGGAGACCAAGATCTTCGCGCGCCTCTCGGCCTGGCAGAACTGGATCTTCCAGCGCCCGAATGCCACCGGACCGGAAGGCGCACTGAAGCTTTACGGCACCGGCAAGCAGAGCAAATACGACCGCAAGCGGGCGTGAAGCGATGAACCACCCCCAACCTCATCCTGAGGAGCGCTTCGCAGAAGCGCGTCTCGAAGGATGGACAACAGACAAGGTGCTCGTTCCCACCCTTCGAGACGGCGCTACGCGCCTCCTCAGGGTGAGGTGATCTCCTGCAAGCAGGATTAGAAGGAGGCAACAATGGCCATCGACTACAGCCAGCTCATTCCCAACAACGTCGATCTCTCGTCGGACCGTCGCCTGCAGCGCGCGCTGGAGAACTGGCAGCCGCGCTTCCTCGACTGGTGGAAGGACATGGGCCCCGACGGCACCTCGGCCTACGACGTCTATCTGCGCACGGCGATCTCGACCGATTCGAACGGTTGGGCAAATTTCGGCTACGTGAAGATGCCGGAATATCGCTGGGGCATCTTCCTCGCCGACCGCGATCCCGACCGCCAGATCGCCTTCGGCGACAACAAGGGAAAGCCGGCCTGGCAGGACGTGCCCGGCGAGCTGCGCTCGACGCTGCGCCGCCTGATCGTCACGCAGGGCGACACCGAGCCGGCGTCGGTTGAGCAGCAGCGCCTGCTCGGCAAGACCGCGCCGTCGCTCTACGATCTCCGCAACCTCTTCCAGATCAACGTCGAGGAAGGCCGTCACCTGTGGGCGATGGTCTACCTGCTGCACGCCTATTTCGGTCGCGACGGCCGCGAGGAAGCGGAGGCGATGCTGGAGCGCCATTCGGGCGATCCCGACAAGCCGCGCATCCTCGGCGCCTTCAACGAGGCGACGCCGGACTGGCTGTCGTTCTTCATGTTCACCTACTTCACCGACCGCGACGGCAAGTACCAGCTCGCCTCGCTGGCCGAGTCGGGCTTCGATCCGCTGGCGCGTTCCTGCCGCTTCATGCTGACCGAGGAAGCGCACCACATGTTCGTGGGCGAGACCGGCGTCGGCCGCATCCTCCAGCGCACCTGCGAGCTGATGAAAGAGCACAAGACCGACGACGTGCGCAGCCTGGGCGGCATCGACCTGCCGACCATGCAGAAGTATCTCAACTTCCACTTCTCGGTGTCGCTCGACCTGTTCGGCCAGGAGGCCTCGACCAACGCCGCGAACTACTACACCCAGGGCGTGAAGGGTCGCTTCCTCGAGACGCGCGTCGACGACGACCACCTGCTCGTGAACGCGACCTACGAGATCGAGACGGTCGAGGACGGCCGTATCGTCAGGAAGGCTGTGCCTGCCCTGCAGGCGCTGAACGAGCGGCTGCGCCAGGACTATATCGACGACTGCGCCAAGGGCGTGCTGCGCTGGAACAAGGCGATCGAGCGCGCCGGCATCAACTTCGAGATGAAACTGCCGCATCGCGCCTTCGACCGGCAGATCGGCGCCTTCGCGGGCCTGCGCGTCTCGCCGGACGGCAAGGTCCTCAGCGAGGCCGAGTGGGATGCCCACAAGGACAGGTGGCTGCCGACCGACGAGGACCGCGCCTACGTCACCTCGCTGATGGGCGCCGCCGTGACCCAGCCCGGCCAGTTCGCCCACTGGATCGCCCCGCCCGCGCGCGGCATCAACAACCAGCCGGGCGACTTCGAGTACGTCCGCTTCAACTGACGCCCCGGAAAGAAAAGACCCGCCTGCGCTTGGGGTCGCAGGCGGGTCGGGGAGCCTCCGGTGTGAGGAGGCTGGGTGGCCGCCTTGGGGCAGCGGCGGAACAACCTTGCCGCAGTCCGCGGCTCACCGGTTGTGACCAGCCTGTGGCGAAAGCGGCTTTTCCCGTCGCCGGTTCAGGCGATCTGAACCGCAAATTGTTCGCGTTGCTTCTGCACCTTGTGGTCGGGCAGGCTGGGCGGGTGAATCTCCCGATGCCGACGAGGACCGACCCTTGAGCCCCATCCAGTTTGCCGCGCTCGCCTTCGTCTGCATCATCGCCAGCGCGATCGCGGGCGCCCTGCTCCGCGCTCGCCTGCCCGAGGCGCATGTGAGTGGCGATTCGAAGGACGTGATCAAGCTCTCGATCGCGCTGGTCGCCACCATGTCCGCACTGGTGCTGGCCCTGCTCTTCGCCTCGACGCGAACGTCCTTCGAGCGGACCAGCGGGCTCGTCAGCCGCCTGACCGCCGACATTGCCGAACTCGACCGGGTGCTGAAGCATTACGGGCCGGACGCCGAGTCGATCCGGGCGGCCCTGCGTGCGGAGATCCAGCCCATGATCGATTCGATCTGGCGCGACGAGGCCATCGCGCGCGGCGCCAGGCTCAACGAGTCGAAGGCACCCGACGAGGAGGTCCTGTTCATGCTGCAGGACCTGCAGCCCACGAATTCGAAGCAGCGCGCGCTCCAGACGCGCGCCATTCAGATCAGTACCGATCTCCAGCAGACACAGCTCGCGCTCTTCGCCCAGCCGACCGATTCGATTTCCAACACGTTCCTGGTCGTGCTGATCGTCTGGCTGATGTTCATCTTCGGCATCTTCAGCATGACGGCGCCGCCCAACCCGACCTTGTTCATCGTGATCGCGATGTGCATCCTCTCCGCGTCGGCGGCCTTCTACCTGATCCTGGAGCTCGGCCTGCCGTTCGGCGGATTGATGCAGCTCTCGAACGAACCGCTGAGAAACGCCCTCAAATAGGGCGGTGGCCGGCCGCGGCGGCGACGGACGGAAAGACGAGATCGCCCTCCCCCTCGCCGGCGGCAAGCTCGAGGCCGCGTTCGATGTCGCGCCTGACGCGGTCGCGGAGATTGCCGAAAGCAAGCGAGATGCCCTTGGCCCGCAGGTCTCGTTCGAGATCGACGAGCAGTTCGCAGGCCATCAGGTCGACGTCGTGGATGGCGCCACCGTCGACCACCACCCGGCTCACGGGGTGAGGCGCGGCGGCGAGGCGCGCTTCGATGCGGTCACGGAACAGCTCGCAGTTGGCGAAGAAGAGCGGCGCCGAAAAGCGATAGACCAGTAGCCCCGGCACCGGGGCGGCATCGGGGCGATGGGCGACGTCGTGCCAACCGCCCTCGGGCGTGCGTCCCAGCACGGCGTCGGACGGAAAGGCCAGAGCGCGCAACAGCAGCACCAGCGAGAAGACCACGCCGACGAGGATGCCTTCCATGACGCCCAGCGCCACGACACCCGCCATCGTCAGCAGCGCCGCGGCAAGGTCGCTGCCGCGAAAGCGCCAGAGACGACGGAACTCGTTGACGTCGCAGAGGCCCCAGGCGGAGGCGATCAGGATGCCGCCCAGCGCCGCCGTCGGAAGATGATAGAGAAGATCGGCGAGCCAGAGCGTGACGCCCGCCACGATGGCGGCCGCGATGACCATGGTGAGTTGCGTGCGGCTGCCCGCCGCCTCGGCAACGGCGGTGCGCGTATCGCTGGCGCTGATCGGCAAGCCCTGGCTGAGGCCCGAGACGAGATTGGCCGCGCCGAGGCCCATCAGTTCCTGATCGGCGTCGACGCGCGTTCCATGGCGGGCGCCGAAGGCTCGCGCGGTGATCATCGTATCCGAGAAGGACAGCAGCGCGGCGACCAGCGCCACCGGCAGCAGCGCATCGAAATCGGCCAGCGACAGGAGCGGTAGCGAGAGGTCGGGAAGACCGGTCGGGATGCGACCGACGAGCGCGACGCCCTGCCGGTCGAGTCCCAGCAGCAGCACGGCCAGCATCGATCCGGCCAGCGCCACCACCGCGCCGGGCACCCGCGGCGCAAAGCGGCGGCAGAGCAGGATCACGACAAGACAGGAGGCGCCGATCGCAAGGGTCGCCAGGTTGGTTTGCCCGAGTTGCCGTACCGTGGCGACGAACTGCTCGAGTGTTGTCGCGCCCTCGACCTTGAGACCAAGGACCTTCGGAAGCTGCGCGCCAATAATCACGAGCGCGAGCCCGTGCAGGAAGCCGGTGATCACCGGCTTGGAAAGGAAGTTTGCGACGAAACCCAGGCGCAGCAATCCCGACAGCAGGCAGATCAGCCCGACCATGACGCCGAGGCCCGCCGCGAGCAGCGCCAGCCGCGCGGGATCGCCCAGCGCCAGCGGCGCCACGGCGATCGCGACGATGGCGGCCATGGCCGTGTCGGGCCCGACGACGAGATGACGGGAACTGCCGAACAGCGCGTAGGCGAGGAGCGGCAGCATGCTGCCGTAAAGGCCCGCCAACGGGAGACCGGCCAGTTCGCCATAGGCGAGCCCGACCGGCACCATGACTGCCCCCAGTGTCACACCCGCCGCGAGATCGCGCGGCAGGAACGACGCCTGATAGCCGCGTATGGCCGCAAGCCCCGGCATCCAACGGGCAATGCTCATCCAACCTCTCCCCTGCCCGATCCTAGGCAGCCGTGCGACGATTGGACAGTGCGCGATCTGGCCTCGGGGGACTCTAGGGGCCCGGGTCGGCCTTGATGCGGTCAACCATTGCCTTGAGGCGCGCATCTGAGACGGCGGTGGCATGGAGCGGCACGAGAGCCGATGCGAAGGCTGGCAGGTCGACGTCGCTCACGATCTGGACGCCCGCCGCCTCGGCGGTACGACGGGCCTCGGCCTCGTGGTCATCCCAGAGTCGCCGGTAGTAGGCGACCGAATCCCGGGCAGCCGACCGGATGATCGACCGTTCCTCGTCCGACAAGGTGTCCCAGACACGCCGGGAGAAGAGCACCACGCCCGGCGACCGGGCATGCGCCGTCTGGCTGAAGAACTTAGCCACGCGATGATGCTGCAGGGCGACGAAGGACGACCAGTTGCCGTCGGCCACGTCGACGAGGCCCGCGCGCATCGACGGCTCGACGCGTATCAGCGGCAGGACGACGGATTGCGCCCCCATCGCGCGCACCATGGGCGCCCAGTTCGAGGATTGCTGGACCCGATACTTCAGGCCGCGCAGGTCGGCGGGCGACCGCACCGGCGTGGAGCCATAAGTCGACCGGGATCCGCCATCGAAGAAAACCAGTCCGACGACGCCGGCGCGCTCGAGCGTGCCCAGGATCTCCTGGCCGATCGGTCCGTCCAGAACGCGGCGCTCGTGAGCGGTCGATCGAAAAACATAAGGCAGCGTCAGGATGGCGGTGGCGGGCACCGCGCTGTTGAGGACGGCAAGGCTCACCCGCGCCATGTCGAGCGTACCGTTGCGCAGTTCGCCCAGCGTGAAGTTTTCGGTTTGCTGGTCGGAAGCACCGAGAGTCGAGACGACCAGCCGCCCACCGCTGCGTTCGCGCATCAGGTCGGCCAGATGGGCCACCGCGCGTACCGTCGGATAGTCGGAGGGATAGATATCCGATGAAGTGAAATCCCGGGCAACGGCCGGACCCGCCACAGCGGCGGCGACCAGCCAGACGAAGATTTTAAGGACACGCATGTAAGGAACGGGCCTCCGGCTCACTGCGTCACTAAGCGAACACACGGCCTGAAGGTTGCATCGATGTGTAGGATTTCTCGCCCAGCGGGCTTCTCGGTCCTCAAGATGAAGGCGAGGAGGAACAGGCCTCGACCCGGCGACAGCTCTGACCGATGTCGCCGGCAACCTCCGGGAACCCGGGAACCCGCAGGTTCAGACAGACAAGCGCTTCCCGCTCGCCTCTCGCCATCGCCTCTCCGACTTGTTGCCAAACGCCGGGCCGGCGCGCCTCCGGCCGGTGGCCATCGTCAAGCAAGTGATAAGAGGCGAGCGCGGCATTGGCCGCTTCGAGTTCGCGCCGCAAACGGGGCAAGGCCGCGGCCGCGAGCTGGCGGGCAGCCCTGCACTGCGCTATTTCCGATCCGCAAGCGACAGCGGTCATCTGCTCGTAGGCCAGCACGCGCACCTGTGCCGCCCCCACGCAATACGCGGCGAGCACTTCATCGGCAGCAAGCGGATCGGCGGCATGGGCTCCGGACGCGCCACACAGCGCTAGGGCCAGGAGCAGTCTTCGTTTCACCCCGGAATCCTAGAGCAAGGCTGCCGCGCCGAGGCGACAATCTCTGCATATCCAGGCCTGCCGATTGCACAGCAGCGTCCGGACCGAAGGCAACCTTGCCCCCTGCACCTCTGTTGTACTGCCTCAATCCCCGAGGAGGATGCGATGAAGACGGTGAGCCACTCCTACGACAGCTATGCCCAGGCGCGGGCCGCCGTGACCGCGATCGAGAAGGCGGGAATCCCATCCTCCGACGTGAGCATCGTCGCCAACAGGCACGTGACCGAACAATTTGCCGACGACGATGCCGTGTCGGACACGGCGGCGGGCGCGGGCATCGGCGGCGTCGTCGGTGGCGGGGCGGGCCTCCTGGCAGGCATCGGCCTCCTCGCCATTCCCGGCCTTGGCCCGGTGGTCGCGGCCGGCTGGCTGGCTGCGACGGCAGTGGGAGCGGCCGCCGGCGTCGCGACGGGTGGCCTGATGGGCGCCCTGATCGGATCGGGTGTGGAGGACGACGTCGCAGCGGTCCATGCGGAAGCGGTACGCCGCGGTGCCACGCTGGTCACCGCCCGCGTCCCCGACACGGAGGTCGGGCGCATCGAAGGGCTGATGTCCGTTCACCGGCCGATCGATCCCACGGAACGAGCCGCGTCGTGGCGGGAAGAGGGCTGGACGACCTTCGATCCGAACGCACCGGCCTATCGGCCGAACGAAACCGAGATCCAGCGCATGCGCCGCGAATGGCGCGACGAGGGCATGGGCAAGCAGGCGTGACGCCTGCTTGCCACGACCTCGACTGACCGATCCGGCTAGCGGACCTCCGACATGATCTGCTTTTTGGCCTCTTCGGCCAGGTGCTCGGACTGCTTGCGGATCGTGTGCTCTTCCATGGGTTTGCCGGCCGCAGCGAGGTCCTGCGACAGCTTCTGCATGACGTCGGAATCGCCCGGCTTCTCGAAATCGGCCATCACGACTTCCTTGGCATAGGCCTCGGCGTCGGCGCCGGCCTTACCCAGCAGGCCGGCGGCCCAAAGGCCCAGCAACTTGTTGCGGCGCGCGTTGACCTTGAATTTCAAGCCCTCATCGTGCTCGTACTTCGCCTCGAAGGCCTTCTCGCGATCATCAAACGTGGTCATCGGCCGCTCCGGTTGGGCATGTCTCGTGGGGCCGGTATATAGCGACGACGCCACCGTCTTTCCACCCCGCCTGCGCAGTGGCAATGTCACGCCCGCCAAGGAGGAAAACGCGCCATGTCGCTGGAAAAGCTCAAGGATTGGATCGGCCGGACGCAGTCCGTGGAGGATCTTGCCGCCCCCTTCCCTGTCCGCGCCCTCGCCGCGACCTTCGACGAGAAGGACGCCGATCCGAAGAACGGCGATCCGCTGCCGCCGCTCTGGCACTGGCTCTATTTCCTCGAGATCGCGCCGCAGTCCAAGATCGGACCTGACGGCCATGCCGAGCGCGGCGACTTCCTGCCCCCCGTGCCGCTGCCGCGCCGCATGTGGGCGGGCAGCCGCTTCCGCTTCGATGGCGAACCGATCCGCGTCGGCGAGACGATCTCCCGCCTCTCGGAGATCAAGTCGGTCGAGCCCAAGACCGGCTCCACCGGCTCGATGGTGTTCGTGACGGTCCAGCACACGATTTCAGGACCGCGCGGCGTCTCCTTCGTCGAGGAACACGATATCGTCTATCGCGAGGCCGCCAAGCCCGGCGAGGCGCCGAAGCCGCCGAAGCCCGCCCCCGCGGATGCGACCTGGACGCGCCATGTCCTGGCCGATCCGGTGCTGCTGTTCCGGTTCTCGGCGCTGACCTTCAACGGGCACCGCATCCACTACGACCAGCCCTATGTGACGGGCGTGGAGGGCTATCCCGGCCTGATCGTGCATGGGCCGCTGATGGGTATGCTGCAGATCGAACTGGCGCGGCGCTCCAACCCCGATAAGGTGGTCCGGAGTTTCGAGTTCCGCGCCCTGTCGCCGGTGTTCGGCGGCGCGACGCTCAGCGTACAGGGCCGCCGCGAACCGGACGGCTCGGTCACAACCTGGATCGCCGGCCCCGACGGCGGTCTGGCACAACAGGGCAAGGCCACGTTCCGATGAGACACTTCCACCATGCCGGCTGCGGCTGCCTCGCAGCCCTCTCCCGTCGCAAAGTCCTGGGCCTTGGCCTCGGTGCCGCGGCTGTCGCCGCCGCCGTTTCGGCAACGGGCCCGGCGCTGGCGCTCGACGAAGGCTACGAGGCGATGCTGATGAAATGCATCGATCCGCGCTTCACCACCGACACCTGGAAGTACATGAGTTCGCGCGGCTGGCAGAACAAATACAGCCAGTTCAACATCGCCGGCGGCCCGGTCGCGGCGGTGGCGCCGATCTTCCAGGAATGGCGTGCCGCCTGGGAATCCAACCTCGACATTTCGTGCCAGCTCCACAACGTGAAGCGCCTGATCGGCATGGCGCATCGCGACTGCGGCGCGGCGGCGCTGGCCTATGGCGACCGCCTCAAGACCGACAAGGCCTTCGAGACCGAGAAGCTCGGCGAGGCGCTCCGAGCCTTCCGCACCCAGGCGCTGAAGCGCCAGCCGCAGCTCGTCGTCGAGCTCGGCATCATGGACCTGAACGGCAACGTCGAAGCCGTGTCCGCCTAAGGCCTTTCGCGGATCCGTCTTCGTGCCCGAGCAGAACCTTCCCTTCTCCACCGCAAGCGCCACCGCCAGGGACGTAGCGCTGGATCACCAGCTCGCCGTCCAGCGCGCGCGCCGGCCGGTCGATCCGCTGCTGTCGCTGGTCGTACCGGTGTTCGACGAAGAGGAGACGATCGACATCTTCCTCGACACGGTGACGCCGATGCTGGAGCGCGACGGCATCCGCTTCGAGATCGTGTTCGTGAACGACGGCTCGCTCGACGACACCTTCGCGCACCTGTTCGACCGCAGCCGCCGCGACCGCCGCCTGCGCATCGTCAACCTGTCGCGCAACTTCGGCAAGGAAGCCGCCCTCACCGCCGGCATCGACCACGCGCGCGGCGACATCCTGGTGCCGATGGACATCGACCTGCAGGATCCGCCCGAACTGATCGGCGCCTTCATCGCGCGCTGGCGCGAAGGCTACGACATCGTCTACGGCATCCGCTCGACGCGCCACGCCGACACGACAGCTAAGCGCGTCTCGGCCGGCTGGTTCTACCGGGTGTTCAACTCCATGTCGCCGGTGCGCATCCCGCCCAACGTGGGCGACTTCCGGCTGGTCGATCGCCGCGCCGTCGAGGTGCTGCGGCAGCTGCCCGAGCGCAACCGCTTCATGAAGGGCCTGTTCGCCTGGGTCGGCTTCAATTCGGTGGGCGTGCCGTACGAGCGGCCCGAGCGCGCCGCCGGCACCACCAAGTTCAACCTGTGGCGCCTCTGGAACTTCGCGATCGACGGCGTGGTGAGCTTCTCGACCGCGCCTCTGCGCGCCTGGTTCTACGTCGGCGTCGTCATCGCCGCGGTGGCGATGCTCTACGCGCTGTTCATCGTCACGCGCGTGCTGATCTTCGGCATCGACACGCCGGGTTACGCCTCGCTGCTGATCGCCGTCCTGCTGATGGGCGCCATCCAGCTCCTGTCGCTCGGCATCATCGGCGAGTATCTCGGCCGCCTGTTCATCGAAGTGAAGGCGCGGCCGATCTACGTCGTCGAAGGCGTTTACGAGGATGTCGCGCCCCAGCCGCCAGCGACCTGACCTCGATGGACCTCAAGGAAGAAGACATCCTGGGCGCCGATATCGGCCGCCACTGGTACTACCGCTCCAAGGCCGCCGCGCTCCGCCGCGCGGTGAGGGATCTCGCACCGAAGCGACTGCTCGACGTCGGCGCGGGCTCGGGCTTCTTCTCGCGCCATCTCCTGTCCGAAACGCCGGCCGAAAGCGCGCTCTGCGTCGACATCGGCTATCCCGCCGACCGCGACGACAGCGTTTCCGGCAAGCCCGTGCGCTATCGCCGTGACACCGTTCCGACCGATTGCGACCTCGTGCTGATGATGGACGTGCTCGAGCATGTCGACGACGACCGCTGGCTGGTGCGCCACTATGCCGACAAGGTGCCGGGCGGCGCGCATTTCCTGGTGACCGTGCCGGCCTTCTCTTTCCTGTGGAGCGGGCACGACGTCTTTCTCGAACACAAGCGCCGCTACACCCTGCCCGCCATCGAAACCACGATGCGCGACGCCGGTCTCAAGATCGTCCGCGGCAGCTACTATTTCGGCTTCGTCTTCCCATTGGCCGCCGCCGTCCGCCTCGCCGACCGCAACACCACCGAGCCGCGCAGCAGCCTGAAGAAGCAGGGCGCCATCACGAACGGCCTCCTCGCCGCCCTCTGCGCCGCCGAACTCCCGCTCTTCCCGATCAACCGCCTCGCCGGCCTCTCCTGCTTCGTGCTGGCACGGAAGCCTTAGAGCGGAGCGACGAGAGGCTTGATTAAGGATCCTTCGCTGCGCTCAGGATGACACCAACCTTTTTGGTTGGCGCACTGCGTCTATCGCAACAACAGTGTCATCCTGAGCGCAGCGAAGGATCTTTCCTGTTCATCAACGCAGACGGCGCATTCAGCTCGCGGCGGCCTGGATGTCCTTCGAGACGATGCGCTTACGCTTGGCGTTGATCTCGCGGAGCGTCACCATCATTTCCTCGGCGACGATGTCACCCGGGATTCCGTCGCCCTCGGCTTCGAGTTCCTTCATGTCGACCCAGACGCCGTAGAGCGGCGCGGTGCGCGACGTGATGATGCCGGCGTGGAGCAGCGTCTTGATGAGGACGCGGAAGATGTTGGTGCTGTCCTTCAGCGACGCACGGCGGTCCTCGTCGGTGAAGACCTCCTTCATCGCGTCGCGCACCCATTGCCAGTCGAGCCCGTACTTGGCGTAGATGACCTGCTTCTGCTCGGCGTTGATCAGGTTGAACAGCAGCGTCTGGAAGATCTGCGCCGCCCAGTCCTCGACTTTCTTGTGCTCGTCCTCGCTGAGATGGCTGATGGTGCGCGAGGCCCAGATGCGCCCGAAGCGGTGGTGGAAGGCCTCGTCGCTCATCACGAGCTGGACCAAACGGCGCAGCACCGGGTCGTTGGTCTTGGCGTTCAGCGTCGCGAAGGAGCCCATGGCGATGCCTTCGATCAGCATCTGCATGCCGACGATCTTCTTGTAGACCTCCTCCGTCGCCACCAGGTCGGTGAGCACGGTGGCGATGGTCTTGCCCACCGGCAGCGGTGCGCCCCAGCGACGGCCGATATAGCGCGTGAACCCTGCAACATGCCGGGCCTCCTCGCGGGCCTGGTTGGCGGCGTATTCCTGCGCGCCGGGATCGAGCAGGATGTGGCAGAGGCTGGCCGACAGCGACATCGCCCCCTGCTCGCCGTGCAGGAGGTTGGAAATCGACCAGTGCATGACGTCGTTGCCCAGCCCGATCTTCTGGCCCTCGTCCAGCCGGTCGGCCACCGCGCTTTTCAGCTCGACGACCGTGTCGAGCGGCATGATGGGGGTTTTCGCCATGTCGAAAGGCTGGTCGAAGTCGATATAGGCCTTGTCGAACGGGTCCCAGAAATGGTCGTGAGTGGCCGAAATGATGCCATCGAAGGCATCCGTTCGGCGGCCATAGCGGGGAACTTCCAGCATTGCCGGAAAATCCTCGCGTCCAACCGTGTCATAGGCCTTGTCGTAGGTGATTTGCTGGGCCATGTGAGGCCTCCTGTTTCGCAACCAATATGACGACCCCGTCACCTTTTTCAATGGATTTTTCCCCAGTACCGGAGCATGGCCTTTCCGCCATATTCCGCCCGAACGGCGGGCGATCTGCATCGCCCGCGCAGGAGTGAGATCATGTCCCGCCGTCGCCGCATCTACGAGGGCAAGGCCAAGACCTTGTTCGAGGGGCCCGAGCCCGGGACGATCGTCCAGTACTTCAAGGACGACGCGACCGCGTTCAACAACCAGAAGAAGGGCACGATCACCGGCAAGGGGGTGATCAACAACCGCATCTCCGAATTCCTGATGACCAAGCTCGGCGAGATCGGCGTGCCCACCCACTTCATCCGCCGGCTCAACATGCGCGAACAGCTGATCCGGCAGGTCGAGATCATCCCGCTCGAGGTGGTGGTCCGCAACGTCGCGGCCGGCTCCTTCGCCAAGCGCTTCGGCGTCGAGGAAGGCACGCAGCTTCCGCGCTCGATCATGGAGTTCTTCTACAAGAACGACGCGCTGGGCGACCCGATGGTCACCGAGGAGCACATCACGGCCTTCGGCTGGGCCGCCCCGCAGGACCTCGACGACATCGTGGCGCTCACGCTGCGGGTGAACGACTTCCTGTTCGGCCTGTTCCTCGGCTGCGGCATCAAGCTGATCGACTTCAAGATCGAGTTCGGCCGCCTCTACGAGGACGACATGGTCCGCATCGTGCTGGCCGACGAGATCAGCCCGGACTCGTGCCGGCTGTGGGATCTCAGGACCAACGAGAAGATGGACAAGGACCGGTTCCGCCGCGACCTCGGCAAGGTCGAGGAAGCCTACCAGGAAGTGGCGCGGCGCCTCGGCATTCTCATCGACCAGGGACCGGGCGACGTCCGCGGCCCCACCACGCTCCAGTAGCAGAGGCGACATGAAAGCCAGAGTCCACGTGACCCTCAAGAATGGCGTGCTCGATCCCCAGGGCAAGGCCATCGGACATTCGCTCAATCGCCTGGGGTTCCCGGAAGTCGGCGACGTGCGCCAGGGCAAGTTCATCGAACTCGAGATCGCCGAGACCGACAAGGACAAGGCCAAGGCCCGCGTCGAGGAGATGTGCAAGAAGCTGCTCGCCAACACGGTGATCGAGAACTACTCGATCGAGCTGGTGGGCTGATGACACAGCAAGACCTCATCCTGAGGAGCGGTCCGCAGGACCGCGTCTCGAAGGATGGGAACAAGCACCGCCTTTGTTGCCGACCCTTCGAGACGCGCGCTGCGCGCGCTCCTCAGGGTGAGGACCTTGCCGGTAGGGACGGACGGAGATGAAAGCAGCTGTATTGGTCTTCCCCGGCTCCAATCGCGAAGGCGATGTGGCGCAGGCGCTCGAGCTGGTGACGGGCCGGCGGCCCTCGCTGGTGTGGCATGGCGACGGCGACTTCGAGAAGGTCGACCTGATCGTGGTGCCGGGCGGCTTCTCCTACGGCGACTATCTGCGCTGCGGCGCCATGGCCGCGCAGTCGCCGGTGATGGCCGAGGTGAAGAAGCGCGCGGCGCAGGGCGTGCCGGTGCTGGGCATCTGCAACGGCTTCCAGATCGTGACCGAGGCAGGCCTGCTGCCGGGCACGTTGATGCGCAACTCGCATCTCAAGTTCGTCTGCAGCGACGTCCATCTCAAGGTCGAGACCAGCCAGAGCCTGTTCACCAACCGCTACCAGGCGGGCCAGGTCATCAAGGTCCCGGTGGCCCATGCCGAGGGCAATTATTTCGCCGACGCCGACACGATGAAGAGGCTCGAGGATCGCGGCCAGATCGCCTTCCGCTACTGCGCGCCCGACGGCACCGTCGACGGACGCGGCAACCCCAACGGGTCGAGCAGCAACATCGCCGGCGTGTTCAACGAGACCAAGACGGTGCTGGGCCTGATGCCCCATCCGGAGAACGCGGTGGAGCCGATGTTCGGCGGCACCGACGGTCGCGGCCTGTTCGAGGGCATGGTCGAAGCGCTTTCGTGAGGAATTTTTCGTGACTGTTGCCCAGGAAAAGAATCCGCCGGTCAAGCTGCCGAACGAGCCGGCGATCACGCCGCAGATCGTGGCCGAGCACGGGCTGGCGCCGGACGAATACCAGCGCCTGCTGAAGATCATGGGCCGCGATCCCACCATGGTGGAACTCGGCATCTTCTCGGCGATGTGGAGCGAGCACTGCTCCTACAAGTCCTCGAAGGTGTGGCTGAAGAAGCTGCCGACCAAGGCGCCGTGGGTCATCCAGGGCCCGGGCGAGAATGCCGGCGTCATCGACATCGGCGACGGCCAAGCCGCCATCTTCAAGATGGAGAGCCACAACCACCCCTCCTACATCGAGCCCTACCAGGGCGCGGCGACGGGCGTCGGCGGCATCATGCGCGACGTCTTCACGATGGGCGCGCGGCCGGTGGCCAACCTCAACGCGCTGCGCTTCGGCGATCCGAAGAACGCCAGGACGCGCCATCTCGTGTCGGGCGTCGTGGCCGGCATCGCGGGCTACGGCAACTGCATGGGCATTCCCACGGTCGGCGGCGAGACCAACTTCCACCCCGCCTACAACGGCAACATCCTGGTCAACGCCATGACCGTGGGCGTCGCGCCGGTCGACAAGATCTTCTATGCGGCCGCCACCGGCGTCGGCAATCCGATGGTCTATGTCGGCTCCAAGACCGGCCGCGACGGCATCCACGGCGCCACCATGTCCTCGACCGAGTTCAACGAGGACAGCGAGAGCAAGCGCCCGACGGTGCAGGTCGGCGACCCGTTCGTCGAAAAGCTGCTGCTGGAAGCCTGCCTCGAGCTGATGGCGACCGACGCCATCATCGCCATCCAGGACATGGGCGCCGCCGGCCTCACCTCCTCTTCGTTCGAGATGGCGGCCAAGGGCAGCCTCGGCCTTATCATGGAACTCGACAAGGTGCCGATGCGCGAGACCGGCATGAATCCCTACGAGCTGATGCTGTCGGAGAGCCAGGAGCGCATGCTCATGGTGCTGAAGCCCGGCCGCGAGGACGAGGCGCGCGCGATCTTCGAGAAGTGGGAACTCGACTTCGCGGTGATCGGCCATCTCACCGACACCGAGCGCATGGTGCTGACCTGGCACGGCGACGTGGTGGGCAACATCCCGATCCCGCCGCTGGTCACCGAGGCGCCGATGTACGAGCGCCCGTGGACGCTGACGCCGCTGCCGGCCGAACTCGATTCGTCCAAGGTTCCGCCGCCGGCCGACTGGAAGGCCTCGCTGGTCACGCTGATGAGCTGCCCCGACCTCGCGAGCAAGGCGTGGATCTGGCACCAGTACGACCATCTCATCCTGGGCAACACCGCGATCCGTCCGCAGGGCGGCGACGCGGCGCTGGTGCGCGTGCCCGGCGCCTCCAAGGAAGCCGGACACAAGGGCGCGGGCCACAAGGGCCTCGCCATGACCTCCGACTGCACGCCGCGCTACGTGCAGGCCCATCCCGAGACCGGCGGCCGCCAGGCCGTGGCCGAGGCGTGGCGCAACATCACGTCGGTCGGCGCGCGGCCGCTCGCCGTCACCGACAACATGAACTTCGGCAACCCGCAGAAGCCCGAGATCATGGGCCAGTTCGCGGGCGCCATCATGGGCATGGCAGAGGCCTGCACCGCGCTCGACTTCCCGGTCGTGTCGGGCAACGTCTCGCTCTACAACGAGACCGAGGGCCGGCCGATCCTGCCGACGCCGACCATCGGCGCGGTCGGCGTGATCGACGACATCGCGACCGCGGCGGGCTCGCGGCTGGTCAAGGGCGGCCTCGCCCTCGTGCTGGTCGGCGACACGAAAGGCTGGCTCGGCCAGTCGATCTACCTGCGCGAACTGCACGGCCGCGAGGAAGGCGCACCGCCGCCGGTCGACCTCGCGGTCGAGCGCCGCAACGGCGACTTCGTGCGTGGCCAGATCGTCGGCCGCAAGGTCGCGGCCTGCCACGACCTGTCCGACGGCGGCCTCCTCGTGGCGCTGGCGGAGATGTGCCTCTCGGGCAGCACCGGCGCCTCGATCAAGCTGCCCCAGGGCATCGCCGCGCCGCATGCCTATCTCTACGGCGAGGACCAGGCCCGCTACCTGATCGCCACCGACGACGGCGGCGCCCTCGTCGAGGCGGCCCGGAAGGCCGGCGTCCCGGCCGTCGTGCTGGGCTACTCCGGTGGCTCGGACATTGCCGTCGAGGGCCTGCTCAGCGTCCCGCTGCAGGAACTGCGCGATGCCCACGAGGCCTGGTTGCCCGGCTACATGAACAGCGCCGCCTGAGGATTTCTCATGCCCATGCAAGCAGAAGACATCGTTCGCCTGATCAAGGAAGGCATTCCGGACGCCGAGGTCGAGATCCAGGACCTCGCCGGGGACGGCGATCACTACGCCGCCACGGTGATTTCGGCCTCTTTTGCCGGCAAATCCAAGATCCAGCAGCACCAGGCGGTCTACGGCGCGCTGGGCGGCCGCATGGGCGGCGTCCTGCACGCCCTCAAGCTGACCACCATGGCGCAGAAGGCCTGAACGCCTTATATTCGGGACAACCCCGCGCCCCCGGTGGCGCTCCACGGAGATCGATCATGAGCGAACCCCAGGTGTTCGAGCGTATCCGCGACGAGATCGGCAAGAACGACGTTCTGCTGTTCATGAAGGGCACGCCCGTGTTTCCCCAGTGCGGCTTCTCGGCCGCGGTGGTCGATGTGCTGAGCCAGCTCGGCGTGAAGTTCCACGGCGTCAACATCCTCGTCGACCCGGAACTGCGCCAGGGCATCAAGGAATTCAGCCAGTGGCCGACGATCCCCCAGCTCTACGTGAAGGGTGAGTTCATCGGCGGCTGCGACATCATCCGCGAAATGTTCGAGACCGGCGAACTCGAGCAGGTCTTCAAGGAAAAGGGCGTGGCGCTGGCCGAGGCCGCGTAAGCAGCCCGGAGCTCCTCATTCCAGACTGAAACGGGAGCGCGAAAGCGCTCCCGTTTTTCGTTGGCGACTATTCAGCGGGTGCGAGGGTCGATCTTTCCGCGCGACTACGCTGCACCGCGCGTCTCGCCCGGAGCTTGCGATACCAGATGACCACGCCGGTCACCGAGAGCGCGGCAACAACCAGACCCATCACCGAAATCAGGATGCGGCCCGGGAGGCCGAGGATGCGGCCCGAATGCACCGGGAACTGCGCCTGCATGAAGATGTCGGCCACCGTCCCCTGCCAGGGAATGCGATCGCCGATCACCGCCCCATCGTTGCCGTCGACAAAGATCACCGGCGGACCGACGCCCGCGGCGCCATGGCCGTCGCCCTCGAAGAAGCGCACGCCATAAAAGCCCCGACGGCGCGTATAGAAGACATGGCCGACTGCAAGATCCCAGCCTCGCCGCACGGCTTCGGCGCGGCCGATCTCGATGGCTTCGGCGTAGCCGATACGCGGCTCGATGGGCTTGTGCGTATCGCTCGGCGGGCGCGTGGAGAAAGGCGTAGGCGTGACCGTCGACACCATCGCCAGCAGCGGCCGGAAAACCTCCTGCGAGAGGTTGAGCGAGAATCCTGTGAACGCGAGTACGAACAGAAGCGCCCACGTCCACAGCCCGAGGGCGCGGTGAATATCGAAGTTTACACGGTACGCACTGCCGCTCGTCTTGATCGTCCAAGCGGGTGTCCAGCGCGCCCACCAGCCGCGGCGCAAGGCTCGATCGACATCGATGGGACGGCCGGGATTGGGCGCGTGGCGTCGGGGTGTCGTGAGGTAAAAGCCAATGAAGCAATCGATGGTCCACAGGATCGCGACGCCGCCCAGCAGCCATTCACCCCAACGGTTGATACCCCAGAACTCGGGGATATGGAGGCTGACGTGAAATCTGTAGAGGAACGAAACGAACGTCTCGGTCGAGAGCGGGAAAGCCTGCCCCCACAGGCGCCGGCCCAATACGTCGCCCGTCGCGGGATCGAGGAACACCTGGCTGTAGCCTGGCTCGTAGAGCCGCCCGGTAGCGGGATCGACGCGCGGCAGCACGAAGATCACGAGCGACTCGCCGGGCTCGATCGACATCGGGATCGACACCGCCTGCACGCGCGGGTCCGCCGCTTCGACGCGGTTCACGAGGTCGAGGATCGGCAGCGCCGGGCCGCTCGACTTCGCCTCCATCAAGTGCGGGTTGAGCAGGTCGTCGAGTTCGTGGTCCCACGAGATCACCGCCCCCGTCAGGCCCGATACGAACAGGAACCCGGCGATCGCGAGCCCGACCCAGCGGTGAAGGAGCGTGAATGCGGCGCGCATGCAGCCTTAGAAGTCCGACGACAGCGACAGCATGAAGGTCCGCGGCGGCCCCTCCACGAGCGTGCTGAGCGGCGCCGTCCAGTAGTTCATCTGGAACAGGTTGGTTACGTTGGCCCGCAAGGTGATCGGCTTGCCGTCTCCGGGCCGCTCGAACGTGTATCGTGCGCCGACATCGAAGCGCGTCCATGGCGCGACACCCTGCAGGTTGGCCGCATCGACGTAGGACTGCCCGGTGTAGATCATGCGGCCCATCAGCGAGACCCCATTGATCCAAGGCACGTCCCAGTCCGCGCCGAGGTTGAGCTGCACGGTGGAAGCGCCGGGCGCAATCTTGCCGTTGTTCGTGCCGTTGGAGGTCTGTGTCAGGCGCGGGTCGAGAAGTGTGAGGCCGCCGAGTGGCCTGAAGCCCTTGACCGGTTCGCCGAAGAAAGTGAGTTCGATGCCCTTGTTCACCTGTTGGCCATCGGCCGTCCGGGTGTTGTTCGAGGGGTTGGTGATCACGCCCTGCTGTGTGATCTGGAACAGGCTGAGGGTCGCCCCGAAGTTGCCGAGATCGAGCTTGGCGCCGACCTCGAACTGGGTCGTCACGAACGGAGGCAGGACGGCTCCGGCATTGGCGAAGGGCGGGGCAACGACGCTGCCCTGCCCCAATGCCTGGATGAAGTTGCCGTAGAATGAGACTTCCTTCCACGGCCTTGCGACGACGCCCAGGGCAGGCGTGAGAGCGGTTGCGTTGTACCCCGTCGCCGGCGCACCTGTAACGGCGGCGTAGCTCGAGAGTTCGACGCTTTGTGCGCGACCGCCGAGGATGAGTTGCAGGCGGTCGTCGAACATGAAGACATTGTCGGCCAGCGAGATGCCGGTGAGCAGCTGGTCCGACCGCCGTGGCGGTCCGGCCAATGGCGCCGCGTAGAACGGCGGACTGACGTAAACCGGCGAATAGATGTTCGACGCGAAGACGGCCGCTGGATTGCTTATGAAGTTGAACTGGCTGCGCAGCGAACTCGCACTGATCACCGCCTCGTGACGAACGTTGCCTGTGAAGAACTTGGCGCGGACACCAACTTCCGCCGCGGTCGTTTCCTGGGTGCTACGACTGTTGATTGGCGTCGCGGTGAAGGCACCAGACTGATTCGTGAGCGTCGGTGAATTGTCCTGGATGGCGGTGTTCGACCGCCGCGCCCCCACTTTCACGAAGGCCGTGAGGTTCGGCGTGAAGTCGTGCTCGAAGCGCATCATGCCGTAGAGGCTGTCGTACTGCTGGTAGCCCCACGGTTGGTAGAAGTTGGAGGTCGCCGACGGCGGAGGTGGCACCGTTACGCCAGGGGCGAGGAACAGTCCGCTCTGGCTGCCGTACATCCAGCGGTTCGTGTAGCCCAGATCCGCGTCGATGCGCGTGTTCTCGCTTCGGTAGTCGAAGCCAGCACTAAGGGCGAGCTGGCTGTCGGTCTGGTTGGCCACGGCCGTGTTGCCGCCGGTGAAGAAGGCATTGCCGCGCAAACCGAATGCCTTGTCCGGGCCGAATCGGCGACCGACGTCGAGATGACCGCCAACCTGCGAGTTCGTGCCGTAGATGGCAGTGGCGCGCGTCAGGTCCTCGTCGCCCGCGCGCTTGGGCACGAGGTTGATCGTGCCGCCGGTCATACCGCGCGGTCCCATGCCGTTCAGCATTGCAGTCGGGCCGCGGAACACTTCCACGCGCTCGATGCCCGCCATGTTCACCGAGTAGTACGGCGTCGGACCGAACAGGCCATTGAAGGACATATCCTCGGGCAACAGCAGGAAGCCACGAATGTAGAGCCAGTCGGCGAGACCGTTGCTGGCGTACATGGCGCGGATCGAGGGATCGCCGGCGACGGCATCGGTCAGCGTCACCGCTTGCTGATTGCGCAGGTATTCGTGCGTGTATGACGTCGTGCTGAACGGAGTGTTCATGAAGTCGCGTTCGCCCAAAATCCCAATACGCTGTCCGGTCGCGACCTGCCCTCCAGCGAAGGGCGGCGGCAGGTTGCCGATCTCGGCTTGGGGTGGAACGGGGTTGGCCTGAACCCGGACTGGATCGAGCTGAAGAGCCCCCGAACCACCCTGTCCAACGACGCTGACTGCAGTTGGCGATGTGAACCTGAAGGTGACACCGGTTCCTGCCAGAAGCTGCTGCAGTGCGCTTTGCGTGCTCATCGTGCCGCTGACACCGCCGGTCGACTTTCCGGCCACGGCGGCCGAATCGACCGCAACCTGCAGCCCCGACTGGCGACCGAATTGGGTGAGCGCCTGGGCGAGGGGTTGCGCGGGAATACTGAAGGCCACAGGCGCCGTGCCTGCCTGTGCCTGCTGCTCCATATCTCCGCGCGGTTCCTGCGCGACGGCATCGGAGATGCCCGCCGGGACCAGCGCGGCAAGGCCTCCAATGAGCGCGCATAAATGGACAACCCTGCCGGACGTCTTACGCTTCGCCTTGCTCACCCTTCGACACTCCGCTCGCTCCGTGTGCCGGCGGGTTCACGGATAAACGAGACGGACGATGCATCCGCCTCTACCAGTCAGGACAAAGCGCGGGCCGATCGATTAAGGCAAAAGAGGCAAAATAGTTTGCGCGAGGTCGCGAACCTCTATTTGCCGGAAACGAGCAGGAGGTAGGGCGTGATCTCGCGGATCCTGCCGCTCTGCGTGTCGACAGCCGCGGCAAGAGCCTCGGTCGGGCGCCGCAGGTTGAACACGCCGCTCACCAGACGGTCCGCCATTGCGGCCTGCTGAAACACGATCATGCCGCTTTGGTAGCGGCCGAGTTCGTCGACGACCGCGCGCAGCGGCATGTCCTGCACGACAAGGCGCCCGTCGCGCCACGCCGCGACATCCTCCGGCGCGATCTCGCTGCGAACGTCGCGTCGTGTCGCGCGATCGATGGTGAGCCGCTCGCCGCGCGTCAGCACCGCCGGTGGCATACCCGCACCGGCGACGCGCACGGTGCCGGACTGGACCGCGACCGAGACTTGCAGCGAATTCGTCTGCACCGCGAAGGCGGTGCCGACCACCGTCACCGCGACGCCGCCGGCGCGTACCACGAAGGGCCGTTCGGCCGAGGGTACGACCTCGAAGAAGGCGCTGCCCTCCAGCAGCACGACCTCGCGGCGGTCGGCGGTGAAGTTGACGGCCACGGCGCTCTGCGCATCGAGCAGCGCCAGGCTTCCATCCTCGAGCCGCAGCGAGCGCGTCTCGGCCGTGCCGGTCAGTGCATCGGCATCGAGGCGCAGACGCAACGCCGGATAGGCCAGCACGGCGGCCCAGGCGATCAGCACCACGGAGGCCACTGCCATCGAGCGCCAGAACAAACCGGGGCGCGGCCGGACGGCGACCGCCGGTGCCGAGGGCATGGACACCCTTTGCGACTGGGGCGCTTCGGCCGCGAGCCCGTCGAGACGCGACCAGACGCGCTTCATGTCATCGAACGCCGACGCGTTGCCCGGACGCCGACGCCACACCTCGAACTCCGCCCGTAGCGAGCGGTCATCCGGACAGGCTTCGAGACGCAACAGCCAGTCCATGGCCTGCTCTCGCGGGGTCTGCTCTGGGGGTCCGGCTGAATTCAACGACTTGTCCTGGGGCGGCGGGTTCGGAGGCCGCGGCCCCTTCTCCTCTTCGATCAACGGCGAGCAGGTATTTTAAGCCGGACCGCGAGAATTTCTCTCCTCACCGTTCGTCCCCCAGGAGGCGCCGCGCCGCATGGAGGCCCGCCTCCTTCACCAACTGATGCGAACGAGGCACCGAGATGTCGAGCCGCGCGGCGATCTCGTGCAGCGGACGGCCTTCGATCTTGTACATGCGGAAGGCGATCCGGGTGCGTTCGGGCAGTTCGGCGATCGCGTCGGACAGCACCCGCAACTCGTCCCGGTACAGGACGACCTGCTCGGCCGTGGGTGCGTCGTGAACGACGTTCTCCACGTCCGGAACCGCCACCATGACCTTGCCCTGCGTGGCCGCCCGCCGCACCAGGTTGAGCGCCAGATTGCGAACGATGGCGTAGAGGTAGCTCAAAGGCTGGCTGACTTCGCCGCCCTGCTGCAGCCGGTCCGAGAACTTTAGCCAGGCCTCCTGGACGATGTCTTCGGCGCTCGCCCGGTCGCGCACGATCCGCGCTGCATATTTCAGCAGCTCGTCGCGATTTTCCCTGTAGAGGGCAAGCGTTTCCGCCGGTTGCACCAGATACCTTTGCCAATGAGAATAGTTCGCATTTGATATCGGAGACCCGGCGCAAGATCAACGCATCGTCGTCGGAGAGACGGCCACGCGCGATAATTCTGTGTAAAAACAAATACATAGAACATCGAGCCAATGTAATTTCCAAGCCTCGGGACTGTGGGTCCGTCTATCCAACCACTTAAGACAGCACATTCAGACCTCAGCCGAAGGCATAGGAAGCCATCGACAAATTTCCCAAGGTGAAGCTTCGGTGGAGCGCGCGCCCTCTCGCCCCGTCTCCAGCGGCGCCGAAGGCGACGTGCAGCGGCAGAAAGTGTTCGTCGGTCGGATGGGCCTCGCGGGCGTAGGGCGCGCGGGCGCGGTAATCGGCGAGGGCTTCCTCGTCGCCCTTTCCGACGGCGTCGGCCAGCCAGTCGTCGAAGGCCTGCGCCCACGGCTCGGGCTCCGACGGTCCGTCGCTGCGAACGAGCGCGCGCAGATTGTGGATGGCGCTGCCGCTACCCATGACCAGCACCCCCTCCTCGCGAAGGGCGCTGAGCTTGCGGCCGAGCGCGATGTGGTGCGCCGGGCTCAGGTTGGGCTGGACCGAGAGCTGGAAGATCGGGATGTCGGCCTCGGGCCAGGCCAGCATCGCCGGTACCCAGGCGCCGTGGTCGAGGCCGCGGTGATGATCGTGCGCGGCCCCTGTGAGCTTCGCCACCTTCTCCGCGAGTTGCGGCGCGCCCGGCGCGTCGTAGCGCAGTTTGTAGAGCGCCTCGGGAAATCCATAGAAATCGTGGATCGTGTCGGGCCTGCGGACCACCGAAACGGCCGGCACGTCAGTGTCCCAATGCGCCGACACCGCCACGATGCCGGCCGGGCGCGGAATTTGCTGGCCGAGGCCGGCCAGGAAAGTCCGCGCCGGCGCATCGCTCAGGATCAGCGTCGGTGCTCCATGGGACACGAAAATCGTCGGCATCGACATCGCTTTATTCCTCGTCCGGCTCGTGGCAGCTTGTGTGAAGTTGGGGACAGGCGAAGGGAAAGATCAAATCATGCACGTTATGCGGAGACTGGGACAACTCGCGGCCTGTGTGGCCCTGTCGACGGCGGCTGCAGCCGCCGCGCCGGCGTCGGCGCAGACTTTGAAGATGGTCGCTCATTCCGACCTGAAGGTGCTCGATCCGATCTGGACGACCGCCTTCATCACCCGGAACCACGGCTACATGATCTACGACACTCTGTTCGCCCAGGATGCCGAGGCGCGCATCCAGCCGCAGATGGTCGACAAGTACGAGACCTCGGCCGACAAGCTGACCTGGACCTTCACGCTGCGCGACGGCCTTGCATGGCATGACGGCCAGCCCGTGACCGCCGAGGACTGCGTCGCCTCGATCAAGCGCTGGGGAGCCCGCGACGCCCTCGGCCAGGAGATGATGAAGGCGGTCGGCACGATGGATGTCGTCGATGCCAAGACCTTCAAGATCGTCCTCAAGGAGCCGTTCGGCCTGGTGCTCGACGCGCTGGGCAAGCCGTCGTCCACCGTGCCCTTCATGATGCCCAAGAAGGTCGCCGAGACCGACCCGTTCAAGCAGATCGACGACTATACCGGCTCCGGCCCGTTCATCTTCAAGAAGGACGAGTGGAAGCCCGGCGAGAAGGTCGTCTACGTCAAGAACACCAAGTACAAGCCGCGCGCCGAGCCGCCCTCGATGCTGGCCGGCGGCAAGGTGGTGAAGATCGATCGCCTCGAATGGCTGGCGATCTCCGACCCGAGCACGGCGGTCAATGCGCTGGTCCAGGGCGAGATCGACCTGATCGAGATTCCGGTGCCCGATCTCTTCCCGCTGCTGAAGGCCGACAAGAACGTCGAGCTCTACGGCTGGAACGCGCAGGGCAGCCAGATCATCATGCGCTTCAACCACCTCCACCCGCCGTTCAACAACCTGAAGGCCCGGCAGGCAGCGATGTACGCGATCGCCCAGGAGGATTTCCTGCGTGCCCAGGTGGGCGATCCCGAGATCTACCGGGTCTGCAATGCGCCGCTGGTCTGCGGCTCGCCCTACGAGAAGAGCTACGGCAACCTGCTGATCAAGCCCGATCTCGAGAAGGCGCGCCAGCTCCTCAAGGAGAGCGGCTATGACGGCACGCCGATCGTGATGATGCATGCCACCGACCTGCTCTCCTCGAACCAGCTGCCGCCGGTCGGCAAGCAGGCGCTGGAGAAGATCGGCTTCAAGGTCGACCTGCAGTCGATGGACTGGCAGACGGTCGTGACGCGCCGCGCCAAGAAGGATCCGCCGGCGCAGGGCGGCTGGAACATCTTCTACACGACGACCGTCACGGTCGGCACCGAGAGCCCGGCCGGAAACTCCTTCACCAGCGGCGGCTGCGAGAAGGCCTGGTTCGGCTGGCCGTGCGACCCCGAGATGGAGAAGCTCCGTTCCTCCTACGCGAAGCAGAACGATCCGGCCAAGCGCAAGGAGATCGCCATGGCCGTCTCCGATCGCGTGATGGACCAGGCCACGTACATCGTGCTCGGGCAGTACAAGGCGTTCGGCGCCTACCGCAAGGACCGCATCAGCGGCTGGCTGCCCGGCCCGGTGCCGGTGATGTGGAACATCACCAAGAAATGAGACCATAGCATCCGTCTCTCAACGATCGGGGGGACCCTCGTCGGGTGGCGAGGGTCCCCTTTTCTTTGCGCTCGATCCGAGGGCTCAGGCGGCCCGCGCCAGCGGCGCTTCGTGCCAGCGCTGGCTGGCCTCGGCGACGCGGCGGCCCAGCGCCTCGAAGGTCTTGAAGTCGCTGGCGCCAATGCCCTCGACGCCCTGGTCGGCGTTGGCCTGGCCCATGGCGCCGATCGACGCACCGACCCGGTTGAGGTCCGCCACCGAGCCCTTCGAGCTGTTGTTGCCCGGCGGCAGGCCGAGGCCGACCCAGATCATGCCGTGCTGAACCGCGAGCGTGAGCAGCTGGTAGAGCGTGTTGTGCTTGTCGCCGTTCCACGACGCCGAGACGGTGAAGCCGGCGGCGAGCTTGTTGCGCCACCTGCCCTCCATCCAGCGGCCGGACGTCCAGTCCTTGAACTTCGCGAAGTCGGCCGACACGCCGCCCATGTAGGTCGGGCTGCCGAAGATGATGGCGTCCGCGGCATCCAGCTCGGCGGCGCGGGCTTCCGCTTCGGCAACCGGGATCAGGCTCACCGTGGTGCCCGGAACGGCCCGCGCGCCCGTGGCGACGGCCTCGGCGAGGGCCTGGGTATGGCCGTAGCCGGAGTGATAGACGATGGCGACATTGCTCATGATGATCTCCAATCCTTTGATTTCGCTGGATAAAGCGCCGAAGCGTTTCTCCAGATCAGTTACTTTCACAAAGTGACTGGAAACATCTGGGAAGGCTCATATATATTCGCCAGTAGGTACCGAATCGTAACTCGAAGGTTTTTTCGATGAGCACCCAGACCCCGGCCACGACGACGCAGGCCAAGGAGAGCGTCACCTGTCCCATGGACTTCATCCTGCGCATGCTGATGGGACCGTGGACGACCTACATCCTCTACAATCTCCGGACCCATGGACCGCAGCGCTTCGGCGAGTTGAAGCGGCGGGTGTCGGGCATCTCCGCCAAGATGCTGACGGAGCGCCTGCGCACGCTGGAGGGCGCCGCGCTGGTGAAGCGCGACTACGAGGCGACCATCCCGCCCAAGGTCACCTATTCCCTCACCAGCCGTGGTGGGGAACTGGACGAGGTGATGGACCGGCTGGCCGAGATCGCGGTGCGCTGGGAAGCCGAGGATGCCGCCCAGCGGGCCGCCCGCGCCGCCGAGGCCAGGGCTCCGGAAAAGATGAGCGAACTGCGCGCCGCGGATTAGGCGTCAGCCACACAGCCAGATGTTCAGCGAGAAGCGGCTGTCGCCGAACGCCCCCTTGGAACAGGATACGCGCTCGACCTCGTGACGCGCCGTCGACGGGAAGATGAGCAGGCTGTCGTGCTCCGGCTCGACATCGATCGTCTCGCTGCCCGCCAGATCGAACAGACGCAGGCGCCCGCCGGTGAAGCGACGCGGTTCGCGGTGGAAGTAATAGACCATGGTGAGGCGCCGGCGGCCGCCGGGCGTGTACTCGTCGCCGGTGAACGTGTCCGTGTGCGGCCGGTAGAAGGCGCCATGGCCATGCGCCACCACCTCCATCTGCGTGCTGTTGCGCGGCGTGGCGTTCATCTCGAAGTCCGTCTCCAGCTCGGCCTGCAGCGCCAGCGCCCGGCGGCGCAGGGGTATGCCGAAGTCGCCCAGATCCTTGAGCACGCTGGAGTGGCGAACGACGCTGTCGAGCCGGCCCTTTCCCTGGTCGGCCAGCCGCGTCGGAATGAAGCGTTCCTCGGCAGCCAGGGCATATTCAAGCAGGCGGGCAGAGCCCGCCTCGCCCAGCCAGCCTGCGAGGATTCGATGGGGCGGAAACCGCCCGCCGAGGAAAGACGGTTCCGACATCGGCCAGCTTTCGGCGCATTAACCGACCGTGGCAAGCCTTTGTTTCAGATTGGCAATATTGGCCCGAATTGAAGCAACACCTGAAGTCGTTGAAGTAATTCCTCAACGTCTTCCCCAATCCAGTGCAGCCGCCTCTATATTCCCGGCTTACTTCTTCGTTACGCCCCAGAAAACGGTGACTGGAGGCGGCGGATTCAGCGTGCCGATGTTGGAGCGGACGGCACTGACGCCGAACCACTCGCCGAGCGGCACGTGCGTCACGACCTTGATCGCACGCTCCTGCACGGCGGTGGCCGCGGCCTTCTTCTCCGCTTCCGTGCTCGACTTCACGTAGTTGTCGCGAAGCTTCTCGAGTTCCTCGTCGCAAGGCCAACCCGAGCGGGCCTTGTCGCAGCTCGCGATCAGGAACGGGGTCATCAGCGGATCGAGGATGTCGACCTGCGACCAGCTCGTGGAGAAGGCGTTCCAGCCGCCCTCGGCCACCGGGCCCTTCTTGGCCAGGCGCACGATCACGCTCTGCCAGTCCATCGAAATCATGTCGACCTTGAAGCCGGCCCGCTCCAGCAGCGCCTTGGCGACCGGGCCGAGCTGCTTGATGACGCCGAGATCCGTCGGCGCCAGCAGCGTGACCGGCGTGCCGTCGTAGCCCGCTTCGGCCAGCAGCGCTTTTGCCTTGGCTGCATTGCCCTCGACCAGACCCGCCATGCCGGCGTCCGTCGCCAGAGGCGAGCCGCAGGTGAACATCGCCTTGCAGGTCTGCCAGAAGCGCTTGTCGCCGATATTGGCCTGCAGGAAGTCCTCCTGGTTGAGCGCCAGTGCGGCGGCCTGGCGGACCTTCTCGTTGTTGAAGGGCGGCAGCAGCCAGTTCATCCGGAAGGCGTACTGGTTGGACACCCGGCCCTTGATGACACGGACGCCCTTGTCCTTCTCGATCAGCGGCAGGTGGTCGGACGATACGCTTTCGAGATAGTCGATCTCGCCGTTCAGCAGCGCATTGACCTGGGTCTCGGCGTCGGGAATCGCCACCCACTCGACCCGATCGACGCCCACCACCTTGCCGCCGGACAGGCCCGACATCGGCTCCGAACGCGGCTTGTACTTGGCGAACCTGGTGTAAACGAGCTTCTCGCCGGGCTTCCATTCGTCCTTCTTGAACACGAACGGGCCTGAGCCGATGTACTCCTCGATCTGCTTGAACGGATCGGTCTCGGCGATGCGCTTGGGCATCATGAAGGGCACCACCACCGAGGGCTTGCCCAGCGATTCGATCACCGCGCCGAACTTCTGCTTCAGCACGATCTGGAAGGTCTTGGGATCGACGACCTTGTACTCCTGCAGCGACTGCGCGAGCTTCTGCCCCATCGCGTCGCGCGCGGACCAGCGCTTCAGCGAGGCGATGCAGTCCTCCGCGGTCACCGGCTGGCCGTCGTGCCATTCCAGCCCGTCGCGCAGCTTGAATGTCCAGACGAGCCCGTCGTCGCTGGTCATCCAGGTATCGACCATCTGCGGCTTCACCTGGAACTTCTCGTCCATGGCGAACAGCACGTCGTAGAGCATGTAGCCGTGATTGCGCGTGATGTAGGCGCCGCTCCAGATCGGATCGAGCACCTTCACGTCGGAGTGCATCACCACCTTCAACGTCTGCGCCGAGGCGATCGGCACGGCGGAGACGGTGGCGAGAGCGGCAACGGCTGACAGCAACAAACGACGCATACTTGGGCCCCCAATGGACAACGCGAGGACCAAAATTCTAGGGCGAATTCACAGCCTGTGTCAGCGCGGAAGCCCGATTCGAAGAAAAAGAAAATTCACCCGCAACACGCTCCTGTGACACGGTTCTTGCAGGCAAGCGCCGCTTCTCTCTCCCCCGTCACCGGCTCAGTCGAGGAAACCGAACTCGCGCGGCAGCCAGAGGATGATTTCCGGCCAGATCATGCAGATGGCGACGGTGAGGACCTGCAGAGCCACGAACGGCACGATGCCACGATAGATGTGGCCCATCGTCACCGAGGGCGGCACGGTCGCCTTCATGTAGAAGAGCGCGAACCCGAAAGGTGGCGTCAGGAACGCCGACTGCAGGTTCACGGCCACCAGGATCACGAACCAGACCATGAAGTCCTTGTTGGCCGCGATGTGGGGCGTGAAGTCGACCTTCAGCAGGATGGGCGCGAAGATCGGCAGGACGATCAGGCAGATCTCGAGGAAGTCGAAGAAGAACCCCATGATGAAGACAAGCACCATCACGAAGATCAGGATCTCCCATCCGGTGTCGATGCCGACGTACTTGAGCAGCTCGATGACCAGATCGTCGCCGCCCAGCGCACGGAAGACGAACGAGAACAGCGTGGCGCCGAAGATGATGAAGAACACAAGCGCATTGGTGAGCGCGGAACTCTCGATCACTTCGTTCATCATCTTCAGATTGAGACGCTTGTTCCACCACGCCAGCAGCAGCGCGCCGGCGCATCCCGTTCCGCCGGCCTCCGTCGGCGTGGCCCAGCCGCCGAATATCGATCCCAGGACGACGAAGATGAGGAAGGCCGGTGGCAGGAAGCTGCGCAGGACGAGGCGCAGGAGCTCGGCGGCATTCTGCGGCCCCTCGGCCGACGAGAGCGGCGGCGCCATCTTGGGATTGAGCGCCGCGTAGATGCAGATGTAGACGAGGTAGACGCCCGCCAGGAGCAGGCCCGGCAGAATCGCGGCCGTGAACAGCGTCCCGACCGACAGGGTCATGAGATCGCCCATGATGACCAGCATAATGCTGGGCGGGATCAGGATGCCGAGCGTGCCGGCCGAGGCGATGGTGCCGACCGACAGTTCCTTCGAGTATCCGCGTTCCAGCATGGTCGGCAGGGCGATCAGGGTGAGCATGATCACCGAGGCGCCGACGATGCCCGTGGTCGCCGCCATGATGGTGCCCATGACGGTGACGGAAATCGCCAGCCCGCCGGGGATTCGCCGGGTTATAACCTGCAGGGCCTTCAGGAGTTCGTCGGCGACGCCCGATTTCTCCAGGATGGTGCCCATGAACACGAACATCGGGACGGCAATGAGGACCTGATTCTGGACGGCCTGCCCCCAGATGCGGGGAATCAGACTACCGAACTGGGCCGGGCGGAATACGTCGAGCGCGATGCCGAGCGCCCCGAAAGCGAGCGCGACGCCTCCCAGGACGAACGCCACCGGATAGCCCACGAACATGATGAACGTGAGCACCAGGAACATGAGGACGGAGAGATGGTCGGCGATCCATTCCATGGCCGGTCTCCTTCAATGACTGGCCGCGGGCGACGAGGCGCGCGCAGCGAGATCGGGAGGACCGAACAACATGACGAGCTTTCTCATCAGGACCGAGGCGACCGCCAGGTCGACGAGGACCAGTCCCAGGAACAGGCATCCCTTCAATATCCAGCGATATTCGAGCCCGTTCGGCGCATCCGATCGCTCGTTCTGCAGGAACGACACCTGGGCAAACAGGAAAGAGAAGTAGGTCGCCACGATGCAGTAGGGAATCGCGAAGACGAGAATGCCGAACACCTCCAGCTTCGCCTGCTGGCGCGGTGTCTTGTTGGCGGTGAACACATCGATCCGTACATGGGAATTGCGGATGTAGGCGTAGCCCAGCCAGAACAGGAACAGGGCGCCATGCAGGTGCCATTCGAGTTCCTGGATGGGCGTCGATCCGAATCCGGGTATCTGGAAGCCCAGCTTGCGCGTGAGCACATCCCAGCAGATGACGACGACCAGAGCGACAAACAGCCAACCGAACGTGCGTGCGATGCGCGCCAGAATGCCGTCGATCACATCGCTCGCATTAAGCAATGCCTGCATTCGAACGAACTCCCCCCAGAAGGAAGCGGCCGCCCCTTCGGAGCGGCCGCGTGGAACGGACCAACGGCTACTTGAGGTAGCCGCGCTCCCTCCAGATCGCGTATTCCTTGCGGAAGTTGCTGAGCGAATCCCAAGCCTTCTTGAATTCAGGGCTCTTCGCGGACTGCTCGACTGCGACCTCGTCCCATGCCTTCTGGAAGGCGGCAATGAACTCCGGCCCCCAGGTCACGAGCTTGACGCCCTTGGACTCGATCTCGGCCAGCGCCTTGGGCTGCAGGGACTCACCGAGGCTCATGCCGCGCAGCACGGTCTGGTCGCACGCCGCCTCGACGATCTGCTTCTGGTGCGCGGATAGCGAATCCCACTTCGCCTTGTTGATGATCAGGTCGCCGACCGTGGCCTGCTGGTGCCAGCCGGGGAAGTAGTAGAACTTCGCCACCTGATGGAATCCGAGACTGAGGTCCATCACCGGCATGGAGAATTCGGTGGCGTCGATCGTGCCCAACTGAAGGGCCTGGAAGATCTCGCCGGCCTGCAGGAGCTGTGTCGAGACGCCGAGCTTCTGCATGACGTTGGCGCCCAGACCGAAGAAGCGCATCTTGAGCCCCTTCAGGTCTTCCAGCGTCTTGATCTCCTTGCGGAACCAGCCCGATGCCTCGGGCGGGATCAGATGGCACATCACCGCATGGATGTTGTACTTGGCGTAGAGCTGCTGCATGAGCTGCTCGCCGCCACCGTGCTTCATCCAGGCGAGGTATTCGCCTAGGCCGGGGCCGAACGGCACCGTCGAGAAGACGGCGAAGGCGATGTCCTTGCCGGTCCAGAAGCCGGGCGTCGCCCAGGCCGCGTCGAGGGCGCCCGACGCGACCGAGTCGAAGGCCTGCCCCGGTGGCACCAGCGCACCGGGCTCGAAGAACTTGATGTCGATGCTGCCCGCCGACAGCTTCCTGATCTGGTCGACCGTATAGTTCGCATTCGGCCCCAGCAGCGCCAGTGTCGATGCGAAATTCGACTGCATCTGCAGTCGCACCTTCTTGTCCTGGGCGGTTGCCGCCCCCGAACCCAACGCGACCGCAGCGGCCGCCGCGACACCAGCCAACGCCCCGAGTACGCGCATGTTTTCCTCCCGTTGGTCAAAGCCACGCGAAGGACGCCGAACGTCCGCTTGTGCTCTGTCCTTCGCTCCCTGATCCGACGATCGTTTGCCGATCTGCCGGTTATCGCATCGAAGTTCGATGCAACAATTTTATCTGTTTGCGAAACTGCAGATCGTTCAGCGGAAAGTCAAATGGTGTTTCAGCCCAGGCGGTAAACCCTGCTGGCGGTGCCCGAGAACAGAGCGGTCTTTTCAGCCGTGGAGCAGCCGGCTGACAGCCTCTTGAACGCGTTCCACAGGACGCCGTACCCGGAGGTGATCTTGTCGACCGGGAAGTTGCTCTCGTACATGCAGCGATCGACGCCAAACAGGTCGATGCAGGTCTCGACCCAGGGCCGGAATGCCTCGGCCAGTTCCGCCGAGCCCGGCGGCGTCGGGCGCTGGTAGAAGTCGAAGAAGCCCATCGCCATGCCGAGGCCGCCGACCTTCACCACGATGTTCTGCCGCTTCGACAGTTCGGCCATCGATTTCTTCCAGGCCGCCCGTACTTCGTCGTGGCGACCGGCATAACCGGCATAGCCCAGGGGGCCGCCGACATGGTCGAGGACGATGTGCGTCCCCGGAAAGGCGTCGGCCAGTTCCGCGATCTCGGCGAGTTGCGGATGGTACAGCCAGGCGTCGAAGGTCAGATCGCGCTTCGCCAGTTCCCGGAAGCCCTCGCGCCAGGTCAGGTCGCGCGTCTGCTCGGGCGGCGGATCGTTGCGCGAATTGCGGATGCCGGGATCGGCGTCCCAGCCGGTCTGGTGTCGGATCCCCTTGAAGCGGCCGTTGCCGGCGGCGATCTGCGCATCGAACACGTCGCCTGCCTTCTCACCGCGGCGCAGGTCGACATGACCGACGATGCCGGCACAGGCGCGCAGGTTGCCGTAGAGGCCAGACGCGCTCATCGCCGCCACGCCGTTGGCGAACTCGGTCTCGCCGATGCAGCGCAACTCCGCCGGGCCATCCTTGCGATACATCGAATGGCAGTCGACGAACACCGTGCCGACGATGTTGTGCCCGGTCTGCGTGTCGGCCAACAGGTCGTGAAACAGGTAGTCGTTGCCGGGTCTCTGCCAGAGATGGTGATGCGGATCGATGATCGGCAGATCGGGCTCCAGCGCCGGTTCGCTCACCTTGGCGACCCAGGCGGGGTTGGGATTCATCACGTTGCCAAGGCTCTCGGCGGGTTGGGCCATCGTTTCCTCCGTCGCGGGCGGTCTGGTCAGTGGATCGGCTCTTCGGCCATCATCGAGACGTGCGCATGGACGACCTTCCAGCCCACGTCGGGAAAGCGGACCCAGGTCTGGGTCTGCCGGCCCGTCATCTCCCGGCCGCGCACCTTGTAGACCAGCGACACCGTGGCGAAGTCGCGGCCCAGGGTCACGATATCGAGCCGCAGGCGCTTCTCCTTGGTGCCGGGTCCCGGCGGGCGCGCGACGCGAAAGGCGTGGATGCGGTCGAAGCCGTACCCGTGCTCGCTGTTGGCGAGGCGGATCGTGTGCGGGCTGTTCCAGAAGGTGGCGTCGAGCACCTCGACGTTCTTGTCGATCAGCGCCTGCTCGTAGCGCTCGAACAGCACGCGCACCTCTTCGACGACCTCGGGAATGTTCGGGGTAAAATCCGTCACGCTGGCCTCTCTCTGGCTGGGTTTCCGACGACAGTAGCACCGGCCGGCACGGAGCGCGTCACGACGGCGCCCGCGCCCACGATCGCACCGTCGCCGATGGTCACGCCCGGCAGCACGATCGCGCCGCCGCCGATCCAGACGTCGGTGCCGATGGTGACGGGCCGGCCGAACTCCAGGCCGGCGCGACGCTGAGCGGGATCGCGCGGGTGGTCGGCGGTGAGGATCTGCACGCCCGGCCCGATCTGCGTGCGATCGCCGATCGTGACCTTCACCACGTCGAGAATCACGCAGTTGAAGTTGAGGAAGACGCCCTTGCCGAGGCTGATGTTGTAGCCGTAGTCGCAATGGAAGGGCGGGCGGATGTAGGCACCCTCGCCCACCGACGCCATGATCTCACGCAGAAGGGCCGGATGGTTCTTCTGCGTGGCGGTGATCGAGGCGTTGTAGCGGTCCATCCACTCGGCGACGCGCCTTGCGTCGGCCGCCAGCTCCTCGCCCGTCGCGACGTAGAGCTCGCCCGCCAGCATCTTCTGCTTTTCGGTCGCCAACACGCCTCCTTCGGGAAGGCGCGATCAGCCCGCCGCCCTCTCCATCGCGCGCGCCACCGCGACCAGGGTCGCATCGCTGCCGCGCGGGCCGATGATGGACAGGCCGACCGGCAGACCGTCAACCGTCGTGGCGCCGGGAAGATTGACCTGCGGAAAGCCCGCCAGCCCGCCCTGCGCGCAGAGGCAGGTGATGCGGTCGCGCAGCGGATCGAGCACCGACAGCGGCAGCCCGACCTTCGGCGCGGGGAACGGCGTGGTCGGCAGGCAGAGGATCGTGCCCTCCGGCAGCAGGTACTTCATTCGGCCGCGCGCTTCCTGGCGCATCAGGTTGGCCCAGACCTTGTCGCTCTCGGGAATCATCGAGCCGCTCACCAGCGCCTTGGCCACCGAGAAGGCGAAGCGCGGATTGCGCTCGTCGAGCCAGCTCCGGAACGTCGCATAGGCCTCGGCCGGCTGCAGGCTGCGCTGGGCGCGCGCCCACACCGACAGGCCCTGCGGCGCCATGATCTCCTCGCGGCTCGAACCGATCAGCTTGGCAAGCTTCGTCACCATCGGCTGCAGCGCCTCGGCGGTATCGGCATCCGCGAAGCCGAACGCATCGACGGCCACGATCAGCTTCGTGGGCAGCGTCGAGGGAATCTCTTCCCCCAGCATCACGGCGGACACCCGCGCGAACGTCTCGGCATCGCGCGCGAACCAGCCGGTCGTGTCGGAGGTCGGTGCCTGGGGCAGCATGCCCGTCACGTCGATCCTGCCGTGCGTGGGGCGGATGCCGTGGAGGCCGCAGAAGCTCGACGGAACGCGCACCGAGCCGCCGGTGTCGGTACCGAGTGCGGTGTCGCAGATCCCCGCGGCGACGGCCGCGGCCGAGCCCGAGGACGAGCCGCCCGGCACGCGGCCCGGCGCCGCCACGTTCTTCGGCGTGCCGTCGAAGGCGTTCTCGCCCAGGATGCCGAGCGACACCTCGTCGGTGATGGTCTTGCCGATCAGCGTGGCGCCGGCATCGAGCAGCGTCTGCACCGCCCAGGAATGCCTGTCGGGAATCGGCCGGCCGGTGGGCCAGTCGTGATTGCCGCCGCCGGTCGGGACGCCCGCCACCGCGAACAGGTCCTTGGCCGCGAAGGTGAGCCCCGCCAGCGGCCCGCCGGCACGCCCCTCGATATGCACACGGGGGCCGGGAACGAAGGCGCCGATCTCGTCAGTCATGCAGTTATTCAGCCGGTGCAGGAGGAGTCTGACCCTTGGTGCGCCAGCGCCTGGCCCAGCCGGGGCTGAACTTCATGCCGGTGAGCTTGTCGAACCAGATGTAGACGACCGGCGTGATGAACAGGGTGAGAAGCTGCGACACCATCAGGCCTCCCACCACCGTTATTCCCAGCGGCTGGCGCAGTTCGGCGCCGGCGCCATGGCCAACGGCGATCGGCAGCGCACCGAGCAGGGCGCAGACGGTCGTCATCATGATCGGCCGGAAGCGGAGCAACGCCGCCTCGACGATCGCGGTCTGGGCATCCGCCCCCTGCCCGCGGCGTTCGATTGCGAAGTCGACCATCATGATGGCGTTCTTCTTCACGATGCCGATCAGCATGACCACGCCGATCATCGCGATGACCGAAAGGTCCATGTTGAAGAGCATCAGCGTGGCGAGCGCGCCGATGCCGGCCGACGGCAGACCCGACAGGATCGTCAGCGGGTGGATGAAGTTCTCGTAGAGGATCCCCAGGATGATGTAGATCACCAGGATGGCGGCGAACAGCAGCAGGCCCTGGTTTGCCACGGCCTGCTGGAAAACCTGGGCACTGCCCTCGAAGCTGGTCGTGATGGTTGCCGGCAGCCCTACCTCCACCGCGGCTGCCTGGATGTCACGCACCGCTTCGCCGAGCGCCACCCCCGGGGCCAGATTGAACGAGATCATGACGGAGGGGAGCTGGGCGATGTGGTTGACGGTGAGCGAGGTCGGCTTGTCGGTGCGCTTGGCCAGCGTGTCGAGCGGCACCAGCCCGCCGTTCGGCGTGCGCACCTGGAGACGCCGCAGGATGTCGCCGGCGTCGCCGTACTTCGGATCGGCCTCGAGGATCACCTGGTAGGTATCGTCCGAAGCATAGATCGTCGACACCTGACGGGACCCGAAGGCCGAGTAGAGGAGCAGCCGGATCTGGTCGACCGACACGCCCAGACGCGAGGCGATGTCGCGATCGATGTCGATCATCGCCGAGCGGGCGCGCACCTGCAGATCGGAGTTCACGTCGAGGATCGCGGGAATGCGGCGCATCCTGGCTTCCATCGCCGGCGCGTACTCGCGCAGCAGGTTGAGATCGCTCGAGCGCATGCCGAACTGATACTGGGCGCGGCTTTGCGTCGTGCTGATATTGATCGACTGGGCCGCCTGGAAGAACACGTTGATGCCCGGCACGGTAGCCGCGGAACGGCGCAGGCGGGCAATGACCTGCTGGGCGCTGTCCTTACGCTCCGGCTTGTCCCGCAGCATGATGAAGATACGGCCGGAATTGACCGTTGCTGCGGCGTTGCCACCGCCGACCGTGGACATCACCGACACGACGTCGGGGTCTCGCCGGAGGACTTCGGCAAGCGCCGACTGACGCGCGACCATGGCGTCGAACGAGGCATCGTCGGGACCGACCGTAGAACCCTGGATCTGGCCGATATCTTCCGACGGGAAAAAGCCCTTCGGGATCGCCTGGAAGAGGAGCGCCGTCACCACGAAGGTTCCGAGCGTTATGGCCAGCACCAGCCGCGGCAGGCGCACCGTTCGCCGCAGCGCCCATCCATAGCCCTCGGTCAGCTTCGTGAAACCCCACTCGAACATGCGCAGTAGCGCATTGTGCTTTTCGTGGTGGTCGATCGGCTTCAGCCATCGCGAGCAGAGCATCGGCGTCAGCGTCAACGAAACGACGCCCGAGATCAGGATGGCAAAGGCGATCACAAGGCCGAATTCGTTGAACATCCGGCCCACGACGCCGCCCATGAAGAGGACGGGGATGAAGACCGCCACCAGCGACAGCGTCATCGACACGATCGTGAAGCCGACTTCCCGGGAGCCCTTGAGCGCGGCTTCCATCGGCTTTTCGCCCGCCTCGATGTGACGGACGATGTTCTCCAGCATGACGATGGCGTCGTCGACCACGAAGCCCACGGCGAGCGTCAGTGCCAGCAGCGAGATGTTGTCGATCGAATGGCCGCAGAGGTACATGCCGGCAAAGGTGCCGATCACCGAAATCGGCAGCGCGATCGCCGGGATCATCGTCGCGCGGAAGCTCCGCAGGAAGAAGTAGATGGCGATGACGACCAGGATCGCCGCGAGGGCCAGCGTGAACTCGACGTCGTCGATCGCCTCGCGGATCGGCTTGGAGCGG
>LSKJ01000111.1 GCA_001557035.1 Rhodospirillaceae bacterium CCH5-H10 | reverse complement strand
CGGAGATGTGTATAAGAGACAGATTCGCGACTCCTCGCGTCGCTTCATCGTGTTCTGCGACGATCTTTCGTTCGACGGCCAGGATGCCGCCTACAAGTCGCTGAAGGCCGTGCTCGACGGCGGCATCGAGGGCCGGCCGGAGAATGTCGTTTTCTACGCCACCTCGAACCGGCGCCACCTGATGCCGCGCGACATGATCGAGAACGAGCGCTCGACGGCGATCAACCCGTCGGAGGCGGTCGAGGAAAAGGTCTCGCTGTCGGACCGCTTCGGCCTCTGGCTGGGCTTCCACAATGCCGACCAGGACACGTTTTTCTCGATGATCGAAGGTTACTGCGAGTTCTACGGGCTCGACGTGCCGAAGGACGAGTTGCGCAAGCAGGCGGTCGAATGGTCGATCACGCGCGGTTCGCGTTCGGGCCGCGTCGCCTGGCAGTTCATCCAGGAAATCGCCGGCCGGCTCGGCAAGAAGCTGGGATGAGCGATCCCGAAGACGTGATGTTCTCGCCCGCGGTAAAGGCGGAGCAGACGCGTCTCGGATCGCGCGGTCAGTTCGAGGGCCGGACCTGGAACACGGAGATCACCGACGATCTCCGCCAGTTCCTCGGCGTCATCGACACGTTCTTCCTCGCGACGGCCAGCGCCGACGGCCGACCTTATATACAGCATCGCGGTGGCCCTCCCGGCTTCCTGAAGCCGATCGGCACGCACACGCTGGCCTTCGCCGACTTCGCGGGCAACCATCAGTACATCACGCTCGGTCATCTCCGAGAAAACGACCGCGCCCATATCTTCATCCTGCACTTCGCCACGCAGCAGCGGCTGAAGATCTGGGGACGCGCGCGGATCATCGAAGGCGATCTGGAACTGATGGAGCGGCTGGTCGATCCGGCCTACAAGGCGCAGCCACAGCGCGCGATCGCCTTCACGATCGAGGCCTGGGACATCAATTGCCGCCAGCACATCGTGCCGCGCTACAGCGAGGCTGAAATCGCCCCGGCTGTCGACCGGCTCGCCCAGCGCATCAAGGAACTGGAAGAAGAAGTGGCGCGGCTGAAGGGGCAGTAACGAATAAGCCGTCGTCTCTCCACTACGCCTCGCTGCGCGAGGCTCCGGTCGAGACGACGGCTTCTGCACTAGGCACGGTCCTTGCTTCCCCTGTCACGATCAGGGGGAACTGCTTATGAACAAGTCGAAAACCGCCATTTTCAACCGCCGCACCGTCCTCGCCGCCGCGGGCGCCGCCACGGCCGCGCTCGCCGCGCCGCGCATCCTGCGCGCCCAGGGGAAGGAGCTCGTGGTCGGCGGCGCTGCCAGCCACAAGAACTTCGTCGAGACCATCATCGCACCGGTCGTCGAAAAGAAGTTCTCCTGCAAGGTCGTGTTCGAGGGATCGCGCTCGCTGGTCAATCTCGAGAAGATGCAGAAGAACAAGGACAAGCAGTACCTGTCGGTCGTCATGATGGACGATCCAGTGATGATCCCGGCCGTCGCCGAGGGGCTGCTCGATCCCCTGACGGCCGCCAAGGTGCCGAACCTCGCCGCGCTGAAGCCGGGCACGATCCACATGGACGGGATGTGGTGCAACTACCTCCAGCCCTGGCTGGGCATTGCCTACAACCCGAAGGCCATGAAGACGGCCCCGACCTCATGGGCCGACGTCTACGATCCCAAGTACAAGGGCCGGGTCATCTTGCCGTCGCTGCAGAACACCGAAGGCCTCGCCAACCTGTTCATGGCGGCCTTCCTCGCCACCGGGAAGCCGATGCCCGAGGCCCAGAAGGACATCGATGCCGGCTTCAAGAAGCTGGTGACCATCAAGCCCAACCTGCTGACCGCCTACACGCAGATGCCGCAAGCCTACAATCTGCTGGAACAAGGCGAAGGGTTCATGATCTCCAGCGCGATCTCGCAGGTGGCGCTGGAGCGCAAGGCCGCGGGCGCCCCGGTCGACATCGCCGTGCCGAAGGAAGGCATCTTCGCCATGCCGTCCGGCGTCGCGCTGGTGAAGGGCGGGCCGCAGCCCGAACTGGCGGCGGGCTACATCAACGAAATGATCGGCCCGGAGGTGCAGGCCAAGCTGTCGGCCGCCACCTACTCGCTGCCGACCAACAAGGACACGCCGGTGCCGGCCGGCGCGCCGACCAATGCCACCATCTTCGGCATCGACTGGAAGTTCGTCGCCGACAATCGCGCCGACTGGGTGAAGCGCTGGGACCGCGACATGGCCATGTAGTCGGGAGGCCGCATCGTGACCTCCGACTCGTTCCTTGATGTCGCCGGCGCCGAGAAGGCCTTCGGTGGCGTGACCGTGCTGGGCGGTGTCGACCTCCAGGTCGCCGCCGGCGAGTTCATCTCGCTGCTGGGCCCGTCGGGATGCGGCAAGACCACCCTGCTGCGCATCATCGCCGGCCTGCTGGCGGCCGATCGCGGCGCCATCCGGCTCGACGGCGAGGAGATCGGCGCCCAGCCGCCGCACCGCCG
>LSKJ01000110.1 GCA_001557035.1 Rhodospirillaceae bacterium CCH5-H10 | reverse complement strand
CCTGCAGCGTGGTGGTGGCAGGCAGCATCGACGTCACCGCCGTCCGCATGTTGGCGGTGATCTCGCCCACGGCGCCCGACAGGATCGACCGCATCGCCACCTGGGCGGACGCGGTGTCGACCATGTTGTCTTCGTTCATCCGCCAGGCGCTGCGGTTGCCGCTGGGATCGACCAGGTGCGTGGCGCGCGACGTGTAGGACCAGTCCTTGCCGCTGGCGGTCCAGCTCGACAGGTCCATGCCCCAGACCTTGCCGGCGTCCTTCACGCCGCCGAACAGGTCGTACACCGCGCCGATGTTGGTGCCGACAGAGCCCAGCGCCGCCTGCGACTGGCTGACGTTGGCGCCCGGGCCCCAGGCGCCGCCCGAGGTGCCGTAGCCGCCGGCGCCGTAGCGCAGCGAGGCGTTGGTCGAACTGTGCGTACGTGTATCGGCCTCGCCGATGAGGCTGGGCAGCAGCGCCGAGGCGATCGAGATGATCGGGCCCGCGATCTGGCCGATGCCGGGGATCAGCGACACCGCCGCACCCACCATGCTGCCGATGCCGCCGATGGTCTGGCCCGTGCTCTTGGAGTTGATCAGGTTGTAGGCGCCCATGCCGAAGCCGGCGAGCGCGCCCAGCCCCTGGCCGATGC
>LSKJ01000109.1 GCA_001557035.1 Rhodospirillaceae bacterium CCH5-H10 | reverse complement strand
GAGCCCCGGTCCGGTTTGTTGCTTTCCCCCTCCGCCCCTTCGGGGCACCTCCCCCGTGTGACGGGGGAGGAGATGATTCGAGTCCGCCATGACCCTGATTCTTCCCGACCTCCTCTCCCTGTGCGCCGAAGCCGAGGCCGCCGCCGAACGTCATGAGACTGCCGCGCGCGAAGCGGTGCGCACTCTCGTGGCACCCCAGGGCAAGGTCGATCCGAAGCTGCTGGAGCGCGAGCAGTTCGCCGCGCACGGTTACGCCTGGATCGCGACCTACGTGGCCGCTCTGCGCCAGATGCGGCGCTGGGCTGACGCGGGGGCGGGTGGAGAACTCGAGAAGCTGATTCTCCAGTCGGCCTTCGGCGAGTATCTCGCGCAACTCAAGGGCGGCATCGCCATCAGCCAGGTGGAAATCGTGCGGCCGGGTGATCTCGGTCTCGACGGTGCTGCACTGGAAACACCGGCGGTGACGAAGCTGATCGCCGCCAACACGCCGGCGGTGCGCGGCCGCATCGCGGAGCTGATTGCCGACGGCCTCGAAACCGGCGGATTCGGATCTCTCGAACTGGGCGACGAGGCACTCGAGGAAGTGCGCCGCCAGTTCCGCCGCTTCGTCGACACCGAGGTCGCGCCGCACGCCCACGGCTGGCACCTGCGCGAC
>LSKJ01000108.1 GCA_001557035.1 Rhodospirillaceae bacterium CCH5-H10 | reverse complement strand
ATACCCTGCTTACAGACAACGGTCTGCGCTTCACCGATCCCCGTGGCACGAATTGAACAGCGGCCGAGATCAAGGAGTTGATCGCACGCAAGGAGCCCTTCTTGGACCAACGGACAGGTCGAGCATGAACTGAAAGATCAAGGATGCGACGGTCAAACGCTTCTACTACGAAAATCACGATCAGCTTCGAAGCCATTTCGCCGACTTCATAGCGGCCCACAACTTCGCCGGACGCCTCAAGCCCCTCAAAGGCCTCATGCCCTGCGAATACATCCGCAAGCTCTGGACAAAGGAGCCTGGCCGATTCACCCTCAATCCGCTCCAGAAAATCCCGGCACTAAACAGCTAACCACCATGAGTCGACCGCGTGGACCGGCTTACGTCCAGCCGCTAAGACAATGGGCATGGAGCAGCTCAACACCGCCACCCCCGCCGATATCGACGAGGCCGTCACCAAGCTCGCTGGTGATGGAGCTCGCCTTCTCCACGCAGTCGAACATAGCCGCCCCAATGTATCGCCATCTCGCCGCCGTTATTTTACGCATACATTTCACGTCGGCGGACGCGACGTTGAGGTTTTCTCAAAGACAAACCCGATGCCATTTGAAAGCCTCATCTCCACTGAAAGATTCCTAGGCTCCTGTCATTTCACAGCGTTTCGGACGCCGCATTTCTACGGTGCTGCGGAGTGGTCAGGCGGTTCGCTCGCGACTTGGGAGGCGGTAAAGGGAAGGATCTATTCGATGGACAATGCTCCTCCGAGCATTGTGAAACGACTAGTCAGGATCGCAGCGGATACGGCAAGCGCAACTGATGAGGCGAACCAAAAGCTGCCGGCCCTGATGAGCCGCACGACGGTATTCGAGCAGATCTCCGACACAGTGATGTTCACACTGAAGCATCTCGCGGCCTCTGGCGTCGAAGTCGACGACATCATGGAAGATGCGTTTCTGTACGAGAAGAACGAACATCGCGCGTTCCTTCGTTTCGACTATCTCGGCAGCGTCCTGTCTCATCTCGACTTCGGAAATGGGAATGTGATTTATCCACCGAATCGAGAAAAGCCTGTCGTTGTCGACTGGGATACGATAGGTATGGCCCCACCGGGTGGCGCGCTTCGCAAACTTGCCGAACTCGACAAACCGGTGAAGGAAGCCGCAGCCTCACTTTATGCGCGATTGCTTGAAAAACAGGGCCGCAAGGTCGAGGCCCACGATGTCTATTTCGCGATGTGCGCAGGACAAGGCCTCTACTTCCTCAGTTGGGCATGTCGGCGGAAAGACACTAAATCCGGCGTGAAGATCGCCAAGGCAATCCGTCGCGGCTTCAACATCCTCCGTATGGCGCAGGAATCTGCCTGGGTGCCGCAAATCCTTCCCGAACCCTTGGAGGCCTAAGTCGGCTCTTCCGCTTTTGCGGCCTTCGCCGTCTTAATTGCCTGCTTGAGCCTCTCGCACTCCCTGGAGAGAGACGAGTTCTCCTCCTGGATATCTTCCAACCGCACCTGAGCATACGCTCGAAGTCGTGTGATCTGCTTGATATCGAGAGTGACACTTGCCTTGCGTGTCTCCTCAATAAGGAGCTTGCGCTCGTCAGCCAATCTTCGAAGCCGTTCGACGACGTACCACTGGCGACGGGTGAGTTCTCGGACAGGCGCGGCGTTCATCAACAACAAAGATACAGGGGCCGTCAAGGCGAAGCAAGGTAAAGAGGAAGACGAGCAAGCGCTTTGCTACATATCCCTGGCCATGCCGGCGAGCACATAGGCGAGGATCACCGCGACGCCCCAGACCGGAATCTGGTAGTATTAGTGCGTCATGGCGATTGCGTAGCCGAACCTTTCAACGAAGTTGCGCAGCCAATCCAGAGGCGATTTTCGCGTTCCCTCAAGAGGCTGCAAAGCGGCCGCGAGCGACACCTGCCTCGCGCTTGAACGGCCTCCGGCGCGCTGCTACCAGCGGCCATGACCAACATGCTGTCGCTCCGGCCCGGAGACCGCGTTCCGGATTTCGCCCTGCCGGGGTTGGACGGCAAGCTGCGGAAGTTCATCTGGTCGTTCGTTGGCGATCCGGTGGCGCTGCTCGCGATCGCCGACCTCTCGGCGCTCGATCCCGTCCAGTTCGGCGCCCTGCGCGCCGCCTGCGAACAGGCGTCGACTACGCTGCTGGTCGTGGCCGGCAACGAGATCGCCCGGGCGGCGCCGGCCTGGAAGAAGCTCGGCGCGGCGCCCGAGCAACCGCTGCTGCTCTGCGATCCCAAGGGCCAGATCCTCTCGGCCCTGCTCGCCCAGGGCGGCGCCGTCGCCTTCGGCCAGGCGATGGGGCCGCGCCAGCGCGTGATCGTGCTCGATCCGAACCAGCGCGTCGCCGCCACCTTCGACACGCGCGCCCTGCTGGCGGCGGCCGAGGGGATCGGCGCGCTGGCCGCTTCCGTTCGCGCCGACGGCGGCGCCGACCTGCTGCTCGACATCCCGATGGCGCCGGTGATGGTCCTGCCCCGCGTCTTCGAGCCGGACTTCTGCACCCAGCTCATCCGGCTCTGGGGCAAGGGCGACCACGGGGACTCGGGCGTTTCGAGCCGCTACGGCAACGTCGACATGGCGAAGCTGAAGCGCACCGAGGACTACATGATCGTCGAGCCGATGATGCAGAAGGCGGTGTCGGACCGGCTGGCCTATCGCGTCGGCCCGGAACTCACCAAGGTCTTCGCCTTCGATCGCGAGTTCACCTTCGACGCCCATGTCGTGCTGTCCTACAGCGCCGAGGGCCAGCACTTCTTCGCCGCCCATCGCGACAACGGCGCGCCGACCACAGCCGATCGCGTCTTCGCGGTGTCGCTGAACCTCAACGACGATTTCGAGGGCGGCGAGCTGGTGTTTCCCGAGTTCGCCGGCGTGCGCGTCAGCCCGCCCGCGGGAGCCGCCGCCGTTTTTTCCTGCGGCCTGCTGCACAAGGTCGGCCCGGTGACCCGCGGCCGCCGCTACGTGCTGACGACGTTCTTCCGCCAGAAGCTCTGAGCGATCATTCGGCCGCGGCCGGAATCCAGCTCTTCTTCTCGCCGGCATAGTGGGCGCCGGGGTTGCCGTGAACCGTCGTGCGCCACATCAGGCGGCTCTCGCGGTCGCCGTCGAACCAGGTGGCGGCATGGACGAGGCAGCGATTGTCCCAGACCAGCAGGTCGCCCTCGGTCCATTCGTGGGCGTAGCAGAAGCGGCGCTGCGTGTAGTGCGCCATGATCTCGTCGAGCAGCGCGGCCCCCGCCCCGTGCGGACCCGGCTCCATCCCGACGAAGGGTCCCTCGAACCAGTCCATCTGGCCCCATTCGCAGAGGAACAGCGATTTCTCGCCGGTCACCGGATGGGTGCGCACGACCGGCTGCGGCTGCGAGCGCTCATGGGCGGCGAAGGCGCGCGGCGTGCGCCCGGCCAGGGCCGCGTCGCGCGACCGTCCGCTGCCCGGCTGGGCGTGCAGGCCGACCAGGGTTTCGACCCTGGCCTTCAGCGCCGGCGGCAGCGCCGCGTAGGCCAGGATGCCGTTGGCGAACAGCGTCTGGCCAGTCGTCCGCTCCGCCGGCGTCACGGCGTAGAACAGCGAGATGTCGGGCGGCGGCCGGCGATAGCTCTGGTCGGTGTGCCAGCCCTTGCGGTGCGGGTACTGCGTCGGGATCAGCCCGTCGGCGGCCAGC
>LSKJ01000011.1 GCA_001557035.1 Rhodospirillaceae bacterium CCH5-H10 | reverse complement strand
GTGGCGGCCGGGCGAGAAGACGGTCTACGACAAGTTCAAGGACTACAAGCCGCGGTCCGAGCCGGCTTCCGGTCTGGCCGGCGGCAAGGTGGTGAACGTCGACCGGGTCGAATGGCTCAACATCACCGACGCGCAGACCGCGGTCAACGCACTGCTGGCCGGCGAAATTGACTATATCGACCAGCCTGAGATCGAGCTGCTGCCGCTGCTCGCCAAGGACAAGAACATCGTCCTCGGCACCTACAACAAGCTCGGAGGCCAGATGAACCTCCGCTTCAACACGCTGCACAAGCCGTTCGACAACGCGAAGATCCGCCAAGCCGCGCTTTACGCGCTGAACCAGAAGGACTTCCTGATCGCGGGCTTCGGCGACGAGAAATACTACAAGGAATGCAAGGCGCTGTTCATTTGCGGCACCCCGTTCGCCACCGACAAGGGCTTCGAGGACAAGCTGAACTCCGACTTCGCCAAGTCGAAGGAGATCCTGAAGCAGGAGGGGTATGACGGTACGCCCGTCGTGCTGCTGTTCGCCACCGACACCCAGACCGGCCGCCTGACGCCGATCGTGAAGTCGCTGCTGGAGCGCGGCGGCTTCGTCGTCGACATGCAGGCGATGGACTGGCAGACCGTGCTGTCGCGGCGCACCCGCAAGGAGCCGCCGGACAAGGGCGGCTGGCATGCCTTCATCACCACCTGGGTATCGGCCGACCTGCTCGATCCCATCATGATGTCCTACATCGCCGCGACCTGCGAGAAGGCCAATGTCGGCTGGCCGTGCGATCCGCAGATGGAGAAGCTGCGCGATGCCTTCTCCCGGGCGACCGACGAGGCGAAGCGCAAGGAACTGGCGATTGCCATTCAGGTTCGCGCCTCGGAGTATCCGATGTACGCCAATCTCGGCCAGTACATCATGCCCGTCGCCATGCGCACCACGATCACCGATCAGCTGCCCGGACCGGTGCCGATGTTCTGGAACATGAAGAAGAAGCAGTAAGGCCGTCGCGCCGAGGAAACGCCAGGAGGAAACGTTGACCATCGTGATCCACGACGCCGCCATCGTCACCGTCGACGATGCCGACAGCGTCCACTACAACGCCGCCATCGCCATCGAGGGCGATCGCATCGCCGCCATCGGCCCCAGTGCCGAGGTGCTGGCGAGCTATCCCGCGGCCGAGAAGATCGACGGCCGCGGCAAGCTCATCATGCCGGGCTTCGCCAACATTCACACGCATTTCACCATGACCCTGGCGCGCGGCGTATTCGAGGACCTGTCTCCCTCGCACAAGCCGCCCTTCACCGGCGGCTTGTCACCGATCCCGCTGCCCGACATGACGCCGGACGAGCGCCGCGCCTTTGCGCTGCTGGGCGCGCTGGAGGCGCTGCGCAGCGGCACCACACACGTCCTGGAGGACTCCAACGACGTCGACCACTACGCCGAAGCGCTGGCCGATACCGGCATGCGCTTTCTGCTGGCCGAGAGGGCCTACGACCGCATCGGCACCTCGATCGGCGATCCGGCGCCGTACCAGCTCGACCGCACGCTGGGCCAGAACCACATCAAGAACATCGAGCGCAATCACCGCGACTGGAACGGCAAGGCCGACGGGCGGATGCGCATCGCCATCTCCGCCTGGGCGCCCGACATGTGCTCGCCCGAGCTGCTTCAGGACCTGAGCGCGCTGCAGAAGCAGCTCGACACCCGCATCACGATTCACCTGAACCAGATCTGGGGCGAGGTCGCGGCCGTGCGCGCCCATCGCAACCGCCTGCCCACCGAGTATCTTGCCGATCTCGGCTTTCTCAACGACCGCATCATCTGCGCCCATTGCCGCTGCATGGAGCCGTCCGAGGAGAAGCTGCTGGGCGAGGCGAAGGTCAATGTCTCCTTCAACTCGGCCATCGCCGCGCGTCGCGGCCTCAGCCCGCGCGTCGCCGATCTCGAGAAGTATGGCTGCAACGTCGGCATGGGCTCCGACAACATGGCCGAGGACATGGTCGAGGTGATGCGCACCGGCCTGTTCATGGAGCGCGTCCGCCGCGAGGACGGTCGCGAGCCGACGCCGGAACACGCGCTGCGCTGGGCGACGCGCAACGGCTACCGGGCGCTGGGCGTCCCCGACGGCGGCTGGCTGGCGCCGGGCAACAAGGCCGACCTGGTCATGATCGACCTGCAGCGCGCCCACCTGATCCCGGTGCTGCGCGTCGTCTCCGACTTCGTCCACAATGGCCAGGCCCGCGACGTGCAGTCGGTCATGGTCGACGGCAGGTGGCTGATGAAGGACGGCACCGTGCTGACGATGGACGAGGAGAAGATCCTGCGCGACGCCCAGCGCATCGCCAACGAGGCCTGGTCCCGGACCTTCAAGACCCGCTTCAAGCCGCCAGCAGGCTTCTCGCCGGACGCGCTGCCGTAGAGACTTGTCGTCCTGAGCGGAGCGAAGGAGCTAGCTGAGCGACCAGAGTACTCCTGAGCGAGCGTGAGATCCTTCGCTGCGCTCAGGATGACAGGAGGCGCTGACCTTCGATTCGATCACCGCCTCGTGTTGCCGGCGGTCCATTGGCCGGCGCTGGCGAAGCGGACGGCTTCCTCGGCGGCGCGGACGAGGGCCTTGGCCTTTGCGACGCTCTCCTGGTATTCGGCTTCGAGGTCGGAATCGGCCACGACGCCCACGCCGGCCTGCACATACAAGGTGTCGTTCTTCACCAGGCCGGTACGCAGCAGGATGCACGTATCCATCGTGCCGTTGGCGGCGAAGTAGCCGGCGCAGCCGGCATACATGCCGCGGCGGACCGGCTCGACCTCATCGATGATCTGCATCGCGCGGACCTTGGGCGCGCCCGACAGCGTGCCGGCCGGGAAACCCGCCTTCAGCACGTCGATCGCGTCGAGCCCGTCCTCGATCTTGCCCTCGACGTGGCTGCTGATGTGCTGGACGTGGCTGTACTTCTCGATGGTGAACTGCTCGACGACGCGCACCGAGCCGATCTTGGAGACGCGGCCGACGTCGTTGCGCGCCAGGTCGACCAGCATCAGGTGCTCGGCGCGCTCCTTGGGATCGGCCAGCAGCTTTTCGGCGAGCTGCTTGTCTTCCTCAGGGGTGACGCCGCGCCGGATCGTGCCGGCGAGCGGGCGGATGGTGACGGTGTCGTCGCGCAGCCGGACGAGGATCTCCGGGCTCGAACCGACGATGGTGAAATCGCCGTAGTCGAAGAAGATCAGGAACGGCGAGGGGTTGATGCGGCGCAGCGCCCGGTAGAGCGACAGCGGCGGCAGCTTGAAGGGCAGCGAGAAGCGCTGCGAGGGCACGATCTGGAAGGCGTCGCCCGCGCGGATGTATTCCTTGCAGGTCTCGACCATCGCCTTGAAGTCTTCCTTCGACATGTTGGCCTGCGGCTCGGGCAGGGCGTCGAGGTCGTCGGCGCTGTCGCGACGGAAGGGAAGCGTCCGCTCGAAGTCGGACACCGCATCGGCCAGCCGTTCCTGCGCGGCCTCGTAGGCGGCGCGCGCGCTGGTGCCGGGCTGCGGCCAGGCCGGCGTGACCAGTGTCACGTTGTCCTCCAGCCGGTCGAAGATGCAGATCAGGGTCGGCCGCACCATGATCGCGTCGGGCAGGCCGATCGGATCGGGATTGGTGTCCGGCAGCCGCTCCATGTCGCGGACCATGTCGTAGCCGAGGAAGCCGAACAGGCCCGACGCCATCGGCGGCAGGTCCGCCGGCAGCTCCATCTGGCACTCCTTGATGAGCGCGCGCAGCGTCTCCAGCGGGCGGCCTTCGAGAGTGTCGAAAGCCTGCGAATCCTTGTCGGCCCGGCGGTTGATCTCGGCCTGGCCCTTGCGGCAGCGCCACACGACGTCGGGCTTGAAGCCGATGATCGAGTAGCGGCCCCGCACCGAGCCGCCCTCGACCGATTCCAGCAGGAACGAATTGGGCCGGCCGTCGGCCAACTTGAGGTAGGCCGAGACCGGAGTCTCGAGGTCGGCCACGAGCTTGGTCGAGACGACCTGCGGCGTGCCGGAATCGTAACGCGCCGCGAAGGCGTCGAAGTCGGGCGAGATCGACATAACGGGGTCTTCTACTGCTGGGGCGCGAAGGTCGCCTGGAAGGCTGCTTCGTCGACGGTCACGCCGTACTTGGCGCGGAGGGCGGCGATGAGCTGGAGGATCAGGTCGTTGGCGACCATCGTGTCGAGCTGCTTGCCGAAGCGGTCGAGCTGCTCCTTGTCCTTGGCCAGGTCGGGTGCCTCGACCGACTTCACGCGGACCAGCACGCTACCCTCGCCGGTGCGCACGGAAGCGGTCTTGTCCGGCGCCAGCTTGAACAATTCCACGACGACCGGCTGGCTGAGATAGTTGCCGGCATCGGCCTCGAAGCGGGTGACCGGCTTGGCGACCCGGGCCTCCAGGCCCAGTTCCTTGGCCAGCGTGGCGAAGTCGGTGCCGGCATTGGCCTTCTCCAGCGCGTCCTTGACCTTTGCCTCGGCCAGCTTGCGGCGTTCCTCGATCTGCCAGGCCGCGACCACCCGGTCCTCGACCTCGGCCAGCGTCGGCGCGCGGGCCGGTGTGATGCGGTCGGTGCGGACGATGAAGTATTCGCCGCGCGGCGTCTCCAGCAGGTCGCTCTCCGCGCTCTCGCGCGTGGCGAACGCCGCCTGGACCAGTTCCGACGAGGCCGGGCCGATCACGATCTGCTTGCCCGCGGCATCCTGGCCGCGCGCATCGACGTTCTCGTAGGTCCTCACCTTGAGGCCGAGATCCTCGGCAGCGGCCTTCATCGACTGGGTCTTGCTCAGCGCGCGCTCGAAGTCGGTGACCAGCTTGATCAGCAGGTCGGGCGCCTGCTGCGCCTTCAGGTCCGCTTCGAGCTTCTCCTTGACCTCCTCGAAGGGTACGGCCTTGCCGGCCTCGATCTTGTTGATGCGCACGATGTGCCAGCCGAGCGGCGACTGGATCGGCGCGGGGGCGATGCCTTCCGGCAGGCCGAAGATGCCGTCGGCCAGCGGCCCCGGAGGCAGGTCCTTCTTGGTCACCGAGCCGAGCTTGATGACGCCGTCGGCATTGCCGGTCACTTCCTTGGCGGCGTCCTCGAGGGACTTGCCGCCCTTGGCGGCGGCGATGATCGCCTTGGCCTTGTCCTCGGTGTCGGTCATCGCCTGGTCGACGTCGCGCTTCTCGGGCGTTCCGAATTCGGCGGCGCGGGCCTCGTATTCCTGGCGCACGGCGTCGGCGGTGACGGCCACCTGGTTCTGCACGTCGTCGACCGTGATCATCACGTACGAGAAGGCGCGGAACTCGGGGATCTGGAACTTGGCCTTGTTGGCCTCGAAGTAGGTGTTGAGCTGCTCGGGCGTCGGCTTCGGCAGGTCGACGACGATCGCGTCGGGAATGTAGATCGTCTCGGCGGTGCGCTTCTCGCTTTCCAGCGTGAAGACCTGGTCGCGCAGGGATGCAGGGGCCAGGCCGTCGGCGCGCACGGCACCGAACAACTGGCTGGCGGCGATCTCGCGGCGCATGTCGAGCACGAACTGCGGCTCGCTGATGCGGGCCTGCTGCAGGCGGTTGCGGTAGAGCAGGGGATCGAACGAGCCACCGGTGCCCTGGAACGCCGGATTGCGAGCGATGGCCGCGCGCACTTCCTCGTCGCTGACGGTCAGCCCGAATTCGCGAATCGCATAGTCGAGGACGGCGCGCTGGATCACTTCCTCGAGGGCCCGCACATGCAGGCCGTAGCGCAGCGCCTGTTCGTTCTCGGGGCGCTGGCCGGTCTGGCGCTGGATCGCCTCGAGCTGGCGGTTGAACTGCTCGCGGACCTCGGTCGCATAGACCGGCGCGCCGCCGACCCAGCCGTAAAGAGGAACCTTGGTGCCGCCGACATGCGCCACCTCGGAACTGCGCCCGACCACCTTCAGCATGTCGCCGACACCCCACAGGCCGAAGCTGACGATCAGCATGCCGAAGAGGATGAACAGAATGACGTAGCGGGCGTACTTGCGGAAGTTATTCACGGACCGGACGGGGGTTCTTGACGGGGCGCCATGCCTACCACCCGCCCCTTGGACAGGCAACCAAGCGGGCCTTTGACCGCAAGCGCCACCGCCTTTAGATACGCCTCCAGCAGAACGGGGAATGAAAATGGCGCGTACGAGGCGGCCGCTGATCGCGGGCAACTGGAAGATGAACGGCCTCAAGGCCGATGCTCTCGCACTTGCCCGGGATGTTGCCGCCGGCGTGAAGGCGTCTGGATGGAGCGACCGCGAGCTTCTCGTCTGCCCGCCGGCAACGCTCGTCGCCGTCGTGGCCGAGGCCGCGAAGGGCAGCGGCCTGCTGGTCGGCGGCCAGAATTGCCACGCCAAGGCGAGCGGCGCTCATACCGGCGACGTGTCTGCCGAAATGCTCAAGGACGCCGGCGCCACCCACGTCATCGTCGGCCATTCCGAGCGCCGCGCCGACTGCGGCGAGACCGACGCCATCGTGCGCGCCAAGGCCGAGGCGGCCTGGCGCGCGGGCCTGCTGCCGATCGTCTGCATCGGCGAGACTCTGGCCGAGCGCGAGGCCGGCAAGACTCTCGAGGTGTTGGAGACCCAGCTCAAAGGCAGCGTGCCGGCGGGCGCCACGGCAGCCAACCTGGTT
>LSKJ01000107.1 GCA_001557035.1 Rhodospirillaceae bacterium CCH5-H10 | reverse complement strand
GACTATTGCTGCGTCCATGCCGTCTACGCCCTGCGCGACGCCGGCTACGAGACCATCATGGTCAATTGCAATCCCGAGACGGTGTCGACCGACTACGACACGGCCGACCGTCTCTACTTCGAGCCGCTGACCGCCGAAGACGTGATCGAGCTGGTCGAGGTCGAGCGCCGCAACGGCGAGTTGCTGGGCCTGATCGTGCAGTTCGGCGGCCAGACGCCGCTGAAGCTCGCCAAGCCGCTCGAAGCCGCCGGAATCCCGATCCTCGGCACTTCGCCCGACGCGATCGACCTCGCCGAGGACCGCGAGCGCTTCCAGAAGCTGATCCACGAGCTCGAGCTGCGCCAGCCGGCCAACGGCACTGCGACGTCGGAGAAGCAGGCGATCGAGATCGCCGAGAAGATCGGCTACCCGGTCGTCATCCGCCCGTCCTACGTGCTGGGCGGCCGCGCCATGCAGATCGTCTATGACCGTCAGGCGATCGAGCGCTACATGCGCGACGCCGTGAAGGTATCGGGCAGCAATCCGGTGCTGGTCGACTCCTACCTGCGCGATGCCATCGAGGTCGACGTCGATGCGCTGGCCGACAAGGACCAGAACGTTTTCGTCGCCGGCATCATGGAGCATATCGAGGAAGCGGGTATCCATTCCGGCGACTCTGCCTGCTCGCTGCCGCCCTACTCGCTGCCGGCCAAGATCATTGCCGAGATCGAGCGTCAGACCGAGGCGATGGCCAAGGCCCTGCACGTCGTCGGCCTCATGAACGTCCAGTTTGCCGTCAAGGACGGCGAGGTCTACGTCCTCGAGGTCAATCCGCGCGCCAGCCGCACGGTGCCGTTCGTCGCCAAGGCGACCGGCCAGCCGATCGCCAAGTTCGCTGCCCGCCTGATGGCCGGCGAGCCGCTGAAGTCGCTGGGCGTCAAGAAGTCGAAGGCCAAGCACATCGCCGTCAAGGAAGCGGTGTTCCCCTTCGCGCGCTTCCCCGGCGTCGACATCATCCTCGGCCCCGAGATGCGCTCGACCGGTGAGGTCATGGGCCTCGACATGGATTTCGGCCGCGCCTTCGCAAAGTCGCAGCTCGGCGCCGGCAGCAAGGTGCCGGTCGAGGGCACCGTCTTCGTGTCGGTCAAGGACCAGGACAAGCAGGCGATGGTCAAGCCGCTGAAGCGGCTGGTCGAACTCGGCTTCAAGGTCGTGGCGACCCGTGGCACGGCGGAGTTCCTCGCCAGGCACTCGATCGAGGCGCAGCAGGTGAACAAGGTGCTGGAAGGCCGGCCGCACATCGTCGACCTGATGAAGGACGGCAAGGTGCAGCTCGTCTTCAACACCGTCGACGGCGCCGGCGCGCTGACCGACAGCTTCACGCTCCGCCGCACCGCGCTGATGCACAAGATCGCCTACTACACGACGGTCGCCGGCGCGAAAGCGTCGGTCGAGGGCATCGCCGCGGTGAAGGAAGGTGCGCTCGAGGTTGCGCCGCTGCAATCCTACTTCAAGACGGCGTTCTAGCGCAGGCTCACGGCGGGAACGCCGCGGATTTCAACCCGTTTCCGGGTGCGTTCGGCGTTGACGCCGTACGATTGATCAAGGACGATTTGGCGATGGAACGTATTCCCATGACAGCCGAAGGGCTGCAGCGCCTCGAAGGCGAACTGAAAGTGCTGAAGAGCGTCGAGCGCCCGGCGATCATCAAGGCGATCGCGACGGCGCGCGAGCACGGCGATCTCTCGGAGAACGCCGAGTACACGTCTGCGCGCGAAAAGCAGAGCTTCATCGAGGGGCGCATCGCCGAACTCGAGGACATCATCTCGCGCACCGAGGTGATCGACTTCTCGAAGCTGACCGGCAAGATCATCAAGTTCGGCGCCACCGTGCGCCTGGCCGACGAGGATACCGACGAGAAGGTGAAGTACCAGATCGTCGGACCCTACGAGGCGGATCTCGCCAAGGGCCGCATTTCAATCACTTCGCCGATCGGTCGGGCCCTGATCGGCAAGACCGTGGGTGATACGGTCGAGGTCCAGACGCCGCGCGGCGGCAAGTCCTACGAAGTGGTGGGCGTCCAGTTCAACTAGCCGCCATCATGGCGCGCGCCCGGCGGATGCCGGTCGACTTCATGACTGCGTACTGA
>LSKJ01000106.1 GCA_001557035.1 Rhodospirillaceae bacterium CCH5-H10 | reverse complement strand
GCGTCTCGAAGGGTGGGCACGCGCACCGAGTTTGTTGCCCATCCTTCGAGACGGCGCGTCGCGCCTCCTCAGGATGAGGTCGGTGGGTCAATGTGAGACGGAAAGACTCTAGCGGCAACCCGCCTTCAGCATCTCGACATGCTCGGTGAGGTGGCGATGGAAGTGGCCGATCGCCTGCTCGTAATGGCCGAAGGTGAAATGGGTATTGGCGCCGGAGGCCAGGCCCGACTGGATCTCGCGGGCGGCATGGCGGTCTTCCAGGATGCCGCTCTCCTGCACGAAATTGGCGTCCTTGCGGGCCTGCTCGATGTCGAGCGGCTTGCCGTTCTTGATGCGCGGCGCGAGCTGATAGACCACCCAGTGCGTCTCCGACGGCGAGACCGGCTCGAGGATGATCAGGATGGCGTGGCTCGACAGCACGCTGACATGGGTGTTGGGGAAGAGCTGGTGGACGTCGGTGATGCGTCCCTGCGTGCTCCATTCCTCGCGCGGCATCGTCCGAAGTTTCTCGATGCGGCGGAATGGGAACACGATGCGTGAATTGCGGCCGTGCAGCTCGACCACGTTCAGGTTGTCGTAGCCGTAGGGGAAGAACGACTGATTGTGCAGCGCCTTGATGTGGTAGCCCTCCATCGAGGTCTCGCCCAGCACCTTCCAGTTCGCCTTGTCGTCGAACTCGATCTTGTTGAACAGCACGTAATCGTCGGTGAGCACTTCCGGCAGGTCGCCCAGGGCGCCGTCCGACAAGGGCTCGTCCTGGGTCACGAACACGATGCCGTTGCGCTCCTGCACCGCGGCCACCGGCACCAGCCCGTGCGCCTCCTTGTCGAGGCCGGGGAAACCGTCCTCGCCCGGGACGTGGCGCAGCGAGCCGTCCAGCCCGTAGGTCCAGGCGTGATAAGGGCAGGCGAAGGCGCGCTTGCAGCCCTCGCCCTCCTCGAGCTTCATGCCGCGATGACGGCAGGCGTTGCGGAAGCCGCGCACCACGCCGTCGGTGCCGCGCACCACCAGCAGCGGCGTGCCGACCGTCGTGCGCGCGATGTAGGAGCCGGGCTCCGGTAGCGCCGCCGAGGGACAGAATGCCATCGGCACGCGGCGCAGCACCTGCAGCTCGGCCGCGAAGCGCTCCGCCGAATGATAGTTCTCGACCGGCTCGCGCCAGACCACCGTGCCCTTGTCGGTCGTCTTGCCGTCGATGTGCGCGAGGATGCGATCGATCAGGTCGGTCTCGTTCAACAGCGCGGCCATTCTTCTTCCTTCGGCAATCGGGCGGCGCCGATACTAGCCCGCAGGCCATCGCGCGCAACAAACGCCCGAGCCGCGCTGCGAGATCGACGGACGTCAGGATGATGACGGAAGCGACTGCAGGCGTTCGGCGAAGAAGGACAGGATCTCGTCGCGCGCCTCGACGGTCGGCTGGCCGGCCTCGTCGATCAGATGGACCGTGACGACGCTGTGCGGCGTGGGCACGAAGCTGCCGAAGAACGGCGGCAGGTCCTGCCCGTTGGCGGCGCTGTCGGGCAGGACGCGCGGCACGAAGCGGTCGCCCAGCGCTTTCGAGAAGGCCGCGAAGCGTTCGGCGCGGCAGAAATGGTCGCCGGCGAAACGATAGCCACGGACGGTGAGATCGTCGCGCTCCAGCCTTTCGCGCACCGCCGTCAGTTCCGCTTCGGAGAGTCCCGTGCCGGCGGGATCGTCGAGCGGCAGCGACGGTTGCGCCAGGACCGGCGCACGCACCGACGGTTCGAGCATCATCGACAGGGCGAAGTTGCCGGTGAAGCACATGCCGATGGCGCCGACGCCCGGTCCGCCGCACTCGACATGCGCCACGCGCGCCAATGCCCGCAGCCACTGCACGGCAGGCGAGGGGCCGCCATCGGCGAGCGCGCGGAACTCGGCGCTGATGCAGGCGCGCTTGAAGACCGTGGCGCCCTCCTCGGCGGAGACGACGGCGCCGTCGCGGCCAAACAGCGAGGGCATGTAGACGGCGAAGCCCGCGTCGCGCACCCAGCGGGCGAAGCGGGCGACGTGCGGGCTGATGCCCGGCATCTCGGTCATCACGATCACGGCCGGCCCGCGGCCGGCGACGTGAACCGCCTTCGTCACGCCGTGCAGCGTGAACTCGCGGCGTTCGAAATCGTCGAGCGGATCGTCCTGGGTGAGCGCGCGTGCCGGCATGCCTTGTCCTCCGTTGGGCGCCGCCATCGTTGCCGTGGAACGAGGTTTCCGATAGGTGTCCAAACAGACATCAAACGGGCTTTTTACGCCATGACGCGAATCGCCGTCCTCGAACTGCCCGGCTGCATGTCGTCGAGCGCCGCCATCACCCACGACGTACTGGCCACCGCCAATCGCGTGAGCCTCGCGGCGGGCCGACCGGCGCCGTTCGACGTCCGCACGCTCGTCTGCACCGGCGCGAAGACGCGCGCGCCGGCCGCGGGGACCGACCTCGTCATCGTGCCGGGCCTCGGCGTCGACACCGAGGAAGCGCTCCTCGTCCGGATCGCGGCACCCGATTGCCGCCGGGCGATGCGCCTGCTGGCGAACGCCGCGCGGGCGGGAAGCGCCATCGCCGCCTCCTGCGCCAGCACCTTCCTGCTGGCCGAAGCGGGGCTGCTCCACGGCCGGCGTGCGACGACCACCTGGTGGTTCGCGCCGCTGTTCCGCCGTCGCTATCCCGACGTCGTGCTGCTGACCGACCAGATCGTGGTGGCGGACTGGCCGATCGCCACCGGAGGCGCGGCGATGGCGCAGATGGACCTGATGCTGGCGGTGGTCGCCCGCTTCGCGGGGCCGGGCCTCGCCAAGGCCTGCGCCAGCTACCTGCTGCTGGACGGTCGCACATCGCAGGCGCCCTACATGGCGATTACCTACCTCGCGGGACAGGATCCGGCGATCGCGAAGGCGGAGAGCTGGATCCGCCGCAACGTGGCGCGCGACTTCGCCATCGAGGACCTGGCGAAGGCGATGGCAATGACGCCGCGCACATTTGCCCGCCGCGTCGCCGCAACCTGCGGCCTGTCTCCGATCCGCTTCGTGCGCCGCATCCGCATCGAGACGGCCCGCTTCCTGCTCGAGACCACGAAGCTGCCGGTCGAGGAGATCGCGCGTCGCGTGGGCTATGCCGATGCCTCGACGCTGCGCCGCCTGATGCGCGGCGACACGCAACGCACGCCGGCGGACTTCCGGCGTTAGGTTTTCAGGCGTGGCCCAGGATCGAGGCGGCGAGCGTGGGATCGACGTTGCGGCCGGTGAGGGTGGCGACCACCGTTCGGCCCTGCAGCTCCATCCGGCCCGACAGAAGTGCGGCCAGCGCGACCGCGCCGCCGGGCTCGATGGCCAGGCCGAACTCGCCGAAGGCGACGCGCATCGCCTCGCAGGCTTCCGCATCGGTCACGGCGAGGGTGCCCGCGAGATGCGGCTGGAGAATCTCGAAGGGGATGGCGGCCATGTAGAAGCCGGTGATTGCGTCGCAGATCGAATGTGCGTTCGAGGGCGCGAGATCGACGCGGCGACCCATCGCCATCGACCGCGCCATCTTCTCGAAGCCGACCGCCTCCACGGCATGAACGCGCGTCGTGGGGGAGGTACCGGAAAGCCCGAGGATGCATCCCGCCGTCAGGCCGCCGCCCGAGCAACAGGTCAGGAGGGCGTCGACCGCCACGCCGGCCCGTACCGCCTGGTCCGCGATCTCCAGACCCACCGTGCCCGCGCCGGCCACCACATGGAAATCGTCTGCCGGCGGGACATAGACGCGGTCCTCGGCTTGCGCGAGCGCAATAGCCGTCTCGGAGAGGCGCGCCATCGGCACCTGCACCACCCGCGCGCCGAACGCCTTCATGCTGTCGATCTTCACCGCCGGCGCGGTATCGGGCGCCACGACCACGCAGGTCGTGCCCATCCGGTTCGCGCAGTAGGCGATGGCCAGCCCGTGGTTTCCCGACGAACGCGCGATGACGCCGCGCGCCTTCTCCTCCGTCGAAAGTGCGGCAATGCGGTTTGCCGCGCCGCGCAGCTTGAAGGAGCCGGTGACCTGCAGGTTCTCCGCCTTGACGAACAGTCGGCCGCCGAGCCGCCGGCTCAGGATGGGCGATTCGAGAAGCGGCGTTTCGAGGGCTATGCCGGCGATGCGGTGGGCGGCCGCCTGTACATCGGCAAGCGTGGGCAGATCGGAACCCATCAGCACGACCTCTGAGCCTTCGGTTCCCCGAACAGCGTCGCCTGGCTCCCGGACGGCGAAGGCGCCACCGCGTCCGGCGTCTTCGTGTCGTCGCGCGCGGGCCACTGGTCGGCGGCGGCCGGCAGCTTCGTCTCCTTGCCGGTGATGCGCGCGGGCGTGACGGCATAGACGGTGATGTGGTCGAGGCGCGGGTAGAATCCCTTGGGACGGCCGACGTCGCGGCCGTGATACTTGGCCATCAGCGCGTCGCAGAATTTCTGCTTCAGCGCCCGGTCGGCGACGACGCGGATGCTGCCGTGAACGACGACGCTGGCATGGGCGATCGAGACGTCGCATTCGAAGCGGCCATAGTCGAAGACCTCACCCGGCTCGTCGACGACGAGGCAGACCCGCGGCGCGGCATCGACATTGGCGCGGAAATGCCCCGGCGCGGCGCTGTTGTGCATGAGGATCTCGCCATCCATCCAGACATAGAGAAGCGGCGTCACGTAGGGCGCGCCGTCGGCGCCGACGGTCGCCACGCGGGCACACCGGCCGTGCGCCAGCAGACGCTCCGCGTCCTCCCCGGACATCAGCTTGTCGGTACGCCTGACCGGCGGTGCACTGCTCATGGTTCGTCCTCCGTGGGTAACGACGCTAGCGGACCGCGCGCGGCGGCACACACGAAGGCTGTTCACTTCGGTTCGATATTATTCTCGGCCTCGTCGCCAAATTTTCTCGCCTCCGGCCCGGCGGATTTCACCCTATGGTCGGTGCCTCGCATGGCTTACCGGTTGCCCCCTCTCAGCTCGATGCGCCTCTTCGAGGCCGCGGGCCGTCATCTCAGCTTCAAGGCCGCCGCCGAGGACCTGAACATCACGCCGAGCGCGATCAGCCACGGCGTGCAAACGCTCGAAGACTGGCTGGGCGTCGAGCTTTTCGTGCGCGGAAACCGCTCGCTCGGGCTCACCGAGGCCGGCGCCGTCTATCTGCCCCAGGTCCAGGCGGCGCTCGAACTTCTCGCACGCGCGACGGAGACGGTGCCGGGCCGCAAGCCGACCGGGCGGCTGGCGGTCAGCGTGCCGCCGACCTTCGGCATGCGCTGGCTGCTGCCGCGACTGCGCCGCTTCAACGAGCGCCATCCCCGCATCGAAGTGACCGTCGATTCGTCGCAGCGCCGGGTCGAGTTCTCGCGCGACGGGATCGACATCGCCATCCGCATGGGGCGCGGCGAGTGGACCGGCCTGCACGCGACCTGCCTGGTGCGTGAGCGACTGGTGCCGGTCTGTACGCCCGCGCTCGCGGCATCGATCCGCTCGGTCGACGATCTGCGGCGAGCGACCCTCCTGCACGTCACCCGGGCAGCGGAGGACTGGGCCGCCTGGGGCGGGCTGGCCGGCATCGACCTGTCCGCGGCGACGGGCGGGCTGCGCTTCGACACGATCCAGATGGCGCTCGAGGCCGCGGTGGCCGGCATCGGTGTGGCGCTGGGCCGCCTGCCGCTCGTCGAGCAGGATTTCGCGGCCGGCCGTCTGGTGCCGGTGCTGGGGCCGCCGGTGGTCTGCGCCACGGGCTACTGGCTGGTGATGCAGCGCGAGACGGTGACGCGCCCGGAGGTGAGTGCGTTCCGCCGATGGATCGACAGCGAACTCAAGGAAGCCGACGAAGGAGGCCGGGCGGAAGCGTCACCGACCTGGCCACGCGTTCCGGGTGGCAGGGAAGCTCGGCTGACTTCTCCTCGTGCGCGTTGAAGGGTTCGCGATTGCCGAAACGGCGGACGGCCGCCCACGCTTGCACCATGAAGACGTCACCCCCTGCCCGGAGCAGGTCATGAGCCGCGTGCGCCGCTCGCGGCCGGTCCTCGCCCTCGATGCGATGGGCGTGCTGTACGAGACCGGCGACGACGTTGGCGAAATGCTTGTGCCCTTCGCCCGGCGCCGGGGCTCGACGGCCACGGCTGTCGAGATCGAGCGGGCCTATCTTGCGGCAAGCTACGGGCAGATCGATGCGTCGCATTTCTGGGAACGGATCGGCCTCGCTCCCGAGCTGGAAGACGATTATCTCGCGGGCCACCGGCTCTCGCCGGGCGCGCGCGAGTTGCTGGACGGTGCGACGGGCCTGTTCGATTCGATCTGCTGCCTGTCCAACGACGTTGCCGCCTGGTCCGCCAAGCTGCGCAAGAGCCACGCGCTCGAAGCCGCGATCCCGCGCTGGTTCGTCAGCGGCGAGATCGGCCTGCGCAAACCCGATCCCGGCATCTACCGCCACATGCGCGTGCATCTCGGCGGGCCGTCGAGCAACATCCTCTTCGTCGACGACCGGGTGGCCAATCTCGACACGGCGCGCAAGCTCGGCCTGCACACGCTCCTGTTCGATCCGTCGGCGAAGACGGAGCCGGGCGGGCATCCGCGGATCGGCCGGCTGGAAGACCTGCTCGATCCGGCGGTCGTCGCACGCGCCACGGCCCGCAGGCCGCGGCGCTGAGCGGTCTCACCACTCTCCGCAGCCGAACTTCAGCAGGTTGCCGTGCGGATCGTGGACGTAGAACTCCTTCATGTTCCACGGCCGCACCTCGAAGGGCGAGAGCTTCTGCACGCCCCGCTTCTCGAACTCGGCATGCAGCGCCGCCACCTGTCCGCCGCGGATGTAACAGCTGGTGTTCTCGGGAAAGCGGCGATCGTCGGTCTTCCAGAAATGGATTTCCATCTCGTCGCGCCGGACGATCAGGTAGCCCGCATCCTGGTAGCCGACCGTGAAGCCGAGCTGGTCGGTGTAGAAGGCAGCGCTCTCGGCGATGTCGAGGGAGGCGAGGATGGGAATGGTGCGCGCGGGATCGGCTGTCATCGCGTCAGGCTTAACGGGCGATGGCGGGGCGTCAAACGAGCCTTGTTCGACGCGAACGCCGATTTCTCAGGCGCGTCGACTCAGGGAGCACCCTGGCCCAGCATCACGCTGTGCGAGGGACGGCCGCCACCGATGGCCAGCCAGCCTTTCGCTGCCGCGAAGGCCACCGCGGCATCGACCGCCGAGGGACGCTCGTCGCGCATCTCGCGATGGACCAGTTCCAGCCCGATCCAGGTCTGGCGATCGCCCCGCACGCCCCGGACGGCGCGGCAAACACGGACGGCCAGATCGTAAATCGTCTGTTTCCGTTCCATCTCCCGACCTCCAGAAATGTGTTTGTGGGGCGTTTCGCCCTCCTTAACTGACGAACCCGCCGATGGTTCCCCGGCCATCTTGTGTAGATAAGACATGACTCTGCTCCCGCCAGCCGCGGCGTGCGAATTTCAAATATGGGAGAGTGGCTTCAGCAGAAGCGTCGACAGCTGGCCGCGCGGAAGGGCAAAGCGGGAACCGGGTTCATGGCCCAAGAGATGCGCCCGATCCCGGCGAACGACAATGGATTGGTTTGCCGAATTTTGGCTGCCGCGCAGCCAGTCTTTTTCCCGGCCTATTCGACCGTGCGCGGCTTGCCGCGCGGCGGCAGTTTGCGCGCCGTCTCCAGTTCGTGGGCCAGTTCCGCCAGGCTCAGCATGCCGGGCCGCAGCGGCAGGCGCGCGACGCCGGAATTGCGCCGGTTCTCCTCGGGCCAGATCGCCCGCCGCGCGAAGGACCGCGCCTCGTCGAACTTGCTCGATCGCAGCGCGATGATCGCAGCCCCGAGGCATCGCTGTTCCCATTCGCCGAAGGGCGCCACGCCCTTGCCCAGCGCGTCGAGGATCCTGGTGATGGCCTCGACGGCCGTCTTCTTCTTGTCCTCGGAGGAGAGGTCTTCGGAGGAAACGGACAGCGACTTGCGCAGGGCTTCGATGGCGGACATGGCGGCAGTCTAGCCGCTATGCCGCGCCGCCGCCGCCTCTTTTCACGCTGTTGGCCGGGCCGCAGGCGGGCCGGCCTGCGTCAGGGCTTGAGCGCCGCCTGCCGTGCCCGCAACTCGTCGCTAGGCCGGACATCGCGCGAGCGGCCGTAGATCGTGACGGCGACCAGCAGCACCGCGACCATGAAGCCGAACAGGGTACGATAGGCTTCCTCGGAGCGCGCGCCGTCGGGCAGGGGGGCGAAGGCCCCGACGATCACGCCCGACAGGCTCTGCATGCAGGCGACGCCCAGCATGACGCTGGTGTTCATGGTGGCGATGCCGCGGCCGATCAGCCGGTCGGGGAAGATGCCGCGGCCGTGCGTCATCACCATGGTGCTGGACGCGCTCAGGAAGCCGATGCCGACGATCGCGGCCACGGCCACCCACAGCGGCGCGCTGGCCCACAAGGCCAGCGTGGCGAGGATGGTGGCGATCAGCAGCGTGCCGACGATGGCGATGCGCTTGCGCGTGTCGAACACGCGGTCGAGCGGGCTGATGGTCAGCATGCCGATCTGGTAGGCGATCACCGCGACCAGCAGCACGTTGCCCGATTCGACGCGCGTCAGCCCATGGACCTCGCGCAGGAACGGGCCGCCCCACAGGCCCTGTACGGTGAAGGTGCAGGCGTAGTTGCAGAAATTGAGCGCGATGATGAATTTTAGCTGCGGGTTCTTCAGCACCTCACCCAGCCCGCGCATCATCTCCGCCGCCGTCTCGGCCTTGCGGTCGAGGAAGGGATGCCCCGGTGGCGCGTCGCGCACGATGGTCCAGACGGCGATCGCCGTCAGCGCGGTGAAGACGACCATGAGGCCGAACACGCCGCGCCAGCCGATCTCGCCGGTCCCCCAGGCGAGCGGCGTGGTGGCCAGCAGATTGCCCAGCAGCCCGACCGACAGGACGATGCCCGCCAGCGTGGCGAAGCGGTCGGGCGGGAATCAGCGCGAGATCACCACCATGCTGCCGATCAGCATGACGCCGAAGCCCGCGCCCATCAGCGCGCGCCCGGCCAGCAGCTGCGGCCAGCCCGGCGCCAGGGTGAACAGCGTCGCGCCGACAACCGCGACAACCAGCATGCCCGTCACCGTTCGGCGCGGCCCGTAGCGGTCGAACAGGAAGCCACAGGGGATCTGCATCGCCGAGAAGCCGAAGAAGAAGGCGCCCGTCAGCGCCCCCAGCGCCTCCGGCCCGATGCCGAGGTCGCGCATCAGGTCGAGCCCGATCGTGACGTTGGCCGCGCGGAAGAAGTGGCTCGCGACATAGGCCGTCGCCAGCGTCGCCACGATGATGATGGCCTGCCGCCGGATTGCCGACGACATCAGGAAGCGTTTCCTCGTCTTTTCATTGTCATGACAGTGCTATCGACAGGGCGCCGCGGCAATCGGGACGTTCCGCCCGCCGGATGCGTCCATTGGGCGACTTACGGGCCGGCGGTCGAGGCAGGTACACACGTATCTTC
>LSKJ01000105.1 GCA_001557035.1 Rhodospirillaceae bacterium CCH5-H10 | reverse complement strand
ACCTCCATCGATAAGCCAGCCTAATCTGAAAACCGTTCACCATGTCCCCGAACAGCCGTTCACCATCTCCCTGGCCCAAACAAAATGGGGAGGTGGCGGCGTCTTACGCCGACGGAGGGGTCATGGCCTTCGCGATGCCCATGACCCCATCGCCCCGTATGAAGGGGCACTTCCCCATTTGAATGGGGAGCGATTGATCCCTGCAGCTCAATCCATGTCGGAAAGACTCTAGGAGAGCCCGCCGCGGCGCCGGCGCGGGCGCGAGCCCATCAGGAAGCCCGCCTCCGCACGGCCGCTGTCGCGGCGGCCGATCCAGACCAGGGCAAAACCCAGCACGAGAAAGGCCGGCACCGCCGGCACCGTGAGCAGCGGCCGCATCATCCAGGTCCACAGGATGCCCGACAGGTGGCGCCGCGCCGATGTCTGGGTGTTGCCGAGCGAAGACGGGTCGAGGTGCGACCACAGGCTCCCGAAGGTCGAAAAAGGGTAGTTGCCCTCGGACCACCAGGTGAGCAGGTCGTGCACGACCACTGCGACAGCCAGGGCCAGCAGCAGCCAGCCCAGGGCACGAAACACGACCATTACTCCCCCAAGCGCCGGTCCTACCGGCCGACCCTAGCCAAGCCGCCAGGACCGGGGAAGGACGTTGCCCAAACCATCCACCGATGTATAAGAACGGCCGACCGCGCTTCCCGGACAGGTGGCCGAGCGGTTTAAGGCACACGCTTGGAAAGCGTGCGTGGTGTAACAGCCACCGCGGGTTCGAATCCCGCCCTGTCCGCCATCTCTGTTGGGTTCTTCAACAGCATCAATGGGTTATCCCTCTGATTGGCAAACCCGTTCTCAAGGTTTGCCATTGCCTGTTCCGGTTTCGAGCTTTTCGGCAGCGCTCAACGCGAGCTTCTTCCGGTTGGCCGCCTTGGTGTAGCGCTGCACTTCCTTGATCGACTGCCAGCCGCCCCAGGCCATGATCTGGTGATCGGTGCAACCTGCGTCGGCGAGGCGTGTCGCAGCGGCCTTGCGGAGCCCGTGGGCGCTGTATCCCGCGCCGATTCCGGCCGCCGTGCACATGTCATGGAACCAGTTCCCGAAGCCGGCGGGCGTGAACGGCCGGCCAGGTCCAGTGACCAGGAAGGTCAGATGATCGTTCGGCAGTGCGTCGATAGCGGCCTGCAATTCGGGCAGGATGGGCACTTCGACGATCTCGCCGGTCTTCTGCTGCCTGATCCGGACAACGCCGCCATTGACCATCTGGCGCCCGACCCTGACGGCATCGCTGCGACGAAGCGCGGTACCGTACAGCAGCTCCATCGCCAGCCGGGCTCTCGTGCCCAACGGATGATGGTCGCGGAAAGCGGCGATCTGGTCAGCGCTCCAGGGCGCGTGGCCGTCCGTGGTGTGCCTGATGCCCTTTACGGTGCGCGCGGGATTGTCGCTGCGCATCCCCTCCTCGATCGCGAAGTCGAGCAGCAGGCGCACCATGCGCAACCAGTTGTTGGCCGCTGCAGGGGTGCTGGACTTCGTCTCGAGTATCCGTCGGATATGGTCGCGCCCGAGCAATGCCACGCGCTTGTCGCCATGGTCTGCCCGGAATCGTTCGAAGATCCCGCGATAGGTCGCCTGCGTCGACTTCGCCAAGCCTGCGAACTGTGCCGAGCGATAGAAGCGCGCGATCAGGGCTGAGACCGAGCCCGGTTTCGTGCGACTGGCACCGATCTCGAGGCGCGGCGCCGCTTCGCCGCTCAAGGCCGCCTGGTAGGCCGCCATGAACTCCTCCGAGCCGGGCAGCCCCGGCAGTGGCACGCGCTTGAAACCAGGCCGACGGAAGTAGCGCCGCACCTTGCCGTGGCGATCCTTGAACTCGTGCACGTAGTGCAGCACAAGGCGCGTCATGCCACGTCGTCCCATTCGTTCCTGTCGCTGGACACCTGCCCGCCCAGGGCATCGAAGGCGCGATCGAGCGCGCGGCGATCCCAGATGCGGCGGCCATCCAATCGGACGGGCGCCGGCATCCGGGCGCTGGCCACCAGCTCGTCGAACTTGGTCACGCCGACACCGACGTACTCCGCCGCCGCCACGCGATTAAGCCCGCGAGGCGGCAAGTTTGGCGGGAGTGCATGGTGGCGCGGCATGGCTACATCGCGCCGGATGGCGCGAGCGGCGCAACCTGGTGGCTGCGCCGCTCGCTCCCGGCGCCGGGTACATCCGCCGTGCGCCGGGGGTTACAGATCTCGTGGGCGAGCCCGACCTCCACCGCCTCTTGCGCCGTGAAAACCAGCTCGGCGCTCTCCCAGGCGTCGATCACGCACCGCTCCCGGCCTGTCGCTGCGGCGAACACTTCGAGTGAGACTTCGTCCATGCGCCGGCAGGCCGCCTCGCTTTCCCCTCGGGACTTGTGCATCAGGATTGTCGCGTGCGGCGAAATCCTGCGACGATCGCCGCCCATTGCCACGATGGCCGCCGCGCTGTTTCCCCTGTCGACGACGTGCGTAATGACGCGGCGCGGATGCATCAGCAGCTCCTCGAGGATCGCGGCGCCAAGAATGCCGCTCCCGCCGTCGGAATCGATCTCCAGCAGGATCGTGTTTTGCCGCGCCGCCCTAATCGCCCTCCCCAGATCGACAGTGCTATCGACATTGACCTTGCCGAACAGCGAAAGCCTGGTCACGGCATTGCCCGGCGGCCTCCGATTTGCCGGTCGCGGCGGCACAACCATGGTTTCCCACAGCGCCTTTCTCATCGAGGCCGCAAGGCCGACATCGCCGCATCGAGACGCTGCCCGAACGTCCGCACCGAAGCGATGTTCACAGCGCACAGATTGGCCAGGTTCGGAATCTTCAGGCGACGCAGCCCGGCATCGCGTTGCACGACTTCGAACAAGCAAAACGTGGACTCGATCTCTTCGATGGCCGAAGCAATACGGCCGGCGGCGGCCGTCAAGGCTGGATCGATGAAGGCGAGAGCCCGCGCGACGGCGTCTGCCTCCATAGAGGCCAATGTTTCTTCGGCCGCGACCAACACCCGTTCCGCCTCGAGCAGCTCGGCCCGCGCCTGGTCGAGCTTGCCCGTCGATATTGCAGCTTGCATGAGCAACACGGTCTCGCAAAAGCCATCGATCACCGATTGTTTCCGGTTTCGCTCCGTCTCCGCCTCGCGCACGATCTCGCGCGCGCGCTGGAGCGTACCACCGGCGTCGATCGCCGCGAGCTGGGCGGCCAGGTCATCCGCTGATTGCATACGGTCACGCTCAAGCTCAGCCTTGAAGGCTGATTTAAACCGGGCGGCCACGGCATCCTGTAACGACATATCGATTCTCCCTAACCGCGGCCTGCAAACTTCGCGTCGCGCCCGTTCTTCCCCTTCGTCACGGCAAGGCGCCACTGCGGCCCCTTGCCAGGCTCGTGACTCGGATTGTCCTCGCGCGCGATCCAGAGGCTGCCGTCGCAGGTGACGGCGTCGCCGCGCTCGTATCGGCCATCACCCCGCCAGACGCCGCGATCGATGATTGCCGGCAACTTGAAGTGGCTGGCCTGGCCACAGATCCGGATGGTAAAGCCGCGCTCGCCGTCATGCTCAACGGCGATGTCGACGGCGGGCGGCGCTTCAGCGAACTGCGGAAAGGCTTCAAGCTCTCGCATTATCTGTGCTCGGCGCCGCTCCTCGAAAACGAGATCTCCGGCAAGGGCCGCGAGCTCGCTGCGGTGCTTGCCCTGGACAAGGGCCCGCAGTTCCTTGGCTGTCAGATCGATAACGGCGTCGAGCTGGTCGGGTGAGGCTCTCATAATCCTTTCGACGAATGGCGCCTCGAGGCGCTTGTACACGCGCGCGAGCTGCTCCCGCGCGAAGGCCACAGCATTGTCGACATGGGGCAGATCGGCCAACAGGCGCTCGGCCTCGATTGGCAGGTCACTCGGCATCTTTTGCCTCCGGGAGCGGGGCTGCCACTTTCCAGAGTTCATCCAGGCAGCTCAGAACATGTTGTTCGGCGGCGATCCCGTCCCAAAGTCTGTCATCGTTCATACCCACCATCACGCCGCCGGCCCTGGCCTTGGCCGCGAGCAAATCAGCATCAGGCTTTGTATGGATATTCCGGGAACTCGCGACCACGCGCCAAGTATCAATCTGATATTGAGGCAAAGCCCCGAAGCCATCCGGCTTTTTCTTATAGGCGTTCCACAGCATTTCGATGCGCAGGTTGGCCTCTGTCAGACCCAGCGTGCTGAAAGCCGCCATCAGCCTGTACATCAATGGCCGCACATTCGAACGTGCAATGAGCGCCTTGATTTTGTGAGTCACCAATTGATCCTGGCCTGAAGTGCTGGCTGATCCGGCGGCTGCCTTGAGGCGGCTGATGACCATATCGATCTGAGAGATGTATTCGTTGAGAACGCCGATCGCGGTTGCCGCTTGACTGGCCGCCGCTTCACCGCGCAACTCAATGTTATCGAGTTCAGACTCTTCCACCGTAGCGCACACCCCAACCAGGGCAACGCGCGCCAAGCCTGCCCTAAGCAACCCAACCTCGATGTCGGCTGGATTGCGGCGGAGCGAGGCTTCCTGCAGGAACGTGTCGGTAATGAAATGCATGAGTTTCAGGATCATGTCGTTCCCTGTGCGGCAGATTCGCTTGCAACCGATAGGGGGTATCGTTGCAAAGCGTCGTAAACCGTTCGCCAACTCGGCGGCGGCGCCAGCCGTATGAGTTCGACCCCGGCGCGGTCGATGGTTCCCGCTTCTGGTGGCGTCGCTTGGGGGCGGTTGAGGCGGCCAGCGCGAGCGGCATAAGACTTGAGAAACTCGGCAATCTTCTTCGCGGCGCCGCTGGTCGACAGGTCCGCAAAGAACTGCTGGCGCATCGCACACAGAAGTTCGTCCCGATGAGCCCGGCGGATGCCTTTAGCGATCTCCTTGGTCGGCCGCCCGTCGGCGGCGGCCGACCACACCCACATCAAGAGTTCGCGGTCAGACTTAGTCAGTTCGTCACGCCTCAGTCGATCCTTGAGGTAGTCATCGCCGGGAAAGAACTCGTTAGCCATGGCAATGAAACCCCTGCCCAGGGCAGGCCCAGCCGGCGCCGGGACCGGCCGCCCGGCCCCCGTTCGCCAGCACATGGTCGATCATCAGGTTCATGTTATCCACGATGCCGCCGAATCGTTTGCAACGGATAGGGGCATCCGCTGCAAACGGCCGGGCCGATCCGACCACCCGCGGCTACGGCGGTAGGTCAGATCCTTGCGTTGCTGCTCCTGCAGGGTTTGCGAAGCCGGATGCGGCATGTCAGGGACCCTTGCCAGGGGATTCGTTCTACAATCGTCCCTGCAGCTGCCCAAGGTCCTTGATCGCACTCGTCAGGAGGTCCGCGTACCCCTCCTCCTTCCAGAAGGCGCCACTCAGCTTGGACTCGATATAGAGCCGCAGCTTGAGCTGGACGCCGGCCGGCGTCCCCGCCCTGGTGTTGCAGAAGCGGGCATGCGCCTGCCGGAACGCGTTCAGCGGCTCGTAGGTCGGCTCCAGCAGCTCTTCCAGCCGCTTACTTGAGGCACCGGCCGCCCTAGCTTCCT
>LSKJ01000104.1 GCA_001557035.1 Rhodospirillaceae bacterium CCH5-H10 | reverse complement strand
ATTGGCGATGAGGACGAGGACGTTTTTCACGCCCCGGCTCTAGCGGCGGGGTCGCGGATTTGCAAACAGTGCGCCGGCTCATGGTTTCGCAGGCACAGACTCCCGTCATCGTCGTCACCGGCCCGACCGCCAGCGGCAAGTCGGCGCTGGCGCTCGACCTCGCCGGGCGTCGCGGCGGCACGGTCATCAACGCCGACGCGATGCAGACCTACGACGCCTTCCCGATCCTGACGGCGCAGCCGACGCCCGAGGAGCAGGCACGGGCGCCGCACGCGCTCTATGGCGTGCTGCCGCTCAGCGAGACCGTGTCCGCCGCGCGGTGGCGCACGATGGCCAGCGGGGAGATCGAGCGGGCGCGGGCCGCCGGCCGCTTGCCCATCCTGTGCGGCGGCTCCGGCCTCTATCTGCGCACCCTGATGAAAGGCATCGCGCCGATACCCGACGCGCCGCCCGAACTTCGGGAACAGGCCAATGCCGACTGGGCCGCGCTGGGTCCGGAAGCGTTCCGCGCTCGGCTGGCCGAGCACGACCCTGTCCTGGTCGACCGGCTGAAGCCGGGCGATCGGCAACGCCATGTCCGCGCCTGGGAAGTCTGGCGGGCCACGGGGCGCCCCCTGAGTGCCTGGCAGGAGGGCGAGGCCTCGGCCGCGCCCTGGCGCTTCGTGACGGTCCTTCTGGCCCCCGATCGGACTTGGCTGCGCGACAGGATCGAACGCCGGTTCGACGTCATGCTGGGCGAGGGCGTCGTGGCGGAAGTTCGCGCCGTCTTCGACCGCCAGCCCGACCCGGTCTGGCCCGGTCTCAAGGCCCATGGCGCGCCCGAGCTGTTCCGGCATTTCCGGGGAGAGATGTCGCTGGAAGAGGTGCGGCGGGTCGCCATCGCTCATACGCGGCAGTATGCCAAGCGCCAGATGACGTGGTTCCGGCGTCAAATGACACCAGATTTGGTGTTCGATCCGAGGGCTGATCAAGCTCTGGGCACGATTGAGAAATATTTGGACAATCCAGACACCTAAAACTTTGCGTTTCGATCTTTTTGGATTGACCGGTCCCGACCCTCCCACTATGTTCCGCCGCGCCGCAAAACCCCCGTTTTGCGGCACATTTGTCAGAAGGAGAGCACTGTGACGAAGCCCGAGGAGTCCGCCACGACCGGCGCCGATCTGTTGGTGAAAGCCCTGATCGACGAGGAAGTCGAGGTCGTCTTCGGCTATCCCGGTGGCGCCGTCCTTCCGATCTACGATTCGCTCTTCAAGCAGAACCGGCTGCGCCACATCCTGGTGCGCCATGAGCAGGCCGCCGTGCACGCCGCCGAGGGCTATGCCCGCTCGACCGGCAAGGTCGGCGTGGTGCTGGTGACCTCGGGCCCCGGCGCGACCAATGCCGTGACCGGCCTCACCGACGCGCTGATGGATTCGATCCCGATCGTCTGCCTGACGGGCCAGGTGCCGACCCACCTGATCGGCAACGACGCCTTCCAGGAAGCCGATACGACCGGCATCACGCGTCCCTGCACCAAGCACAATTACCTGGTGAAGTCGGTGGGCGATCTCGCCCGTTCGGTCCACGAGGCCTTCTACGTGGCGCGCTCCGGTCGTCCGGGTCCGGTCGTCATCGACCTGCCCAAGGACGTGCTGATGAACAAGCACGAGTACGCGCCGCCGCCCAAGGTCGCGGTGACGCACAAGAGCTACCGGCCGCAGACCAGGCCCGATCCGAAGAAGATCGAGCAGGCGATCGAGATGATCGCCAATGCCAAGCGTCCGGTGTTCTACGCCGGCGGCGGCATCATCAACTCCGGGCCGAAGGCCTCGAAGCTGCTGACGCAGTTCGTGCATCTCACGGGCTATCCGGTGACCAACACGCTGATGGGCCTCGGCGCCTTCCCGGCGTCGGACAAGCAGTTCCTCGGCATGCTGGGCATGCACGGCACCTACGAAGCCAACCTGGCGATGCACGGCTGCGACGTGATGATCAACATCGGCGCGCGCTTCGACGATCGCATCACGGGCAACCTCACGAAATTCTCGCCGGGATCGAAGAAGATCCACGTCGACATCGATCCGTCGTCGATCAACAAGAACGTCCGCGTCGACCTCGCCATCGTCGGCGACGCCGGCATCGTGCTGGAAGAACTGATCAAGGCCTGGAAGGCGAAGCAGCCCAAGGTTGACCAGAAGGCGCTGAAGGCGTGGTGGGCCGAGATCGACACCTGGCGCGCGCGCAACTGCCTCGCCTACAAGCCGAACAACAAGGTGATCAAGCCGCAATACGCGCTGGAGCGGCTCTATCACCACATCAAGGACAAGGACCACTACATCACCACCGAAGTGGGCCAGCACCAGATGTGGGCGGCGCAGTTCCTGAAGTTCGAGCAGCCCAACCGCTGGATGACCTCGGGCGGCCTCGGAACGATGGGCTACGGCTTCCCGGCGGCGCTGGGGGTGCAGATCGCGCATCCCGAGGCGCTGGTGATCGACGTGGCGGGCGAGGCCTCGATCCTGATGAACATCCAGGAGCTCTCGACGGCGGCGCAGTATCGCCTGCCGGTGAAGATCTTCGTGCTGAACAACCACTACATGGGCATGGTCCGGCAGTGGCAGGAACTGCTGCACGGCGGCCGCTACTCGGAGAGCTATTCCGAATCGCTGCCCGACTTCGTGAAGGTGGCCGAGGCGTTCGGCGCCAAGGGCCTTCGTTGCGAGGATCCGGACAAGCTCGACGACACGATCAAGGAGATGATCGCGCTGAAGCATCCCGTCATCGTCGACGTCATCGTCGACGAGAAGGAGAACTGCTTCCCGATGATCCCCTCGGGCGCGGCGCACAACGAGATGCTGCTGGGTCCGGACGACAGGCAATCCACGACGGTGTCGGAAGAAGGCATGGTGCTGGTGTGAGCAAGGATACGTCTGTGGTTGCCCACACCATCTCCGTCCTGGTGGCCAACGAGCCGGGCATCCTCGCGCGCGTGGTCGGCCTCTTCTCGGGCCGCGGCTACAACATCGAGAGCCTGACCGTCGCGGAGACCAACGCGAAGGAAAGCCAGTCGCGCATCACCATCGTGACCAAGGGCACGCCGATGATCATCGAGCAGATCAAGGCGCAGCTCGACCGTCTCGTGCCGGTCTATCGCGTGCGCGACCTCACGGTAGAGGGCCCGCACATCGAGCGCGAGCTGGCGCTGGTCAAGGTGAAGGGCGTCGGCGAGAAGCGCGTCGAGGCGCTGCGCTTGGCTGACGTGTTCCGCGCCAAGGTGATCGACGCCAAGTCCGATTCCTTCGTGTTCGAGGTCACGGGCAACAGCGACAAGGTGCAGACCTTCATCGGCCTGATGGAGACGCTGGGTCTGGTCGATGTCGGCCGCACCGGCATCGTCGCCATGTCGCGCGGCGGCGAGGCGCTCTAGGCATGGAGTACGTCGCGGCCCTTGCCGGGCTCGCGGTCGTCCACCTGCTGGCCGTGGCGAGCCCCGGCCCATCCACCGTGCTGGTCATCCAGACTGCAGCAGTCTCGGGCCGCCGCGCCGGACTGCTGTCGGCCTTCGCCATGATGCTGGGCGCGGTCGCCTGGGCGGCCGCCGCGCTCTATGGCCTGCAGATCCTGTTCGCGCGCTTCGAATGGCTCTACGTCGCCTTCCGCATCGGCGGCGCGCTCTACCTGCTCTATCTCGCTTACATGCTGCTGCGCCATGCCGGCGCGCCGCTGCCCGAGGCCGATCCGTCGGCGGGGCGGGGAGGGGCGTGGCAGGGCTTCCTGAAGGCGCTGCTGCTGCAGCTCAGCAACCCCAAGGTCATGGTCTTCATGGGCAGCATCTTCGTCTCGCTGCTGCCCGCCCAGATGCCGTCCTGGATGGAGGCTGCGGTGCTGGCCATCGTGGCGGTCAACGAGTTCAGCTGGTTCGCCCTGCTGACGCTGCTCTTTTCGGGCCAGACGGCGCGCGCCTTCTACCGGCGAACCAAGCTCTGGCTCGATCGGTTCATGGGCGGCGCGCTGGGCCTGCTGGGCCTGAAGCTGGCCTTCGACCGCTAGTAGTTCGACAGGCCCTTGATCGAGGCGACGCGGGCCTCGATCTCGGCCAGGTTGGCCGGCGTCTTGTCGATCACGAACAGCGCCTGGGTGCGCCCGTTCATCTGCAGGGCGTCGCCACCCTCGCGCTGCTGCATCTCGCCCAGGAAGGTGCCGGCCGGACGGCAGGTCGGGGTGGCGCTCAGCCCGCCGAAATTCACGCCGGGATAGCGCAGGCAGATCTGGGTGATCGGCTGGCCGCTGGAATCGCTGGTGTTCTCGACCATCCACTGGCCCTGGAAGATGCGGCGCTGGCCGACCATCCAGACGAAGTCCCGCCCGTCCGCCGTCGAATAGTGGATCTGGGCCGGCCCGTTGGTGCGGGTCCACAGCCAGGTGTGGTTGCGCATCGCCCGGGCGGCCCCGTGCAGCGTCGAGTTCTCCACGGCGTAGTCGATCCCCGGCATGGCGACGGCCGGGTTGGTCGGCGCGTCGGAGGGCTGCGAACAGGCAACCAGCGCGAGTGCCAGGGGCGCTAGAACGGACAGGGGGCGAAGAGACGACATAGCGGGCTTTCCTCGGGTCTACGGGGCTTGGTTGCCTGGAGCCACGCATACCATATGTAGAAGCGCAGATGGGACATGCGATAAGGCGGGATTCGAGGCTGGTTTTTAGGGGCCGGTTTGTCTACTAACCCCCGTTCTTTGCGAGAAGTCAGCCAGGAGGAATGGCGCCAATGCGTGTCTACTACGATCGTGATGCCGACGTGAACCTGATCAAGGGCAAGAAGGTCCTTGTCGTCGGGTACGGCAGCCAGGGCCATGCCCACGCCATGAACCTCCGCGATTCGGGCGTCAAGGACGTGCGCATTGCGCTGAAGCCCGGCTCGGCCACGATCAAGAAGGCCGAGGGCGCCGGCTTCACCGTGATGAGCCCGGCCGATGGCGCCAAGTGGGCCGACATCGTGATGATGCTGACCCCGGACGAGCTGCAGTCGGACATCTACAACGCCGACCTCGCCGGCAACATGAAGCAGGGCGCCGCGCTGGCCTTCGCCCACGGCCTCAACGTCCACTTCAACCTGCTGACGCCGCGCCCCGACCTCGACGTGTTCATGATCGCGCCGAAGGGCCCCGGCCATACCGTGCGCTCCGAGTATGTGCGCGGCGGCGGCGTGCCCTGCCTCGTGGCGGTGGCGGCAAACTCCTCGGGCAACGCGCTCGAGATCGCGCTCAGCTACTCGTCGGCGGTGGGCGGCGGTCGCGCCGGCACCATCGAGACCTCGTTCAAGGAAGAGTGCGAGACCGACCTGTTCGGCGAGCAGGTCGTCCTGTGCGGCGGCCTCGTCGAGCTGATCAAGGCCGGCTACGAGACGCTGGTCGAGGCGGGCTACGCGCCGGAGATGGCGTACTTCGAGTGCCTGCACGAGGTGAAGCTGATCGTCGACCTCATCTTCGAGGGCGGCATCGCCAACATGAACTACTCGATCTCCAACACCGCCGAGTACGGCGAGTACCGGACCGGCCCGCGCATCGTGACGGCCGAGACCAAGGCGGAGATGAAGCGCGTTCTCGAAGACATCCAGTCGGGCCGCTTCGCCCGCGACTGGATGCTGGAGAACAAGGTCAACCAGGCCTCGTTCAAGGCCACGCGCAAGCGCATGTCGGAGCACCCGATCGAAGAGATCGGCGAGAAGCTCCGCGCCATGATGCCGTGGATCAAGGAGAAGGCTTTGGTGGACAAGGCGCGCAACTAAGCGCGGCTTGTACACCGGCGGGCGGCAGCGCTTGTAACCAAGCGCGAGAGCCCGCGCGGTTCAGAAAAGAAAGAGGCGCCGAAACCGGCGCCTCTTTTTTGTTAGGCGCGTGTGAACGCGCCTAGATAATGTATCCTCCACCCGACGCATCGAGCATCGCGCCGGTGATGAACGACGACTCGTCCGACAGCAGCCACAGCGCCGCCTCGGCGATCTCGGCCGATTTGCCGACGCGGCCCATGGGAATCGACTTCTCGATGTTGGCGCGGAATGCGGCGTCCTTCAGCCGGCCCTCAGTCATCTCCGTCAGCACCATGCCCGGTCGCAGCGAGTTCACGCGGATGCCCTCGGATGCGACCTCGCGGGCGAAGCCCTTGGTGAAGGCGTCGACCGCGCCCTTGCTGGCGGCATAGGCCGAGGAGCCGAGGCGCCCGCCGAGCGTCGCCGCCATCGACGAGACGTTGACGATCGCGCCGCCCTTGCCGCTGTGTTTCGTCGACATGCGCCGGGCCGCCTCGCGGCAGCACAGCATCAATCCCGTGACGTTGGTGGCGAACAGGTTGGCCAGCACCGCGGCATCGTATTCGTCGACCCGGCCGCGCTTTCCGTTGGTGCCGGCGCTGTTCACCAGATGGGTGATCGGCCCCAGCGCCTTCTCGGTCTCCTCGAACAGCCGCACGATGTCGGCCTCGCGCGCCATGTCGCCGGGCAGCGCGATGGCCTTGCCGCCCCTGGCCTCGATGTCGGCCACGACCTGTTTGGCCTGAGAGTCGCGGGTCCGGTAGTTGATGGCGATGGCGTAGCCGCGCGTCGCGGCCTGGCGGGCGGTCTCGGCGCCGATGCCCGAGGCGCCGCCGGTGATCAGGAGGGTTTTGCTCATGGCGCGATGATATAGTGTCGTCAACGCTTCGGGAGGAAAAAGCATGAAGGCCGCCGTTCTGTTCAAGCCCAACGAGCCACTCCAGGTCGTGGAGTGCGAACTCGACCCGCCCAAGGCGCAGGAAGTGCGCGTGAAGATGAAGGCGTCGGGCGTCTGCCAGAGCGACTGGCACATCATGAATGGCGACTGGCCCTCGCCGATGCCGATCGTGCCGGGCCACGAGGCCGCCGGCGAGATCCTGGAATGCGGCCCCGGCGTCACCACGGTGAAGCCGGGCGACCACGTGATCTTCTCGTTCCGCCCCCATTGCGGGCGCTGCCGCTACTGCTCCCAGGGCCGCACGGTGCTCTGCATCGGCCGCGCGTCCGTGCCGCCGGGCGCGCAGCATGACGGCACGCTGCGCCTCAAGCACAAGGGCGAGGGCATCAACCAGATGGCGCGCATCGGCACCTTCGCCGAAGAGGTCGTGGTTCCGGAGGAGATGGTGGTGCCGATCCGCAAGGACATGCCGTGGGCGCAGGCTGCCCTGGTCGGCTGCTGCGTCGCGACCGGTGTCGGCGCGGTGACGCGTCATGCCAAGATCGAGGCGGGCTCGACCGTGCTGGTGATCGGCTGCGGCGGCGTCGGACTCAATGCCGTGCAGGGCGCGATGCTCTCGGGCGCGTCGAAGATCATCGCGGCCGACATCCTCGACAACAAGCTCGAGATGGCGAAGACGTTTGGCGCCACGCACACGATCAACACCGCGACCGACAACGACCCGGTCCGGAAGGTGAAGGAGATCACCGGCGGTCTGGGCGTCGACTACTCCTTCGACGCGGTGTCGGTCGGCGCCACGCAGGCGCTGGCCTTCGACGCGCTGGCGCCGGGTGGCCATGGCGTCGCGGTCGGCATCTCGGCGGCCACGGTGAAGGCTCAGTATTCGCCGATGATGATGGTGTTCGGCGAGAAGACGATGAGCGGCACCTTCTATGGCTCGGTGCGGCCCGACCTCGATTTCCCGGTGCTGGTCGATCACTACATGAACAAGCGCCTGAACATCGACGGCCTGATCAGCCGCACCTACCGGCTCGACGAGATCAACGAGGGCTTCAAGCGCATGATGGCGGGCGAAGTCGCGCGCGGCGTCGTGGTGTTCGACTGATCATGTCCCTCTACGAAATCCTCGTCTTCGTCGCACTCGCCGCTGTCGGCGGCTGGGCCTACTACCTCTACCGCCAGGACACGAAGCCCAAGTGAAATGAGCACACTCGACGAGTTCGGCCTGACCGACGAGCAGGTCCTGATCCGACGCAACGTCGCCGAACTGCTGGCCCGCGTGCTGCCGGCGGAAGACATCCGCAAGCTCGACGAGGAGTCGGCGTTCCCGCACGCCGCCTTCGATGCGCTGGCGGAAGCGGGCTACATGGCGCTGCCCTACGATCCCGCCTATGGCGGCATGGGCGGCAGCCGCAAGGATCTCGTCGTGCTGGTCGAGGCGCTGGCGCGTCACTACAGCGGCGCGTCCTCGCTCTACCTGCCGACCGTCGTGTATGGCGGCATGCACCTGCAGCTCACGGCGGGCGAGCATCTGCGGCGGCGCTACCTGCCGGAGATCTGTGCCGGCAAACTCAAGTCGGCCTTCGCGCTGTCCGAGCCCGACACCGGCTCGGATGCGTCGGGCATCAAGACGCGCGCGGTGCGCGACGGCAACGGCTATCGGATCACCGGGCAGAAGCTCTACATCAGCGCCGCGCATGTCGCGGACTACCTCATGGTGGTCGCCAAGACCGACAGCGAGGCGCGGCACAAGGGCGTGACCCTGTTCTGGGTCGATGCCCGCGCGGCCGGCCTCACGATGCAGCCGCTGCCGACGCTCGGTCGGCGCACCACGCACGCCAACGAGATCTTCTTCGATGGTGTGTTCGTGCCGGCCGATCATGTGATCGGCGAGGAGAATCGCGGCTGGTCCGGTTTGATGAAGGGACTGAATCTCGAGCGCCTGTGCCTCGCGGCGCAGGCCTGCGGCAACATGCATTTCGCCATCGAGTACGCCAAGCGCTTTGCCCAGGAACGCATCCAGTTCGGCCAGCCGATCTCGAAGTTCCAGGCGATCCAGCACAAGTTCGCCGACATGCGCATCGCGCTGCGTACGACGCAGGCTTTGACCTATCGCCTCGCCGACATGCTCGATGCCGGCCTCGATCCCGTCGAGGAGACGGCAATCGCCAAGATCCAGGGCACCGACGGCGAGTTCAAGTGCGCCCATCTCGCCATGGAGATCATGGGCGGCGCCGGCTACACGATGGCGCACGACATCCAGCGCCTGTTCCGCGACGTCCGCGTCGGCTCGATCGGCGGCGGCACCAACGACATCCAGCGCAACACCATCGCCAAGATGATGGGCCTCTAGTGCGCAAGATCGGCGACGCGTCGTTCTTTCGCATCGTCGATCGCCTGCTCGAACCGGGGACGACGCGTGCGCTGAAGACGTCGTGGAGCATCGACGGCGTCGAATGGCAGCGCGAACGGCACTCTTACGCCGGCGCCAGCCATGGCTTCACCGTCGAGGTCACCACGGGACGCGCGACCGGCATTGCGCCCTGGACGATGCTCGTGGTGAAGGAATACTGGCGCTCTGGAAAGGGCGAGGAGCTGAAGTCGCATCAATGGGCGCATATCGAGGCCGGGCGCCGCGCCGATGTCGTGGCCTGGCTCGAACGGCAGGAGCGCCGGCTGGCGAGCGCCTGAAGCACCCGCGGCGCGCAACTTTTCAGTCTCGACGAATCGCGAACGAGCACAAACGGTGACCATCGGTGCGGCCGTTTGAATCGCCTTGCGAGCCTTGCCTTGCCGGTCTAAACCCGGTCGCACCTTGGGCGCTGGACCTTGGAATAGCGCCAAAATTTCAAGATTTCGCCGTAATTACAGAGACTTAACTCAATGCTGTCGCGCGTCATCGGGCTATTTTCGGCGGACATGGGCATCGACCTCGGCACGGCCAATACGTTGGTCTACGTGAAGGGTCGGGGCATCGTTCTCAATGAACCGTCCGTCGTGGCCCTCACCACGCAGAGCGGCAAGCGTCAGGTCCTCGCCGTCGGCGAAGAGGCCAAGATGATGCTGGGTCGTACCCCCGGCAACATCCAGGCGATCCGGCCCCTGCGCGACGGCGTCATCGCCGACTTCGAAGTCGCCGAGGCGATGATCAAGCACTTCATCTCGAAGGTGCACAATCGCCGCAGCTTCGCCCATCCGCAGATCGTGGTCTGCGTGCCCTCCGGCTCCACCGCCGTCGAGCGCCGCGCCATCCAGGAATCGGCCGAGAGCGCCGGCGCCCGCAAGGTCTGGCTGATCGAGGAGCCGATGGCGGCGGCGATCGGCGCCGGCCTGCCGGTGACCGAGCCCACGGGCTCGATGGTCGTCGACATCGGCGGCGGCACCACCGAGGTGGCCGTGCTGTCGCTGGGCGGCATCGTCTATCCGCGCTCGGTGCGCGTCGGCGGCGACAAGATGGACGAGGCGATCATCGCCTACATCCGCCGCAACCATAACCTCCTGGTCGGCGAAAGCTCGGCCGAGCGCATCAAGAAGACCATCGCCTCCGCCTGCCCGCCCGACGACGGCGAAGGCCGCACGATGGAGATCAAGGGCCGCGACCTGATGAACGGCGTCCCGAAGGAGCTGGTCATCACCGAGCGGCAGATCGCCGAGAGCCTTCAGGAGCCGGTGAGCGCCATCGTCGAGGCCGTGAAGGTCGCGCTGGAGAACACCGCGCCGGAACTGGCCGCCGACATCGTCGACAAGGGCATCGTGCTGACGGGCGGTGGCGCGTTGCTGGCCAACATGGACACCGTGCTGCGCCAGGCCACCGGCCTGCCGGTCTCGGTGGCCGAGGATCCGCTGCTCTGCGTGGCGCTTGGCACGGGCCATGCTGTCGAGAACATCGTGCGTCTTCGCGGCGTCCTTTCTTCGATGTACTAACAGGCCGCGCCGCCGCCCGCTTGGGTTAGAATGGGCAGGAAATGGCGATTCGGGACGACTTCGAGGTAGTCGCGGGCCAGGTGCGCACGGTGGTGCAGCGCTTTGCCCTCGGCCTGCTCGTGATCGCCGCCTTCGGCATCATGCTGGTCGGCAAGGCCGATACCGTCCTGGTCGAACATGCCCGCGTGCTGGCGCTCGATGTCGCGAGTCCGGTCCTGGAGGCCATCGCCCGGCCGGCCGCCTACGCCAACCGGGCCATCGCCGATCTTCGTGAATTCGCCTCATTGCGTGAAGAGAACGCCCGCCTGCGCGAAGAGAATGCCCGGCTGCTCGCCTGGCAGACCGCCGCGCGGCGTCTCGAGAACGAGAACGAGGGCCTGCGCAGCCTTGCCAGGTTCCGGGAGGGGCCCGAGGCCTCCTTCATCACCGCCCGTCTCGTCGGCGACAGCGTCAGTGCCTACATGCGCGGCGCCCTGCTGAATGTCGGTCGCCGGGTCGGGGTCGCACCGGGGCAGGCCGTCGTGACCGGCGAGGGGCTGGCCGGCCGCATCGCCGAAGTGGGTGAGAACAGCTCGCGCGTCCTCTTCGTGACCGACGTCAACTCACGCCTGCCGGTTCTGGTCGAGCGCACGCGCGAACGGGCCATTCTGGCCGGCGACAATTCACCCCGGCTTCGCCTCGCCCTGCTGCAGGGCGTCGCAGGCGTTCAGACCGGCGACCGTATCGTGACTTCCGGCCATGGCGGCAGCTTTCCGGTGGGCATCCCCGTCGGGGAGGTCGTGGAGACCAGCGAAGGCAGCGTCCGCGTGCGGCCGTTCACCGATTTCTCGCGCCTCGAATTCGTGCGCGTCGTCGATTACGGCGTGACCGGGC
>LSKJ01000103.1 GCA_001557035.1 Rhodospirillaceae bacterium CCH5-H10 | reverse complement strand
GGCCCGCTGCGAGTCCCGCCAGCGCCGCGGGGAGTGCATCGAAACGATCGATCACGGCGTCGGCGCCCAGTTCGCTGGCAGGTCTTGCCGTGTAGCCCCAGCTCACCAGGACGGCCGGGATGCCGGCGCCGCGGGCAGCCTCGGCATCGTGCGTCGAATCGCCGATCATCACGGCGCGCTTCGGGTCGCCGCCCATGCGCTCCAACAGCATCAGGATGTGGCGCGGGTCGGGCTTGCGGACCGGGAAACTGTCGGCGCCGGCCACATCGCTGATTGGCGGCATCAGTCTGAGGTGCTCGAGGATCATGCGCGAGGGCTTCTCGAACTTGTTGGTGCAGACGCCCTGCTTCAGCCCGAGCCGCGCGAAGCCGGAGACCACGTCGGCAACGCCGGCAAAGGCGGTGGTGTGGCTGATCGGATCGGCCTCGTAGTAGCGGACGAACTCGCGCGTCACAGCGGTCAGCGTGTCCTCGTCCAGCGTCCGGCCGTACTTGGCGAAGGCCTTGCCCATCGTGACCTTGCTGCCCTGGCCCATGAAGATCCGCACGTCGTCCTCGGTCACGGCCGGCAGGCCGTGGTCAGCCAGCACGTTGCTGACGGCCAGCTGCATGTCCTTCGCGCTGTCGATCAGGGTGCCGTCGAGGTCGTAGAGGACCGTGTCGAAGCGGGCGGCGATGAGTTTTTCGGCATCTGTCTGCATGTTGTGTTCTCTAGCATATCCGCCTTGCCCGTCCGCCAGCCCCATGGCATCGGACGGGCATGAAATCACCCATTGCCGTGGTCGTGCTCGCAGCCGGCGCTGGAACCCGCATGAAGTCGGCCCTGCCGAAGGTCCTGCATCCGCTGGCGAACCTCCCGATGGTGGCCCATGTGCTGGCCAATGCAGCCGCACTGAAGCCCAGCCGGATCGTCGGCGTGATCGCGCCCGGCGCCACCGGGGTGGCCAGGGCCTTCGCGCCGCATCCGACGGCCGTGCAGGACAAGCCGCTGGGCACGGGGCACGCCGCCCGAGCCGCGCTGGGGGCTCTCAAGGGCCATGACGGCCCGGTCATGGTCGTGTTCGGCGATGCGCCGCTGGTGACCACCGAAAGCCTCCGCAGGCTGGTTGCCGCCTGCAGCAAGGCCAAGGCTGCGGTCGGCGTGCTGGGGTTCACCGCCCGCGATCCGTCGCCCTATGGCCGCCTGATCGTCGAGAGCGGCGAACTGGTCAGGATCGTCGAGAGCAAGGATGCCGACGCCGCGGAGCGGGCGGTCGATTTCTGCAATTCCGGCGTGATGTGCATCGACGGCAGGCTGATCGCGAAGCTGCTGGGGGCGATCCGCGACGACAACGTGAAGCGCGAATTCTATCTCACCGATGCGGTGCGGATCGCCCGCGCGGCCGGCCACAAGGCGATTGCCGTGGCGGGCGAGGAGGCGGAGTTCCAGGGGATCAATTCGCGCGTCGAGCTGGCGGTGGCCGAGCAGGCGCTGCAGCAGCGGCTGCGCCACGCCGCGATGCTGGGCGGCGTCACCATGACCGATCCCGGCACGGTCTGGCTCTCGGCCGACACGAAGTTCGGCACCGACGTCACGATCGGCCCCAACGTCCGCTTCGGCACGGGCGTCACGGTCGGCGCGAACACGGTCATCAAGGCCTTCTGCGACATCGAGGGCGTGCGCGTCGGCAAGGGCGCGGTCATCGGGCCGTTCGCCCGCATCCGGCCGGGCTCGGACGTGGCCGACGACGTGCATATCGGCAACTTCGTCGAGCTCAAGGCCACGCGCATGGGGCGCGGCGCCAAGGCGAACCACCTGGCCTATCTGGGCGATGCCGACATCGGGCCGGGCAGCAACATCGGGGCGGGCACGATCGCGGTGAACTACGACGGCTACGGCAAGCACCGGACCGTGATCGGCGCGGACGTGTTCATCGGCTCCAACAGCTCGCTGGTGGCGCCGCTCAGGGTCGGCAAGGGCGCCAACGTGACCGCGGGCAGCGTCGTGACCGAGGATGTTCCCGCCGACTCGGTGGCCTTCGGCCGCGCGCGCCAGGTCACAAAGAAGGGGCGGGCCGCGGCGCTTCGTGCGAAACTCCGGGACCGCGCGGCAGCCGCCAAAAAGGCCGCCGCCGAGCGGTCCAGCAAGAAATAATCCCCCTCCCGGTCGAGACAGAATCCCATGTGCGGCATCATCGGCATCATCGGTAAAGCGCCCGTCACGCCCCTCCTGGTGGACGCGCTGAAGCGGCTCGAATATCGCGGCTACGATTCCGCGGGCGTCGCGACCCTGGTGAACGGCCACATCGATCGCCGCCGCGCCGAGGGCAAGCTGGTGAACCTCGAGGCGCGGCTGAAGGTCGAGCCGCTCGCCGGCACGATCGGCATCGGCCATACGCGCTGGGCGACCCACGGCAAGCCCTCCGAGCGCAACGCCCATCCGATCGCGACCGACCGCGTCGCGGTGGTGCACAACGGCATCATCGAAAACTTTCAGGAGCTGAAGGAGGAAATGGAGGCCGAGGGTCGCCGGTTCGACAGCGATACCGACACCGAGGTCGTGGCGCAGCTCATCACCTCCTACCTCGAACGGCAGATGTCGCCCGAGCAGGCGATGGGTACGGCCATGGAGCGGCTGCGCGGCGCCTTCGCGCTGGCCGTCCTGTTCAGCGGCCGGCACGATCTGCTGATGGGCGCCCGCCGCGGCAGCTCGCTGGCGGTCGGCTACGGCGACGGCGAGATGTACATCGGCACCGATGCACTGGCGCTGGCGCCCTTCACCAAGCGCGTCAGCTACCTCGAGGACGAGGACTGGGTGGTGGTGCGTCCCGACGGCTGCACCGTCTTCCAGGGCAAGACCGAGGTGAAGCGCGAGATCCGCCAGACCGGTCTCAGCGGCGCCATGATGGGCAAGGGCAACCACCGCCACTTCATGCTCAAGGAGATCCACGAGCAGCCGGCGGTGATCGGCGACACGCTGCACAGCTACGTCGATCCCGCGACCCGCACCGTGGCGCTGCCGGCCCTGCCGTTCGACTGGAACAAGGTGAGCCGCATCACCATGACCGGCTGCGGCGGCGCCTACTATGTGTGCATGGTCGCCAAGTACTGGTTCGAGCAGATCGCGCGCCTCCCGGTCGAGGTCGAACTGGGCTCGGAGTTTCGCTACCGCGCGCCGCCGCTGCCCGAGGGCGGCGTCTGCATCGCGGTGTCCCAGTCGGGTGAGACCGCCGACACGCTGGCCGCGGTGCGCTACGCCAAAGCGCAGAAGCAGCACATCCTGTCGGTGGTGAACGTGCCGGAGAGCGCCATCGCCCGCGAGGCGAATGTGGTGTTGCATACGCTGGCGGGGCCGGAGATCAGCGTCTGCTCGACCAAGGCCACGACCACCCAGCAGACCGTCCTGCTGGCCACCGCGATCGCCGCCGGCCGCGCCCGCGGCACGATCTCGGAAGCCGAGGAGGCCCGCCTCGTCGCCGCGCTGATCGAGCTGCCGGCACTGATCAACGAGGCGATGAACATGGAGGCGCAATACCGGCTGATCGCCGACGGCGTGCTCGCCGAGGCGCGCGACGTGCTCTATCTCGGCCGCGGCACGTCCTACCCGATCGCGCTCGAGGGCGCGCTGAAGCTGAAGGAGATCTCCTACATCCACGCCGAGGGCTATGCCGCCGGCGAGATGAAGCACGGGCCGATCGCGCTGATCGACGAGCTTGTGCCGGTCGTGGTCGTGGCGCCGAACGATGCGCTGTTCGACAAGACCGCGTCCAACTTCGAGCAGGTGAAGGCGCGTGGCGGCAAGCTCGTGCTGTTGAGCGATTCCGACGGCGTGAAGCGGCTGGGACCGCACTCCGTGGCGACTCTCACCATGCCCGCCGTCGATCCCGTGGTCGCGCCGATCCTCTACACGATCCCGGTGCAGCTGCTGGCCTATTACACCGCCATCGCCAAGGGCACCGACGTCGACCAGCCCCGCAATCTGGCCAAGAGCGTCACCGTCGAATAGGCGGGAGACCTTAACGGCCGGGGCATGAAAAAGCCGCGGGACCTTTCGGTGCCGCGGCTTCTTTGTTTCTGGTGCCCTTATCGCGTGCCCTGGGGCAGGCCCGGCGGCGGACCGGAGGGCGCCGGGGCCGGCTGGCCACCACGCGGCTGAGGCTGCGCGGGGCGCGGCTGCGCGGGCTGGGCCGGCATCATCGTCTGGACGATGGCGCGGATCTTGGCGGCCTCGGCTTCCTGCGCCTTCTTGAACTCCTCCTCGCTGATGAAGCGGTCCTTGTTGAGGTCCATTTCCAGGAACTGCTTCAGCGCGTGAGCGGTCATTTCGACACGGTCGATCTGGCCGTCCTTGTTGGTGTCGATCTCGCCGAACTTGCGCATGGCGATCTGCTTGCGCATGTCGAACGGCAGAAGGTTCTTGGCCTGCGGCCCATCGGCGGGGCCGGCCAGGACCAGATAGTCCTGGCTGCTGACCTTGCCGTCCTTGTTCTTGTCGAGTTCGTCGGCCTGGCGGAGCTGCATGTCGATGAACTCGTTCAGGGTCATCATGCCCTGGCGGCGGCGGGCCTCGGCCTGCTGCCGCTCCGCGGCCTCGCGCTGCAACGAGCGCTGGATGATCAGGCGAACCTCGGGCTCGGTGATCTTGTTGTCGCGGTCCGTGTCGTAGTTGTTGAACTCGGAATGGACCAGCGCCTCGGCCTCGCCGCGCTCGACGAAGCCGTCGCGGTTGGTGTCGAGGTTCTGGAATTCGGCGCGGGCGCGGGTGCGGCGCTCCTCGAGCGGCGGCAGGCCGGGCGCGTCGGCCGGGGTCACCGGCGGCTCGACGACCTTGATGAACTCCTCGACCGACAGCTTGTTGTCCTTGTTGAGGTCGAGCGCCTCGAACGACTTCATTCGGTACTTCAGGAAGTCGGCGCGCGTGACCTCGCCCTTCTTGTTCACGTCGATGTCGACGAACCACTGGGGCAGGGGCACGGGGGCCGTCGAGCCGAGGGGGCCACCGGCGGCCGGCGGCGTCGCGGCGGCGCCGG
>LSKJ01000102.1 GCA_001557035.1 Rhodospirillaceae bacterium CCH5-H10 | reverse complement strand
GCGGGAAGAAGGTCAGAGGCTGCGAACCCGCGCCCGGCGGCGGATCCAGGGCACGTTGCGCGGCGGCAGGAGCGACGATCGCGAAGACAAGGGCCATCGCTGCGCGACGGACCGTTGCAGACGTCACGTCGGCCTCGAGGGCGCCGCCAGCGGCTGTTGTACCGCCTGTCGCGACCGGCGCATGTTGCCGATGGCCATGCCGGCAAGGCCGCGAATGGCGCCCGAGAGATCGATCAGCGACTTGCCGACGGTGTCCGGCGGGCGGTCGTCCCAGTTCAGCCAGGCATCGGCGCGACCGAACACGGCGCTGACGATCGTGCGCTCGTCGTCCAGCGTCTCGGGCATGAATTCGAGGCGGACCTCGCGGCCCTTCACGGCGACGACGCGTGCAGGCACGCCGGAATCGCCCTCGATCTGCTCGAAGTTGACGAAGACCTGCTCGTTGACCGTCACGTCGCTCGCCAGGTCGTCCATGCGCAGCAGCCCGCCGCCGAGGGAAAGATCCTCCGTCCGCCCCAGGAGCGAGCGGCGGCCGTCGAAGTAGAGCGCGATCGGTTGCCTGATCCGCACGCGCGGCTGGGCACGCACCTGTCGTCTCTCCCGCCCGACGGCCAGCGCCGCGAAGACGGTGAAGGCGCTGTAGAAGCACCAGAACAGGTTCATCCAGAGAACCGGCGCATCGCCGGGGAACAGCTCGGTGAACAGCAGGCGATAGACGCCGACGCCGATCGCGCCCAGCAGCACGACCGCCAGGATCATCAGCGGCCGCATGATGGGCGTGTCGTAGAGTTCCTTCTCCAGCACGCCGCCCTTGCTGGTCACGTTGAAGCTGCCGGCCTTCGGATTGATCAGGGCCAGCAGCGTCGGCCCCATGATGTGGAACAGCAGCACGTTGTCGTAGATCTCGCCCCAGAACGAGTAGCGGTACTTGCCGTCGAGGCGCGACTGCGTACTGAGCGTGTGGAACATGTGCGGCCCGGCATAGGCCAGGACCATGAGCGCGCTGGCGACGATGATGTTTTGCGAGGTCAGCAGGTACGCCACCGGCGCGGTCAGGAAGACGAAGCGCGGCACCGGGAACAGGAAGTACATCATCGCATTGAGGTAGCAGATGCGCTGACCGAAGCTCAGGCCGCGTCCGAACAGCGGATTGTCGGTGCGGAAGATCTGGATCATCCCGCGCGCCCAGCGCATGCGCTGACCGATATGGATCGACAGCCGCTCGGTCGCCAGACCCGAGGCCAGCGGCCAGCGGAGATAGGCTGTGTTCCAGCCCTTGCGATGCATGCGCAGCGAAGTGTGCGCGTCCTCGGTCACCGTCTCGACGGCGATGCCGCCCACCTCGTCGAGCGCATCGCGGCTCAGCACCGCGCACGAGCCGCAGAAGAAGGTCGCGTTCCAGAAATCGTTGCCGGGCTGGATCAGGCCGTAGAAGAGCTGGCCCTCGTTGGGCACCCGGCCGAAGGTGCCGAGATTGCGCTCGAACGGATCGGGCGAATAGAAATGATGCGGCGTCTGCAGCATGCCGAGCTTGCGGTCGCGCAGGAACCAGCCGACCGTCATCTGCAGGAAGGCCCGCGTCGGGATGTGGTCGCAGTCGAAGATGGCGATCAGCTTGCCCTTGGTGACCGTCAGCGCGTGGTTGATGTTGCCGGCCTTGGCGTGCTCGTTGCTCGGCCGGATCAGGTAGCCGCAGCCCGCCGCCTCGGCGAAGCGCTTGAATTCAGGCCGGCGCCCGTCGTCCAGGATGTAGACCTTGAACTTGTCGGCCGGGTAATCCATCGCCATCGCCGCCAGCACGGTCGGCTTCACGACGTCGAGGCTCTCGTTGTAGGTCGGGATGTAGACGTCGACCGTGGGCCATTCCTTGACGTCGGCCGGCAACGGCGCCGGTTGCCGCTCGAGCGGCCACAGGACCTGGAAGTAGCCGATCATCAGCACGATCCAGGCATAGACCTCGGCGGCATAGAGGCCGTAGCCGAACATCATGTCGAACGGATCGACGAAGCCCAGCGTCTCGGTCGTGCGCCACCACAGGTAACGGGTCGACACGATGGCCGACAGCGTGACGATGATCAGGGTCGCGGTGCGATTCTTGAAGCGGTTGACCAGCAGGAAGATGGCGGCCGTGAAGACGGCGAAGATGGCCTGCGTCTGCAGGTCGAAAGGCGTGATGATGACGAAGGCGGCGGGCACCAGGGCGACGACCGAAACCAGCAGGTAGAAGAGTCTCGTGGTCAGGGAGACCGGCCGCGTTTCACTGGGCAGCGCGTTGCTGGGTGAGATCATGCCCGCCCCGGGTCTCCGGTGGAAACGAGCAGTCCCTGGATCGCCGCGGCGACGCCCCGCACGTCCGCCGCCGCCTTGCTTACGGGCGCCCGGTCGACCAGGAGCTGCTGGTGGGCGACGGCATCGCCGAAGCTGTCGTCGTAGTTCACGATGCCCATCATCGACTGGCCCAGCCGGCGCCGCAGCAGCGCGATCACCTCGCGCGTCAGCTTGCGCCGCATGTCCACGAGGTTGAACACGTAGCGCACCTGGCGTCGCCCGTCCGCCGACCGCACGCCGAGGAAGCTCGGCGTCTCGACGGCAGAGAGCAGCGATACGGAGGTGGCGTCGGCCTGCAGGATGACGACATCGAGGGTCGAGATCGACCGGGTCTGCTCGAGGAAGACCGACGGACCCGGCGGCGTATCGATGACCACGACGAAGCCGCGCTCGATGAACGGCGCAAGCATATGGGCCAGCCAGTCGCCGTTGCGGAAAAGATGGTCGGACACGGCATGAAGCTCGGCCGCGTTGACCTGCCCGAACGGGAGGACCAGCAGATTGGTGCCGGCCGTCAGCACGCCCTCGCGGATGGAGCGGCCATGAACCAGGCAGGGCGCCCAGCCGCGGTCGTCGGCGAGCTGGATGCCGGCATGCAGCCGCATCGAATTCTGGACGTCCAGATCGACCACGAGCACCCGCAGCCCCGAGCGCGCCAGCACGCCCGCGACGTTGATGCTGAGGGAAGTCTTGCCTACACCGCCCTTGGGCGAACAGAAGCAGACGACCGACATCAACGTGCCAGTCGGTCGAAAAGTCCGTTCAGACTGTCGCTCGACGCCGGCTTGGCCGCCTGGTCGGCAGGCTGGGTGATGATCCGCCGGATATCGCCCAGCGATCTCGTGGCGCCGACGGATGCGGCGGGCGGAACGCGGGCTGGCGGGACAGGATTGGGC
>LSKJ01000101.1 GCA_001557035.1 Rhodospirillaceae bacterium CCH5-H10 | reverse complement strand
CCTCTTGACGCAGCACACTCAACCGAAAAAGGTGCCGAGAAATTCGCGCTTACGGTTCTGGCAAACCGCATCCGCGATCTGGCTTGCGACGTTCGACGCACTGGCTGTGGCCGCCGTGGTGACGCCGAGTCCGTTGCGATCGACAAGGATTGCATCGCGGTCGAACTCGGCAGCTTGGCCGGACGGTTGGACGGGAGGGCGGCACAATGAGCGTTCGCGCCCTCACGTGGTCATTCGATCTTCTGCTGCCGGACATGGCGGCCAAGGGCGTTTTGAACGGCCTGGCCAATCACGCTGATGAAAGCGGCAGGTGCTGGCCGTCCATCGCCCGCCTCGCGCGGGTAGCCGGATGCGATGACAAGACGGCTCGGCGAGCGCTGGCGAGGCTGGTCGATCTGGGGCTTGTGACCCGACAGCCACGGCCAGGTAAGAGCGACATCTTCGTCCTGAATATGGACGCGCACCCCTCCCAAATTCGACCCCTCCCAAATTCGACCCCTCCCAACGTGAC
>LSKJ01000100.1 GCA_001557035.1 Rhodospirillaceae bacterium CCH5-H10 | reverse complement strand
TCCCGGCGACGGCGGACATTATCTATCCGCCGTCGCCAACTGCCATGGATACGCGCCGCAATGGATTTCCACCTGACCGCAATGCCCCGCTGCCTTGCCCTCAGGGAAATCCACGTCCATGCCTTCGATCACGCTTTCCGGCCTCACCGCATCCACGCCTGACGGCCGCGCCCTCTTCTCCGACATCGATCTGAGTTTCGACGGGGGTCGCACCGGCCTCGTCGGGCGCAACGGCGTGGGCAAGACCACGCTGCTCCATATGATCGCCGGCACGCTTCTTCCCCATGCGGGGTCGGTGTCGGCGAACGGCACCGTGGGCCTGCTGCGCCAGACGGTGCAGGTCGCACCCGACGAAACGCTCGCGGACCTCATGGGCGTCGCCGACGCGCTGGCCCTGCTGCGCCGCGCCGACGAAGGCCGCGCCACCGCCGACGAACTGGCATCGGCCGACTGGACGCTGGAGGCACGCCTCGCCTCGGCATTGGGTCGCGTCGGCCTCGACGCGACGCCGGCGGCCTTGCTGTCCACGCTCTCGGGTGGGCAGCGCACGCGCGCGGCACTCGCCGCACTGATCCTCGCCGAGCCCGACTTCATCCTGCTCGACGAGCCGACGAACCATCTCGACCGCGAGGGCCGCGCTGCGGTCATCGACCTGCTCGCGACATGGCGATCCGGTGCGATCGTCGTCAGCCACGACCGCGAACTGCTGGAGACGATGGACGCCATCGTGGAGCTCACCTCGCTGGGGGCGACGCGCTACGGCGGCAACTGGAGCCACTATCGCACCCGCAAGGCGCTCGACCTGGCCGCCGCCCGGCACGATCTCGCCGACGCCGAAAGGCGCGTCGTCGAGGTGGAGCGAGCGACGCAAGCGACGGCCGAGCGCAAGACGCGGAAGGACACGGCCGGCCAGCGCAAGCGCGCGAAGGGCGACATGCCACGCATCCTCGCGGGCGCCCGCCAGAGCCGCGCCGAGAGCACCTCCGGCGAGCAGGCCCGACTCGCGGAGCGGCGGCGCGCCCAGGCCATCGAGGACGCAAACGCGGCGCGCCGGCGCATCGAGGTGTTGCAGCCGTTCTCGGTCGCCCTGCCGTCGACCGGCCTGCCGCAGGGGCGGACCGTGTTGCGTGTCGAGGACGTGAGCGCGGGCTACGGCGCCGGCAATGCCGTTATCGATCGCCTGACCTTCGCGGTGACCGGCCCCGAGCGCGTGGCTCTCACGGGTCCCAACGGTTCGGGCAAGACGACGCTGCTGTCACTGATCGCCGGCAAGCTCGCGCCACGCTCGGGCGACACAAGCACGACGACCGCGTTCGCGCTGCTGGACCAGCAGGTGAGCCTGCTCGATCCCGCCCTGTCGATCCGCGACAATTTCCTGAGGCTCAATCCGGGCACCGACGAGAATGCCTGCCGTGCCGCGCTCGCACGCTTCATGTTCCGTGCCGATGCCGCCCTGCAAAGGGTCGGAACGCTGAGCGGCGGCCAGATGCTGCGCGCCGGCCTCGCCTGCGTGCTGGGCGGCCCGAAGCCGCCCGAACTGCTGATCCTCGACGAACCGACCAACCATCTCGATGTCGATGCCATCGAAGCCGTGGAAGCGGGCCTGCGGGCCTACGATGGCGCCCTACTGGTCGTGAGCCACGACGAGGCGTTCCTCACGGCCATCGGCATCACGCGGCGCATCGAACTGCCGCCCGCCAAACGTTCGCGGTAGGATGCTGCAGGCAGGACGTCCCAAGGAGCCAAGTCGGCGTATCTGCGTTATGTCCGCTGGCGAACGGCGCAATGCGGCATGTGGCGGCCGAAGCCAAGGATTCCTTCAGCGGGGGACAGCGTGCGCGGTCAACTGGCTTTTCTCTACGACAGGCTGAGCGAGAAGCTGTGGCTCCGACCGCTATGCTTCTCCCTGTTGGCGGTCCTTGCCGTCTTCGGCGCCGCCGCCGCAGATTCGTTCGGATTTACGACTCTCGTGCCAAGAATTGAGCGCGATCTGGTCGACCAGCTACTGTCGATCATTGCGGCAAGCATGCTCGGCGTTGCGACCTTCGCCGTCGGATCGATGGTCTCCGCCTACGGCTCCGTGAGCAGCGCGGCAACACCGCGCGCCTTCGCGCTGGTGGTCTCCGACGACGTCTCGAAGACCGCACTGTCGACCTTCATCGCCGCCTTCATCTTCAGCGTCATCGCGCTGGTCGCCATCAAGAGCGACATCTACGGCCGGTCCGGGCTGTTCTGCCTGTTCGCGATGACCATCGTCGTGCTGGCCTGGGTCGTGTTCACTTTCGTCCGGTGGGTCGACCAGATCGCCCGGCTCGGCAGGATCGGAACGGCCGTCGAGCGGATAGAGCGCGCCACCGAACAGGCGATCGATCGGCGTCGGCGCTCGCCCACGCTGGGCGCCATCCCCCTCGTCGTCGACGAGGATCCTGGCGAACCGCTCCATTGCGCTTCCATCGGCTACGTTCAGCATATCGACGTAGCCGCGCTTCAGGCCTGCGCGAAAAAGTATGCGCTCACCGTTTCAGTGGCTGCCCTGCCCGGCACCTTCGTCGGCCCCGGCAGCGCCCTCGCCTACATCAAGGGCGATGACGGCCTTTCGCCTGACCTTGACCGGTCAGTCTTCACGAAGGCCTTTCTGGTGGGCCGTGAGCGGACATTCGCGGAAGATCCAAGGTTCGGCTTGATCGCACTCTCCGAGATTGCAGGACGCGCGCTGTCGCCGGCGATCAACGATCCCGGCACGGCGATCGGCATCATCGGCTCCTTCGTCCGGCTCTTTGCACTGTGGAGCACGCCACTGCCGCGCGACGAGCAGGACACCTCACCCCAGTTCGATCGGGTCCGCGTTCCGCCGCTTGCCCTGCGTGACCTGTTCGACGACGCATTCACGGCAATCTCCCGCGATGGAGCCGGGTCGATCGAAGTGGTCGTCCGGCTCCAGAAGGCCTTCCTGTCGCTGCTGGCAATCGATAATGCCGAACTGACAGAGGCCGCCCGGAAGCACTCGCTGCGCGCACAGCAGCAAGCCGAAAAATCGCTCGGCACACCTGAGGAAATCGAAATGGCGGCGAAGCTCGCCGCGCAGGTGGCAGGGCGCCGCTAGACGCCCGGAGCGGCGCATCCGGAAATGAGACGCCGGGTGAGCAGCTCATACTCCGTATTGCCCGCGCGGGTCTCGAGGAGCGCCGACCGAGCGTCGGGCACCACGACAGTCGCCTGGTGCGGGGTACCGGCGCCACATCGCAGCTGCATCGCGACCGGCGCCGCCGTCGAACGGCCTGCCCCCCGAAGCGGCTCGAGAAGATCGTACACCTGCTCGGTGTTGGTGCCCGGAAGGGCGGCGCATCTGGGATGATACAAGGACATCCACAGGCTGATCTCGCCGGCCGGGCTGCAGGAAATCTCCTCGAGCACGTCGCTGCTCTCGAAGCCGATGCTGAGGCGCTCGGCACAGAGTTCATAGACGAGCACGTTCATGCCGCCCGCGCCATCGTCGAGCACGCCGCGCTCGCAGTCCCGGGCTGACCCGGAAGTGGCGAGCAGGATCATGCACAGCGCGCTCAGACCGCCCGCGAGGCGATGGCGCGCCGGCCCGGTCATTCCGCTTCGTTCTCGCGATCGACGCTCGCCGTTTCGCGCGCGCGATCGGTTTCGGCCATCTCGGCCTTGAAGCGCTGGAGTTCCCGGCCGGTGAGACGCGTCCGCTGCTCGGTGCGGGTCATGCCGAGGGGATCGATGGGGCGGCCGCCGCGGTGCAGCTCGAAATGCAGGTGCGGCCCGGTCGAAAGACCAGTGCTGCCCACGTAGCCGATCACCTGCCCCTGGCGCACGCGCGCGCTGCGCTTCACGCCCGCGGCGATGCGCGACATGTGGGCGTATCCCGTGGCGAGGCCGCCCTCGTGGGCGATCTTGACCCATTTGCCGTAGCCGCCGAACACGCCGGCCTCGATCACGTGACCGGCACCCGCCGCAAGGATCGGCGTGCCGGTCGGCGCGGCGAAGTCGATGCCGGCATGCAGCCGGGTGAACCTGAGCACCGGATGCTGGCGCAGGCCGAAGCGCGAGGAGATGCGGCTCATGTTCAGCGGCGTGCGCAGCAGCGACTTGATCACGCTCTCGCCCTCTTCGTTGTAGAAGAATTCCTCGCCGTCGCGCGGCTTGAACCGGTAGATGCTGTAACGCTCGGCGCCGCCGCCGGTCGTCAATTCCGCCCAAAGAACACGCCCGTCGTCGGCTGGAATTCCGTCGCTCGTCCAATTCTGCTCGACCAGCACGTCGAAGCGATCGCCGGCCTTGATGTCGTGCTGGAAATTCACGTCCCACGAAAAGGCGCGCAGCATTTCGGCAAGCGCCCCGTGCGGCACGCCGGCTGCCTCGGCGCTGCCGATTACCGAGCCGTCGACCATGCCCGACGCGCGCCGCAGCCGGGGCGCCACCGCGAAGACTTCCTCCTCGACGCTGTAGTCTCCGTCGTCGCCGCGCTCGACGGTGAAGGCACGCTGCGGCTCCGGCCTGATGGAAAGGCCAACCAGGACCGTCGCCTCCTCGGCCTCCAGCCGCTGCAGCTTGAGGATCAGCGCCTGCCCGATCGGCAGTCGATCGAGCCGGACATGTCGTGCCAGCACCGCAACGATCTCCGCACCATCGGTTGCGGAGATGCCCAGCCGGCCCAGCACCCGGGCCACCGTATCGCCCTTGCGCAACTCGATCGCGGCCTCGACGTAAGGCGGACCGAAATCCGGCGGCTCCGACTCCGAAGGAGGCTCGGGGAGGACCGCAGCGATGTCCTGCGCTGGGACAGTAACCTCCGGCGCCTGCGTCATTGCCGTCTGTGGCGTTCCCGATTCCGGTGCGAGATCGAACGCCGTCGCCTCGCGCGACGGAACCCGCTCCTCCTGCAACGCCATCAGGCTCACTGCCGCCACCACGGCGAGACTGCCGAAGCACATCCCGACTTTCTTCCACTGCAGTAAACCGGGCTGTGCGACGAAAGCCTGTGAATCCGGCATTCCAGGAAAATCCTCGGGAATGGAGTTAAGGGGGAATCGGGGCGGAGGCGCGATCGTGCCGGCCCACCGGAAGATTTGGCCGGAAAGTTGGCAGCAATGTGGTTCCGCGTCGTCTCGACGCGGCGAAGCGCGCACTCAGCGCGCGAGACGCTTCAATGTCGCTTCGGCGAAACGCTCCGCCGACGATGGATCGAACTCCATGAACAGCGCCGGCTCCAGCACCTCGACTTCGATCACGATGAGTGTGCCATCGCGCACCACGCCATCGACCCGCGCGTAGAGCGGCATCGTCGGCAGAGTGGCGAGGCAGGCGGCGCCCTGAGCCGTGACCTCGGAGGGCGGTGTCTCGGCGGAGCGGGTCGGATTGAAGCGCGAGTTGGAGCGAAACTCGCCGGGCGGCGGCCGCTTGCGCAGCGCGTGGCTGAAGACACCGTCGAAATAGACGAGCGACAGTTCACCGTCCGCGATCTCGGGCAGGAACTCCTGCACCACCACGCCGGCAGCGCGCGCCTCGTCGGAGAGGCCCGCGACTTGCCGGTCAATCGTCGTGCGCTGCAACAGTTCGACGGAATGGCCGGACGCACCGCTCGCCGGCTTCACGACGGCACGGGACCATCCCGTCTCGTCGAACACCTGCCGCACCGCCTTCGCGTCGCACGGCACCACGAAGCTGCGCGGCACCCGCACGCCCGCGGCGTCGAGCTTGGCCACGTAGTCCTTGCGCAGGTTCCAGCGCACCAGCTCGATCGGATTGAACAGGTGCGTCGCCGCCGACAGGGATTCCGTCCAGTCGCGGAAGGCATCGAGCGCCCGATAGTAACCCCAGGTCGACCGCAGCACGACCGCATCGGCGCCCGCGAATCCCTCGCACGGCCCGTCCCAGGGCGCACCGGTGACGCGACAGCCCCGCCGCTCCAGAGCATCGGCGTAGAGGCGATCCGACATGGTAACGGCAGGATCGTCGGCGGACGTTGCGAGAACGACGTGGAACACCATCGACGCTTCATAACCAATGTCCCGGCGCGCGTCTTGCTTGTACGTCCGCATGCCGCCGCCTCTCACCGTCACCTTCGCCGCCGGATCGACCGGCCCCTGGCGCATCGAGCGCCTGTCGCTCGTGGCCGGCCCCGGTCTCCCGGCGGCCACTCATCTCGCGATGACCGACCAGCCCGGGGCGAGTTGGCGCCTGCGCGGGGTGGTCAGTCATCCGCGCTATTCGACAGCGGCCGAACTGAAGACGCTGGCCGGCGTGCAGGCGGGGCTGGGCCGCCCTGAGGCGACCTGCGCGGCGTTGATCCCGATCCGAAAGTCGGAGGCCTGGTGGTCGATGGCGCAGGACGAGCGCCGGGCCATTTTCGAGGAACGGTCGCGGCATATCGCGCTGTCGATGAAGTACCTGCCCGCCATCGCGCGCCGCCTCCATCATGCACGCGACCTCGGCGAGCCATTCGACTTCCTCACCTGGTTCGAGTTCGCGCCCGAGCACGAGGCGGCCTTCGACGAACTCCTCGCCGAACTGCGTGCCAGTCCCGAATGGACCTATGTCGAGCGCGAGGTCGAGATCCGGGTCCGACGCATCGACTGATCGCGGGCGCCGGCTACTTGCACACGTTCTTCAACGCCTGCCATTCCGCCGTGGTGAAGGGCAGCTTGCCCGAGGGCGGGCGCTTGGTGGCGGCGATCCGTTCCTGCGTCGGCGGATGGCTCGACCAGATGCCGGCTTCCTGGGCGGCGTCGCCGGGTTTGGCCTTCAGCATCTGCTCGAAGAAGGTCGAGACGCCATCGGCGCGCAGGCCGCCTTTCTCGAGCAGGCGGACCCCGGTCTCGTCGGCCTCGCGCTCGAAAGCCCGGCCATTGCGCATCGCCAGCAGCGCCGTCCCGCCGGTGCCGAAGGTGGTGAGCACGTCCGAATAGCCGCCGGTCAGGAGCCTGATCAGCAGGTCGAAACCGTAGGCGCGAACCAGGCCCTTGGTCGGATGGTAATGCACGACATGGCCGATCTCGTGCGCCAGGACACCGGCGACCTGCGTGCTGGTCGCCTGGTCGATCAGGTCCGAATAGAAGACGAGGATCGAGCCCGGAAGGGTGAAGGCATTGACCGGCCCGCCCTTCACGACGTGCACGGTGACCTCGTGCTTGTAGCCCGCTTCCTTCGCAAGATCGTTGGCCAGCCGGTTGATCGCGGCGAGGCCGGCCTTGCCCGTGCACTCCTCCTCGTCGGCAATCAGCTGATCGAGCACCGTTTCGCCGAGCTTCACCTGCCACGAATAGGGGAGCAGCGGCGCGGCATAGCCGGTGCCGTATTCGATCGCGCTCCAGAACAGGCCGATCAGCGCGACGATCGCCAGCGAATAGGCGCCGAGTCGCGGCGCGACCTTCACCGGCTCGAGCGCCAGCGGCTTCAGCGCTGGCACAAGCGAGGCGAGCTGTTTGCGCCAGGCCGGATCCTCGATCGCCAGCCGCGCCTCGCTGCCGCGCACGGTCACGGGCGGCACCGCCTCGTGCTGCGAATCCCCCAGCACGGAAAGGTCCGCGACCGGCCAGCGCGCGACGATGCTGGAATCCACAGGCCGGTAGATCACCAGCTCGTTGGTGGTGACGCGCAGCATCACCTCCTGCACCCCGGCGGTCTGGCCGTCATAGTAGCGGGCGGCCATGGTCAGACCCCACCTATGTCGAACATGTCGAGCAGGCCCTCGCCGTAGGTCGGGCCGAGGTCGGTGGGCTGGCGGATGTCGTCGCCCAGCGGCGCGCCGTAGATCCAGAGCTGGCCCGCGATCAGCTTCATCGTACGGTGCATCACCCACGGCCAGCCGATCCCGAGGGTCAGCAGCACGATCAGGTAATTCAGCACCAGGAAGCCCCACATCTGTCGCGTCGAGAGCGCCGTCGCGAACAGCACGTTGCCGGCGCGGCTGTGGGTCACGAGGTAGCGCATCAGATAGGCCTGCCACCAGCAGCGCAGCGGCAGGATCAGCAGGCCGAACAGCAGGTAGGCGGCGAAGCCGATCGCCAGCACGACCACGACGGTCCGCAGGTTGGGATGGGAGAACAGCTTCAGGAATTCGTCGGACGTGAATCCCAGACTTTCGATCGTGCCGCCGATCACGGCGAAGGTAGCGCCGGCCGCGACCAGCCAGGCCAGGATGTTGAGGAAATAGTAACCGATGTAGCGGCCGTAGATGTCGCCGGCACGGCCCGCGAAGGCGAAGCCCTGCGTGCCGACCCGCGCGTTGACGATGCGCGGCCGCGCGAGATTCACCGACACGACCGGCGTGAGCAGGTAGGCGGTCGAGGCGTTGGCGAAATGAAGGAACGTCGCGATGGCGCCGTAGCGCCAGGCCGAGCCCGCCATGCCGCAGCGGATGCCGCGCCAGCGCGTGCGCGAGAGCTTGTAGCGCAGGCCGGCATAGTGTCCGACATAGGCCAGCGGGAAGCCGATCAGGAACACCGACAGCGAGAAGATGTCGAACATCCCGAAGCTGGCGAACGGCTTCTGGTGGAAGACGTATATCCAGACCACGTACATCAGCCCGGCCCAGGCCGCGATCAGCAGCAGGGCCAGCAGGAAGCCGATCAACAGCTCCCGCCCCCGGCCGCGATACTCGAACCGGTCGCCCAGAACCGAGAGATGGTTCCAGACATAGCGCCGGATGCGCGTGCGGCCCCAGAAGCGCGACCAGCCGAAGGTCACGAGCATCAGGGCGAGATGGCGCAGGTAGATGGCATAAAGTTCGCCCAGCCGCCCGTCATAGACCGGCCGGCTCGGGGTCAGGTCGGGCCGTTGCCAGTCGCCACCCGGAGGCGTCGTCGAGCCGGACGTGCCGGCCGTATCGACCGCCCGCTGCCAGGGAGAAGACGCGTCACTCAACTCCCTGATACCCCGCCGCAATGCAAAATTTTCGATGCTGCAATGCAGCATGATCTGGTGTAGGCCATTCTACGCCAACAGGACTGCGAACCGCCACCATGACCATGCCCAATCGCGACAAGCCCTGGCTCATCCGGACCTATGCCGGCCACTCGACGGCCGAGAAGTCCAACGAGCTCTATCGCACCAACCTGGCGCGTGGTCAGACCGGCCTCAGCGTCGCCTTCGATCTGCCGACGCAGACGGGCTACGACAGCGACCATGTGCTGGCCAAGGGAGAAGTGGGCAAGGTCGGCGTGCCGATCTCCCATCTCGGCGACATGCGCGCTTTGTTCGACGGCATCCCGCTCGACCGGATGAACACGTCGATGACGATCAACGCGCCGGCCGCCTGGCTGCTGTCTCTTTATATCGCGACCGCCGAGGCGCAGGGCGTCGAACGCGCGAAGCTGCAGGGCACGACGCAGAACGACATCATCAAGGAGTATCTCTCGCGCGGGACCTACATCTTCCCGCCCGAGCCGTCGCTGCGGCTGACCGCCGACACGATCGGCTTCACCTATCGCGAGGTTCCCAAGTGGAACCCGATGAACGTCTGCAGCTATCACCTGCAGGAAGCCGGCGCGACGCCGGTGCAGGAGCTGGCCTTCGCCCTTGTGAACGCGATCGCCGTGCTCGACGCGGTCAAGGCGCGCGGCCAGGTGCCGGACGCCGACTTCCCCAAGGTGGTTGGCCGTATCTCGTTCTTCGTGAATGCCGGCATCCGCTTCGTCACCGAGATGTGCAAGATGCGGGCGTTTGCCGAAATGTGGGAAGACATCACGCTGAACCGCTACGGCGTCGCCGATCCAAAGCAGCGCCTGTTCCGCTACGGCGTGCAGGTCAATTCGCTCGGCCTCACCGAGCAGCAGCCCGAGAACAACGTCTATCGCATCCTGCTCGAGATGCTGGCCGTGGTGATGAGCAAGAACGCCCGCGCGCGCTCGGTGCAGTTGCCCGCGTGGAATGAGGCGCTCGGCCTGCCGCGGCCGTGGGACCAGCAATGGTCGCTGCGCCTGCAGCAGATCGTGGCCTTCGAGACCGACCTGCTCGAATACGGCGACATCTTCGACGGCAGCAAGGAGATCGCCGCCCGCGTCGAGGCGTTGAAGCAGGAGGCGCTGGCCGAGATGGGCCGCATCGCCGACATGGGCGGGGCAGTCGCGGCCATCGAGGCCGCCTACATGAAGCAACGCCTGGTCGAGTCGAACCTCAAGCGCCTCGCCGCCATTGAATCCGGCGAGCAGACCGTGGTCGGCGTCAACGCCTATACCGAAGGCGCGCCCTCGCCGCTGGCCGGCGGCCAGGATTCGATCCTGACGGTCGACGATTCGGTCGAGCGCGGCCAGATCGAGCGGCTGAACGCCTGGCGCGCCACCCGCGACGGCGCGGCGGTGAAGACGGCCCTCGCCGAGCTGGTATCGGCGACCAAGGAAGACCGCAACGTCATGCCGGCCTCGATCGCCTGTGCGAAAGCCGGCGTCACCACCGGCGAATGGACCGAGGCGCTGCGCGGCGTGTTCGGCGAGTACCGCGCGCCGACCGGCGTCGCCCGCGCCGCCGGCGTCACCGACGGCCGCCTCGAAGTCACGCGGCGCGAGGTCGACACCGTGTCGCGGCGCCTCGGCCGGCGCATCAAGATCCTGGTCGGCAAGCCCGGCCTCGACGGCCATTCCAACGGCGCCGAGCAGATCGCCGTGCGCGCCCGCGATTGCGGCATGGAAGTCGTCTACGAAGGCATCCGACTCACGCCCGAGCGCATCGTCAATGCCGCTCTCGAGGAGAGCGTGCATGTCGTGGGCCTGTCGATCCTGTCGGGCGGCCACGTCTCGCTGGTGAGCGACGTGCTGAAGGGCATGCGGGACGCCGGCATCGGCGACGTGCCGGTCGTCGTGGGCGGCATCATCCCGCCCGCCGACGCGCAAGCCCTGATCGCCGCCGGCGTCGCGCGCGTCTACACGCCCAAGGACTTCGACCTTACGCAGATCATGCGCGACGTGGTGGCGGTGGTGGACGGCGCCTGGAAGGAAGCCGCCTAGCCCCTTCTAGCGCGGCAGGGCGGCGTTGCCCGCCGCGATGAAGGCGGCGAAGTCCTGCTGCCATTGCAGGGCGCCCTCGAACGTAGCCTCATAAACCGCCCCGCCGATCGCCTCGCCCAAAGCGGTATGGAGGCCGGCATAGGCCTGCGGCGATCCGGCCTCGGGCGACGCCACGACGATGCAATCCGTTCCCGTACCGGTGACGGCGGCGCCCGGTTCGGCGCGGCCCCAGTCGATGATGGCGGCCGTGCGGGCCTGGGTCACGATCGACAGCGCCTCGACCAAGGCACCATCGGTGAGCGGGACGGAGACATGGACCAGCGTGTTGATCGTGCCGGCATGCGGCGCGCGCGCCTTGCGGACGCCCACCCGCTCCGCATTGGCCAAGCCGACCGTCGTCACGCATGTCGCCGAGACGCCTTCGACGTCGCGCTTCGCCCGATGATGCCGGCGGATGTCGCGCGAGGTCATGAAGGCAAGAGCGTCCGGCAATCCCGCTTCCGTCAGCCGCGCCGCCAGGAATTCGAGCGGATCGACCGACGGCCCGAGGTCGCGGTTGCGGACCTCGACCCACACGATGTCGCGCGTCACGGCAAAGCCCGGATGCAGCAGCGACCATCCCAGCGTCCGCTGCGGCTCGGCGAAGCGCACCGTCAGGAACGGCGGCGCGCAGTCGATGGTGAAAGGCTCCTGGATCACGTCCGAAGAGTCGCGGTCGCGTGGAGCATGGGCTCGACGACGGCATGGCTGAACAGCCAGGTCTCGGCATGGACCGATTGCCCGTCGCGGCGGAGGACGCGGGAGAGCGCGATCACGTCGGCGGCCTGCGCGGCGCGCAGCACGGTGACGTTCAGATGCGACAGGCACCCGTCGAGACCGGCGGCGGCGCGCAGCGACGTATCGACCAGGGAGAGCAGCGCCGCCATCGTCCATTCGCCGCCGGCCGGCGGCGAAAAACGCAGCCGCACATCCTGGTCCTGGCACTCCTCGACGAACACGTCGTGAAGGTCGGCGGCAGAGAGCGTGGCTTCGAGCCGCGCCTGAAGTTCGTCTTCGGTCATCGGCGGCACTCTATGCTATCTCCCCGGCCCATGTCCTTCCTCGACCATATCCGCCGCTGCAACAACGCCGACCTCGCGCAGTTCGAGCCATGGCTCGTGGGAGCCCATCGCGCGGGCTTCGTGCATCGCGACTTCGCCGCCGATGCACTGCAGGGCAGCGGCCTGTTCGAGCGCCGCGACGGCGCCTGGCATCTCGATCCCCGCCTCGACACGCCGCAGACCCGCACCGCCGAGGTCCGCAGCTTTCTCCTGGCCCTGCGCGAGCGCGGCTACTTCAAGGGCCTGTGGCGCGAGGAGGACTATGCCGTGGCGCCGCAGGACGGCACGCCCTTCCTTATGGCGATGGAGCGGTCGGCCGTGCCGTGGTTCGGCGTGCGCGCCGGCGGCCCGCACATGACGGGCTTCGTGCGCTGCGCCGACGGCCTGCACATCTGGGTGCCGCGCCGCTCCTACGAGAAGCCGACCTTTCCCGGCCAGCTCGACAACACCGTGGCCGGCGGCCAGCCGGCGGGACTCGGCCTGCACGAGAACCTCGTGAAGGAATGCGGCGAGGAAGCCTCGATCCCGCCCGAACTGGCACGGCAGGCCAAGGCGGTCAGCGTCGTGGGCTACTGGAACCAGTCCGGCCCGCAGCTCAAGCCCGACGTGATGACCTGCTTCGACCTCGAACTGCCCGGGGATTTCACCCCGCGCGCCAACGACGGCGAGGTTCATTCCTTCGAACTGTGGCCGGTGCAGCGCGTGTTCGAGACGGTGCGCGACACAACCGAATTCAAATACAACTGTAATCTCGTATTGATCGACTTCTTCGTGCGCCACGGATTGTTGTCGGCCGACGATCCCGACTTCATCCCCATCGTCGCGGGCCTCCGGATGATGTACGCTCCGCGTGACGCTTCAGGCTGACCGACGGCACGTCGCGAAAGGTGGCGGTCCCGATGCCACGACAGTCATTCATCGTCGCGCTGGTAGCGGCGTTCGTTTCTCCTGCCATCGCGCAGGACGGCACTCATGGCCAGGGCCATGCCGAGCATCACGACTGGTATCAGAAGCTGAAACGGCCCGGCTCCAACGCCTCCTGCTGCAGCGGCACGATCAACGGCGTCGAAGGCGACTGCCGTCCGACCCGCGCCTACCAGAAGGACGACGGCACCTGGTTCGCCCTGCTGGACGGCCGCTGGGTGCAGGTGCCGCCCAAGGTCGTGCTGAACGAACTCGCGCCGGACGGGCGCAGCCACATCTGCGCCAACAAGACCGGCAGCATCTTCTGCTTTCTGGGTGGTTCGCCCAAGAGCTAGCCATGGAGCGCGCCACTCCAGTGGCGCTCATGCGTCGTCGAGGAGAAAGCGAAGAGCGCCACTGGAGTGGCGCGCTCCGTTGCCGACACCTCGCCTCAAGACGGCGGCGAGATGTTCGCTTCCTTGATGACCTTGCGCCACTTTTCGGTCTCGGCGAGGAGGCGCTTGCCGTAGTCGGCGGCGCTGCCACCGATGAGGACGAAACCGAGGTCGACGAGCTTCTTGGCCGTTGCCGGATCGCGCAGCAATTCGTTGAAGGCCGCGTTCAGGGCCGCGACGATCGGCTCAGGCGTGCCGCCCGGCGCCATCACGCCGAAGAACACGGCCCCCGTCAGGTTGGCGGGCAGCCCCGCCTCCGCCACCGTCGGCACGTCCGGCAGCATCGGCACGCGCTTCGCCGAGGCCACGACCAGGCCGCGCAACCGTCCGTCCTTCACCGCGAGGCCGCTCGGCAGCAGCGTGTCGGAGAACAGCATGACGTGGCCGCCCAGCACGTCCTTCAACGCATCGGCGCTGCCCTTGTACCCGATATGCTCGAGCCTGATGCCGGTCTCCATCCGCAGCTGCTCGCCCCACAGATGCGGCATGCTGGCATTGCCGGCCGACGCAAAGGGGATCGGCCCGGTCTGCTTCTTCGCCCAGGCGATGAACTCGGCCATCGTCTTGTAGGGCGCGCCGGGATTGCAGGCGAGGAGCAGCGGCATGTCGACATAGCTGCACACCGGGGCCAGTTCCTTGACCGGATCGTAGGGCAGCTTCAGCCCGAACGACGTATTGGTGGCGACGGGAGCCGCCGCCAAGAGGATCGTGTAGCCGTCGGGCTTCGCCTTGGCGACGATCTCGGTCGCGATGATCGTGCCGCCGCCGGGCTTGTTGTCGACCAGCACCTGCTGGCCGAACTTGTTGGACAGATACTCCGCCGCGATACGTGCCGAAGTGTCGGTTGCGCCGCCCGGCGCATAGGGCACGACGAAGCGGATCGGCTTGTCGGGGTAAGTCTGGGCGCGCGAGGGCGACGGTGCGAGGGCCAGGGCCGCAACGGAGCCCAGCAGATGGCGACGCTTCATGATTTCCTCCCTGAAGGTTCTTCTTCGTCTTTCTTGGCAGGAGTATCGGCGACGCGCCCGAGGAGAGCTAGCCCCTCGACCACCCGCTCCACGGCATGCGAAACTCGCTCCCTGTAAATTCGAGGGAACCGGCGTGGCGCGGGATGGGCAAGGGTTGGAGCTGGGCAATGCGGACGAGGGCGCGGTCGCCGCGCTCGATTTCGTGACGCAGGAATGGCTGGGCTTCGGCAAGCGGTTCGCCGACTTCATCGCCGCTGCCGACAAGGAAGAGAAGTGCCTGATGCTTCCTCTCGTGGCAGCGAGCCTCGTCCTCACGATGTATTCGCCGGAGGGTCAGGCCGCGGCCAGACGCTACCTGTCGCGCGCGCAGCAAATGACGCCGGGTGCCGGCGCGCGCGAGCGGGCATGGCTTGGAGCCATCGAGTTCTGGGTCGAGGGCGACACCGACCGCAGCCTGCAGCAGTTCCGCCGGATCGTCGCCGAATGGCCGCGCGACCTGCTGGCCGGCAAGCTGGCGCAGCTCCTCGCGTTCAACCGCGGCGAGGCCGAGACGCTGCTCGATGTCGGCGAGAGACTCGTCGCCGCCAACCCGGACAACCGCTTCGTCTGGGGCATGTATGCGTTCGGTCTCGAAGAGTGCAATCGACTCGACGAAGCCGAGGCCGCCGCGCACAAGGGGCTGGCGGTCGACCGCAACGATCCGTGGGCGCATCACGCGGTCGCGCATTGTCTCGAAGCGCGCGGGCAGATGCTGGAGGGCGTCGCCTTCCTGCAATCGGTGTCCGACACTTGGGCCGACTGCAACTCGTTCATGCAGACCCACAACTGGTGGCACCTGGCGCTGTTCCTGATCGATCTCGACCGCACCGACGAGGCGCTGGCGCTGTACGACGGGCGCGTCTGGGGCGTGTGGAAGGAGTTCTGCGAGGACCAGGCCAATGCCGTCTCGCTGCTGGCTCGCCTCGAAATGCGCGGCGTCGATGTCGGCGCGCGCTGGGCCGAGCTCGCGATCTATCTCAAGCCGCGCCTGAACGAGCATCTCTCCGCCTTCCACGACGTCCACTATCTCTACGGGCTGGCACGCGCCGGCGAGCGCAGCGCCGTCACGGAGATGCTGGCCAACCTCGAAGATCGCGCCGAGCGCGCCAAAGCGTTCGAGCGGGAGACCTGGGCCGATTGCGTGGTGCCGCTGGCGCACGGCCTCGCAGCCCACGCCACGGCAGACATGCCTGCAGCGGCGCAACTGATCGGTCGGGCGATGCCGCACCTGCGCACGCTGGGCGGATCGATCGCGCAGCGCGCGCTGTTCGGCGCCATCCATCTCGATGCGCTCACCCGCGCCGGCTGGAACGATGCGGCGCTGGCGATCCTGCAGGCCGACGAGCGCGAGCGTCCGGGCGTGGCCGCGACCAAGCGCGCCCTGGCCGATCTCTATCGCAAGGTCGGCCGCACCGAACAGGCGCTGGCCGCCGACTATCAGGCCGAACAGCTTGCCCGCCAGTATCGCGCCGCCCACACGAGAACGGGAGAAGCGGCATGACGATGGATCTCACGCAAGCGAGCGCGGCCGCTCTCGGCCGGCTCTACGAAAAGGGCAAGGCCTCGCCGGTCGAGACGATGAAGGCCGTGCTGGCGCGCGCCGAGACCCTGGCGCCGACCGTCAACGCGCTCTGCCATGTCGAAAAGCGGGCGGCGCTGGCCGCGGCGCGGGCTTCCGAGAAGCGCTGGAAGAAGGGCGAGCCGCGTTCACCCCTCGACGGCGTGCCGGTCTCGATCAAGGAGCTGGTGCGCGTCAAGGGCTGGCCCGCCTCGATGGGCAGCAGGCTCACCGACAAGACTCCGGCCGACGCCGATGCGCCGGTCGTGGCGCGGCTGCGCGAGGCGGGCGCCATCGTCTTCGCCCAGAGCACCAGCTCGGAGTACGGCCACAAGGGCGTGACCGATTCGCCGCTGCACGGCATCACGCGCAATCCGTGGAACATCGGCATGACGCCGGGCGGCTCGTCCGGCGGCGCGGGCGCGGCGGTGGCCGCCGGCCTCGGCCCGATCGCCATCGGCACCGACGGCGGCGGCTCGGTGCGCATTCCCGCATCGTTCAACGGGCTGATCGGCCTCAAGGCCACGTTCGGCCGCGTGCCGGCCTGGCCGCCCTCGATGACCGGCGATCTTTCCAACACCGGCCCGATGGCACGCACCGCGCTCGACGCGGCGTTGATGATGAACGTCATCGCCCGCCCCGATGCGCGCGACGGGCACACGCTCCCCGCGGACGATACCGACTACACCCGGAAGCTCGGCAGGCTGCCGAAGAAGCTGAAGGTCGGCTTCATCCTGCGCTTCGGCGACCATCCGCTCGACATCGAGGTCGCCGCGATGGTCACGAAGGCCGCGCGCCAGTTCGAGGCGCTGGGCTGCAAGGTCGAGGAGGTCGAGGCGCCCTTCTCCTTCGGCGAGGCCGGCCGCGCCTTCGTGATCCACTGGCTCTCCGCCCTCCAGCGCCTGCTGCAGCTCTTCCCCGAAGAGCGCCACGGCGAGTTCGACCCGAGCCTGCTGGCCGGCGCCAAGGCCGGGCTGCGCTACACGCTGCAGGACGTGGTGAATGCGCAGGTGACGCGGCGCGACCTCACGCTGGCCTGGAACCTGTTCTTCGAGAAGTACGACCTGCTGCTGACGCCCACCGTCGCGGTCCAGCCCTTCGCGGCCGGCACCAACCTGCCGCCGGGTCCCGACGGCAAGGGCAACGTCATGTGGTCGCCCTACACGCCGCAGTTCAACCTCTCGCGCCATCCCGCCGCGACGGTACCGTGCGGCCTGTCACGACAAGGCCTGCCCGTCGGCCTGCAGATCGTGTCGGCGCACTACAAGGATGCGCTGGTGCTGCGCGCCGCCGCGGCCTATGCCGAAGCCCACCCGTTGAAATTCCCTGTCCTTCCGGAGACCAAGTAGATGACCGCCGACCTTGCGATGATGCCGGCCCACGAGCTGGTGAAACTGTTCAAGGCCCGCAAGGCCTCGCCGGTCGAGGCGACCAAGGCAGCGCTGGCCCGCGTCGACGCCTTCAACGGCCAGCTCAACGCCTTCCAGCATCTCGATCCGGATTCGGCGATGCGCCAGGCGCGTGCCTCGGAGAAGCGCTGGAAGAAGGGCGGCAAGCGCCTCAGCGACATCGACGGCGTGCCGATCACCATCAAGGACATGGTGCTGACCAAGGGCATGCCCACGCGCATGGGCAGCCTCGCCACCGATCCCGACGGCCCGTTCACCGTCGATGCGCCGGTGGCGCAGCGGTTGCGCGAGGCCGGCACCGTGCTGCTCGGCAAGACGACCTCTCCGGAATATGGCTGGAAGGGCGTCACCGATTCCAGGCTGTTCGGCGCCACGCACAATCCGTGGAAGATCGGCCGCACCTCGGGCGGTTCCTCGGGCGGCGGCACCGCGGCCGAGGCCGTCGGCATGGGCAACCTCGCCATCGGCACCGACGGCGCGGGCTCGGTCCGCATCCCCTGCTCCTTCTGTGGCCTGTTCGGGCTCAAGCCCACGCAGGCGCGCGTGCCGCTGTTTCCGACCTCGGCGCAGGGCACGCTCTCGCATATCGGCCCGATGACGCGCACCGTGCGCGACGCGGCGATGATGATGAACGTCATCGCCCGTCCCGACCCGCGCGATCCCTACGGCCGTCCCGACGATGCCGAGGACTATCTCAAGGGCTTCGACAAAGGCGTGAAGGGCCTGCGCATCGCCTACTCCCCGCATCTGGGCTTCGTCGAGCGCGAGAAGATCGACCGCGACGTGGCGGTGGCGGTCGAGCAGGCGGTCAAGGTGTTCAAGACGCTGGGCGCCAAGATCGTCGAGGATTCGCCCGACTTCCAGGGCATGGACCCGCGCAAGGTGCTGAACGCGCACTGGCAGTCCAACGTCGCGCTGCTGCTCAAGGGCTTCAGCCCCGAGAAGCGCGAGCTGATGGACCCGGGCCTCGTGAAAGCCGCCGAATACGGCGCACAGCTCGGCCAGGAGGCGGTCGTCACCGCCATTCATCAGCGTCAGGCGATCTCGGCGATCATGAACCAGTTCATGGCCAAGTACGACCTGCTGCTGACGCCGACCATGCCGATGACCGCCTTCGCGGTGAACGAGAACGCGGCGTGGGGCGGCGACGGCGTCGACATCGGCTGGACGCCCTTCACGCTCGCCTTCAACCTGACCCGCCAGCCGGCCGCCACCATCCCCTGCGGCCTCGACCGCGAGGGCATGCCGATCGGCCTGCAGATCGTCGGCGGCCATGCCCGCGACGCCCTCGTCCTGCGCGCCGCGGCGGCCTACGAACGCGTCCGTCCGATCCCCGCGCCGCCGATGGCGCATCAGATCTGACGGAATGAGAGCGCGCGTCCGATGGCCCTGAGCCGCCAGACGCGCATCTACATCCTGCTCGGCGTGGCGCAGGTCGCCGCGCTGGCCGCCCTGGCCTGGTTCGCCGAGCGGCAGGTGGCGCTGGGGCCGACCGACAAGCTCGGCTGGCGGCCCTTCACCTGGCCGCTCTCGACGGAGCGCGTGCCGGCGGGACGCGCCTATAGCGGCGAAGACCACGATGTCTTCGTCTGGCTGACGCTCGACGGCCTCGGCACGGGCGACTGTCCCGAGGGCATCGTAAGCGACGCCGCATTGGAGCGTGCCGTCGATATCAGAATCCTCGATCCGCGCTTCGAGCCGGTCGGCCCCGGTGAGCGCATCCGGGTCACCGACCTCACCGGCTGGACCCGCGTCTACGTCCACCGCCGCAACAACAAGTCCCTGCGCTACGGCGAGGCCGTTGCCGTCGCCTACAAGTGCGACGTCATCACCGCGATCATCGACGGCGACGCACGCAATCCGGCCGGGCGCAAACTCGCGCACGAGTTCCTGGAATCGAACACCGCGCAGGTCTGGATCAACAAGCTGCTCGAGGGGCGTTAGCTCTGTCGTCCTCGTCTTAGGGGAATCGGTTAGGTTCTGATCGCTTCGCAAGGAGCGCGCGGG
>LSKJ01000099.1 GCA_001557035.1 Rhodospirillaceae bacterium CCH5-H10 | reverse complement strand
CAAGGGGCGCGTCCAGAAGTCGGGCGGGATGCCGGCCTGCACGATCTCGGTCCGCAGCTCACCGCCCGACTTCTGGACGCGCCCCTTGGTTTCGCGCGTGTTGCCGTTCTGAACCTGCACGGTGCGATAGCGAAGATTGTTTCCGCTGCGGGTCTCCTCGGCATCGAGCTTGGAGGACAGGGACATCTTCCAAGAGGCCGTCAGGGCGATCTCGGACGCGATGTCGCGCTTCAGGTGCCAACCTCCGCAATCCTGCGCGAGGTCCTGGACCGCCGTGCCGATCCGCGGCGCGTTGGCGGCGGCGCCCAGCCTCAACACATATTCCGCGCGATGAGGCTGCATCTGCGCGTGGGCGAGTTGCGGCCCGCACAGGAGCGCGGCGACGGCCAGACACACGAGACGATGCATCGCGACACCTTGCGCACCACGCTGCATCGGGTCAATCGTGCTTCGCATGAAATTCCGAGAGATCGTGGCCAGATTCGGGCAGGTGCATGTGCCATGAACAGGCTCGCGTTCGTCTGCGCGGGTGAGCCGCTCGAGGCGCTGCCGATGGGCGCCTTGTATTGGCCGGCAGAGCAGCTGCTGGCGGTGGCCGATCTCCATCTCGAGAAGGGCTCTTCCTACGCCGTCAACGCGCGCAAGCTGTTGCCGCGCTACGACACGCGCCAGACGCTGGGTGCGCTCGCCGCGCTGATCGAGGTCGTGCAGCCGCGCACGGTGGTCTGCCTCGGCGACTCGTTTCACGACCGTGCCGCCATCGAGCGGATGCCGGAGGCGGAGCGGATCGAGATCGGGCGACTGACCTCGCGGACGCACTTCGTCTGGATCGCCGGCAATCACGATCCAGCGCCGCCGCCCGAAGGCTGGGGCGAGGTTGCGGAAGAGATCGCCGCGGGACCTCTGGTGTTCAGGCATGAGGCGCTGTTCGGGCCTGCCGATGGCGAGGTGTCCGGTCACTATCATCCGGTGGCGGCGCTGACGGTGCGAGGACGAGGGCTCAGGCGGCGCTGCTTCCTGACCGACGGAAGGCGTCTCATCCTCCCGGCCTTCGGCGCCTATGCCGGCGGTCTCAACGCGCTCGATCCGGCGATCGCCCAGCTCTTCCCCGACGACTACGACGCGCTGGTCGTCGGAAAGGATGTGGTCCGCCGCCTGTCATGGCGGCAACTGCGTCCCGACGCGACTTTCGCCTGAAGCACTATCATGGCCTCCCCGTCACACGGGGGAGGTGAAGACGTTACTTCGGCAGCTCGTACTTCAGCGTCACTTCGCCGAGGCCTTCGATCCTGCCGGTGGCGGTGCTGCCCGGCGGCACGAACTGGCAGGCGACCATGCTGCCGGTCGACACGATCATGCCCTTCTTCAGGCGCTTGCCGTGGTCGCCGAGCTTGTTGGCGAGCCAGGCGAGCGCATTGTAGCAATGGCCCAGCACGTCGCCCGAATGGCCCTCGCGCACGACCTTGCCGTCGAAGGAGATCGAGCCGTTCAGGTTGCCGAGGTCGAGCTTGGCCCAGTCCTTGTTGGGCTTGGCCAGCAGCGAGCCGCCGTTCCAGCCGGCGTCCATGATCAGCGGATTGACGGCGAGGCGGCTGTAGTCGGCGCCGCGATCCTCGATCAGCTCGAAGCCGGCGCGGGCGCTGCCGACATACTGGGCGATCGAATCCTTGTCGTAGGGCTTGCCCTTGGGCGCCGGCACGTCGGCATTCACCGTCAGGATGATCTCCAGCTCGGCGCCGAGCCGCGTCCAGCGATCGGCCCGCACCGTGGCCTTGTGCTCGAACACGCGCTTCTTGCGGATCGGTCCGTAGGCGGGGCCCTTGAGGCCGGTCTGTGCCAGAATCTGCGGCGAGGTCAGCGCGATCTTGTAGCCGACCAGCGGGCCCTGCTTGACCATCTGCATCTTGAGGAAGGCGTCCTGCACCTTGTAGGCGAGCCGCTCGTCGTCGGTCGCGAATTGCTCCGGCCACCAGCCGACCACGGCGCGCGACTTGTCGACCTGATGCAGCCACGTGGCGACCTTGGCGACGCTGAACGTCATCGTTTCTTCCCCTTGCTTGATCTCTTCGTCCCCGCATAGTGCCATTCATGGCGGCGAAAGCGTTGCGAAATCTGGGGCCCGTGCGGAGCGGCGCAGTGGTCGGAGTAGTGTTGGCAGGCGGCGAGGGGCGGCGCATGGGGCCGGGCCCGCTGAAGCCTTTGCGCCCGCTCGCGGGCAAGCCGATGATCGCCCATGTGGTCGAGCGGTTGCGGCCGCAGGTGATGGATCTGGTCATCGTGGCCAACGATCCCGATCCGGCCTTCAAGACGCTCCATGTCCCCGTCGTCGCCGATGCACCCGACATCCAGCGCGCCGCCGAGCGTGAGGGGCGCCGCCTCGGCCCGCTGGCCGGCATTCTGGCCGGCATGGAATGGGCCCTGCAGCATCATCCGCATTCGGGCTGGATTCTGACGGCGCCGGCCGACGTCCCGTTCCTGCCGCTCGACCTGACGGTGCGGCTGTGCGGCCTGATGCACGTCCCGGAGCCGGACGTGCTGATGGTGCGTCACGGCAAGCGGCGCGAGCATACGCTGGCGATCTGGTCGGTGAAGCTGGCGGCCGATCTCCGCAAGGCGATCCTCGACGAGGGGATGCGGCGGGTCGAGACCTTCGCCCAGCGTTACGCCTTCGAGGAACTGGTCTGGCCGGGCAATGCCGCGCCTTTCCTCAACGTCAACACGCCGGCCGAACTCAGCGAGGCGCTGGCTCGTCTGGAACCAGTTCGATCACGTTCCCGTCGATGACCACCTTGCCGGCATTCTCGAAGTTCACGGTGATGCGATGGCCGATCATCGACTGGATCTGGCCGGGCCCCCAGTCGGGCCGGCCGGGGTGGCGCACGAAGTCGCCGGGGCTGAGAAGACCGTTACCGGGTTTTTCGAACAAGTTTCCGTTATTCCCGCCTGTGGGTACGATGAAGCGCGTGTGACGCCTTCCGGCCTCAATCTGCAGTATAGACTGGGCGTCGTCATGTCATGGAGGACACAATGAGCCACACCCGTATCGCCATCGCCTCGGCGCTTGCCGCCGCGCTCGTGCTGCCGGCCGCCACCAGCCAGGCGCAGGGCAACATGGAGAAGTGCTACGGCATCGCGAAGGCCGGCAAGAACGATTGCCAGACCGCGAAGTCGTCCTGCGCCGGCACGTCGAAGAAGGACGCGCAGCCCGACGCCTGGATCTCCGTCCCGAAAGGCGCCTGCGACAAGATCATCGGCGGCAAGCTCACGCCGAGCTGATCGTGGATCCGGTCGCCGGCGTCGCGCTGCGCTCGCCGCATCTCGCGGAGATCGCGCGCGACCGGCCGGCGACCGGGTTCCTCGAGATCCACGCCGAGAACTATCTCGCGGCGTCTCCGGCACGGCAGGCCGTCGAGAGGCTGCGGCGGGACTATGAACTTTCCATCCATGCGGTCGGGCTTTCGCTGGGCTCGGCCGACGGCCTCGACGAGAAGCATCTCGATCGCGTCGCCGCGCTGATCGAGCGACTGCAGCCCGCGCTGGTTTCCGACCATCTCGCCTGGAGCGTTTGGGACGGCCGCTATTTCAACGACCTGCTGCCGTTGCCCTACACCGAGGAGGCGCTCCAGGTCGTGGCGAGCAACGTCGAGCGCCTCCAGGAGAAAATCGGGCGGCAGGTGCTGGTCGAGAATCCGTCCTGTTATCTCGCCTTCAATCATTCGACGCTGACCGAACCCGAGTTCCTGTCGGAGCTCACGCGCCGTACCGGCTGCGGACTGCTGCTGGACGCCAACAACATCGCGGTCACGGCGCACAATCTGCGGCTCGATCCGGCATCGTGGCTGAACGGTCTGCCGGCAGCAGCGATCGGCGAGTATCATCTGGCCGGCCATGCGACGAACGAGTCCGACGGCGAGACGATACTGATCGACTATCACGGCAGCCGCGTGAGCGATGGCGTGTGGAGCCTCTTTCACGAGATCGTGCGCCGCTATGGGCCGCGCCCGACCCTGATCGAATGGGACACCGATCTGCCCGCCATCGACGTGCTGCTCGACGAAGCGCGGCGGGCCGGCGAAGCGCTCGACGCAAGGGCAGGGACCGATGCTCGCGCTGCGTGATCTGCAGGCGGCCTTCGCGGCCCATCTGACGGGCGACGATCGTGCCGACCTCATGGACGTGGTGTCGGGCGACACGATCCCGGCGGCGGCGCGGCTGCGGATCCATCGGCATCACGTCCGGCACAGTCTGGCGGCGGCGTTGGCCAATACCTTCCCGACGGTACAGTCGATCGTCGGCGAGCAATTCTTCCGGGCCTTGGCGGGCGCTTTTGTCCTGAGCCACCTGCCGAGACAGCCCGTACTGGCAGAGTATGGGGCGGGCTTCCCGGCCTTCATCCAGGGCTACGGCCCCGCGGCCTCCGTGCCTTACCTCGCGGACATGGCGCGGCTCGATTGGGCCCTGAACCTCGCCTTTCACGAAACTGTGTCGAGGACATTGGCGGCCGAGGACCTGGCAGGCATGCCGCCCGAACGCCTGCTCGATTTGCGGCTGGCCCTCGCGGCCGGCGCCACCTTGATCCGGTCGCCTCATCCGATCGACCGGATCTGGCATGCGTCGCAGCCCGGGGACCCGGCGGAATCGGTCGGATTGGACGAAGGGCCGGCGACGGTCATCGTCCTGCGTCAACGCGACGATGCCGCTTTCGTCCGCCTGAGCCCTGCAGAAGCCGAGCTAGTCATGACGGTGTGCGATGGCAGGACTCTCGAGGAGGGGGCTCAGGCCGCCTTCCGGGTGGATGCCGCCTTCGACCTGACCACAACCTTCGCGCGTCTGCTTGCTTTGCAGGCATTTGCTGCGCTGCAGCATGAGACGCCGGGCTTGGGCTGAAAAGCCCTTATCTTTTGCAGATTTTCGGTGGTTGCTGCACTGCACGGCTGATTCCGCCATGGGAGCCGAAACGTTCTTGCTCCGCAAAAGCCCATCCCTATACTCCGCGCGCTTTTGAGACGGGTCCATCGCCCCTTGATGGACCGCATGGGCTGCGAGTGGAGTTGCCGACGATGTCGATTACGTTGCCGCAGAATTACCGGCCGACAGAGCGTGAAGCGTTCATGAACCCGATGCAGCAGGAGTACTTCCGGCAGAAGTTGCTGAAGTGGAAGGGCGAGCTGATCGACGAATCGAATCAGACCCTGCAGAACATGCAGGAGGAAAGCCTGGCGCAGCCCGATCTCGCCGATCGCGCCACCGCCGAAACCGATCGTTCGCTCGAACTGCGGACCCGGGATCGCTTCCGCAAGCTGATCTCCAAGATCGACCAGGCGATGAAGTCGATCGAGGAAGGCACCTACGGCTATTGCGAGGAGACCGGCGAGCCGATCTCGCTGAAGCGTCTCGAGGCGCGGCCGATCGCGACCCTCTCGGTCGAGGCACAAGAGCGCCACGAGCGCATGGAGCGGACCCGCCGCGACGAAGGCGCCGACTGAGCAAAATAAAAAGGCCCGCATCGAGCGGGCCTTTTCTTTTGGGCGTCTGCCTGGCCCCGATCAGGCCCTGGCTTCGGTCTGCATCTCCTGGCGCTTGAGCGCGCGACCGGCCTTGCCGTCACCCTGCTTGCCGTCACGCCAGACGATGGCGCCGTTGCACAGCACCGTGTCGATGCCCTTTGCCGGCGAGATCGGCTTCTCGAACGTCGCCGTGTCGATCACGGTCGCCGGATCGAAGATGCAGATGTCGGCGTAGAAGCCGGGCTTCACCTCGCCACGCTTGGCGAGATGGAAACGCTGCGCCGAGTAGGAGGTCATGCGACGCACCGCGTCCTCGAGCGGGAACAGCTTGAGGTCGCGCGAGTAGTGGCCGAGCACGCGCGGGAAGGTGCCCCACAGGCGCGGATGCGGATGGGCGTCGAACGGGATGCCGTCCGAGCCGATCATCGCGCCGGGATGGGCCATCGCCGCCTGCACGTCCTTCTCGTCCATCATGAAGTAGATGGCGCCGGCCGGCTGGATGCGGTCGGCGGCTTCCTTCATCGAGCAGCCCATCTCGTCGGCGATCTCCTTGAGGTCGCGGCCGCTGAGACCCGGCACCTTGTCGGACCAGGTGATGAGCACCTTGTCCGCGCGCTCCAGCATGTCGGAGCGCAGGATCGTCGAGCCGGCGACGTAGGGATAGACGTCGAAGGCGATCTGCTGCTTCTTCATCGCCTCGTTGAAGTGCGGCAGCGTCTCCTTCATGCGGCCGAAGTTGGAACGGCCCGAGCACTTGTGGTGCGAGACGATGATCTCGGCGCCGACGCGGCGGCCGATCTCGAAGGTCTCGTCCATCGCCTTCAGGATGTGATCGCCCTCGTCGCGCATGTGGGCGGTGTAAACGCCGCCCCACTTGCCGAGCGGCGTGGCGACTTCCACCACCTCGTCGGTCGAGGCGTGGCTCGACACGGCATAGAACAGGCCGCTCGACATGCCGATGGCGCCCTGTTCGAGGCTCTGGTCGAGCAGCTCGCGCATCTGCTTGATCTCGGCGCCGGTGGCGACGCGGTTGAGGTCGTCGCCCATCGAGTTGATGCGCAGCGTGCCGTGGCCGATCAGGAAGGCCCCGTTGATGGCGGGCTTGGCCGCGTCGACCTTGTCAGCGAACTCGGCGAAGCTGGAGGAGAGGTTCTCCTTCTTCTTGATGATCAGCGACATCCAGTGGCCGACGTCGGACCGGACATAGGGTGCTGCCGAGACGCCGCAGTTGCCGCAGACCACCGTGGTGACGCCCTGGCTGGCCTTCATGGCCATGCCCGGGTTGTCGATCAGCGCCGTGTCGTCGTGCGTGTGCACGTCGATGAAGCCCGGCGCCACGACCTTGCCCGCGGCATCGATTTCGTTGTCGCCCTTCAAGGTGCCCGGCGCCTCGACCGCCGCGATGCGATCGCCTTTAAGGGCGACGTCGGCGGCGAACAGCTTCCTGCCCGTGCCGTCGGCGACCTGGCCGTTGCGGATGACGATGTCGTAGTTGGGCATCTGAATGACTCCTGGAGAAACTCTTTTCACCTCCCCCATCTGACGGGGGAGGCCGGGAGGGGGAGAGCAAGCGATGATTGTTAGTCGAAGAGAGGTCAGACCTGCGGCTTTCCCCCTCCGACCCTTCGGGCCACCTCCCCCGTATGACGGGGGAGGAAGTCTGAATTCTAGGCTTCGTTGCGGCCCAGCCGCATGTCGAGGTCGAACGGGTAGAGCGGACGCTTCACGCGCTCGTACTTGAAGAGCTTGAGGTCCGAGGCGGTGCAGCCGTCGCCGTCGCACATCACGATGTGCTTGGCGATGGGCTCGAAGCCCGCGCGGAAATGCTGGCGCGACTTGATCAGCACGTACTTCTTGCGGCGCGGATCGATGCCGCAATGGGTGAAGACGCCGAGGTCGTAGGGTTCGGCGCGCTTCTCCGACACGACGATCTGCATCTTGCCGGTGTCGAGCACCGCGGTGCGGCCCATGCGGACCGTGGTGCCGGTCGCCATCGGGCCGGTCACGACGAACTGGCCGTCGGTGATCGCCTTCACCTTGCCCGTCACCTTGAGCGGCTTGCCCTTCAGGCCCATGGCCGGCATGTCGATCTTGCCGCCGAGTTCGAGCGTCACTTCGGCGCCGACGCCGGCCTTGATCATCTGCTCGACGCAGGCCGGGTCGCAGATCGGGCCGGCGCAGGCATCCTCGAGCTCCTGCTTCATGGCTTCCTCGATGACGCTCATCACGTCCTGTGTGCCGCCCGACGCGGTGTTGTCGCCGTGGTCGGCCATGACGACCGGATAGTCGGTGTAGCCCTTGGCGCGGCCGACCTGCACCGACAGCGGCTCGGGATGGAAAAGGAAGCCCTCGCGCTTCTCCCAGGCCGTATCGAGGATCTTGTTGAGCAGGATCTCTCCCTCGGCCGTGCGCTTGTCGCAGACGATGACCGAGGAGAGGGCGAGGTGGGGGATGTCGGCCTGCGGGAAGCCGCCGAACACCGAGGCGTTCAGCACCTCGCCGGTGTCCTCGGCCTGGTTGGCCATGCCCATCAGCGTCTTCATCGGCTCGCGCGAGGGCGTGTGGACCAGCGAGCTGCTCATGATCGGGCGGTTGCCCCAGACCATCTTCGGGTCGACCTCGCCAGCCAAGGTCCGGATCAGGGTGCGGCCGGCGCGGCGGGCCGTGTCGGCCATGTCGATATGGGGATAGGTCCGGTAGCCCGTCATGATCGTGGCGCCGTTCACCATGGCGTCGGTCATCTGGGTATGGAAATCGAGCGCCACGGCGATCGGCACGTCGGGGGCGATCTTGCGGATGCGGTTCAGCAACTCACCTTCGCCGTCGTCATAGTGCTCGGCGACCATGGCGCCGTGCAGGGCGAGGAGGACGGCGTCGCAGCCCTTCTTCACCTCATCGACGATGGCGGTCGTCATCTGCTCGTATGCCGCTTTGGTAACCAGGCCCGACGGATGGGCAGAGGCGGCCATCGGGACGGTGAACTCGACGCCGGCCTTGCGGGCCACCTCGATGAAGCCCCCCAAGGAGGTGTTGGTACCTTCGGCTTCCTTGATGGCGTCGGGCCCGCTCAGGGCGCCAATGCCGCCGCCACGGGCGAAGGACTCGATCGGCGTGGGCAGCGGCGAGAACGTATTGGTCTCGTGCATCATCATCGCGACTACGAACTTCTTGGCCAACAACCCCTCCATCCAGGACTTAAGTCTTTGAACACCCTACAGAAATCACTCACCTCGCGCGTTTGCTGAAGCAATGCAATTGATGCAGGGCTGCATCGCACTATTCTTGTGCGTTGCAAAAACAACACACCCACTCCCAGACATCAACGAACGCTAAATATGTGAATTCAGGGCTCTTTTTCGCTCTTGCATTCTCTTCGCAGGTGCACCATTCTTAGCGGGCAGCAAACGCTACCTCGGTAGCCTCTTTGTTTGCTGTATGCCCGTCTTGGGCGTTTCCTCCCTAAACTCGGGCCGTGCTTGTCACGGCCCCTTTTTTTGCCCGAACGCCTGCCCGCGCGGCTGATTGTCGGCGGCGGCGTCTTATTCGGCCGCGAGGGGCCGCGGCTGCAGCGTTTCCCGGGCCTGCTGGCCCATCTCTTCCAGAAAGCCGGTGATCAGCCGGGCGAAGACGCCGGCGACCGGCAGCCTCTCGTGCCGTCCCTCATCCATGTAGAGCGCCCGGTTGATCTCAATCTGGAGCGTGTGGCGCGCGAGAGCCGGCCGGCCGTAGCGTTGCGTCGTGAAACCCCCGGCATAGGGCTGGTTGCGCAGCACGCGCAGCCCCCGTGCGCGAAACCAGCGTTCGGCCGCGGCCACGAGTTCGGGAGAGCAAGCCTCGCCGTGATTGTCTCCGAGAACGATGTCGACCCGGTTGTCCCGGTCGCGCGAGCCGAGGCTGGAAACCGAAGAGGGCATCGAATGGGCGTCGATCAGCAGGGCGCCGCCGAACGAGCTGTAGGTGTTCTCGACCAGCAGGGAGAGGGTCTGGTGGTAGGGACGCCAGCAGGTTTCCAGGCGATGCTCGATCGTTTCCGCCGGCACGCGGCCGCGATAGATCGCCTCGCCGCTGGCTGCGACGCGGGGGATCATGCCGAGGCCGGCCGCCACGCGCGTGGTGCGGTGGTTCAGGGGGCGAGGCAGCGGCCCCTGGAACATGCCGGGATCGAGTTCGTAGGGCTCACGGTTGGCATCGACATAGGAGCGCGGAAAACGCGCCGCGAGGAGCGGCATGCCGAGCGACGGGGCGGCGGCGAAAAGCTCGTCGACGAAGGCGTCTTCGGCGCGGCGGAGGGCAGAGAGCGGAACAGCCGCCTGTTCGAGGAAGTCCGCCGGATAGATCGAACCGCTGTGTGGCGAGGCGACGACCACGGGAACCGTCTGGTGCGCGGGCAGCCGGCAATCCAAGGCTTCGTGGTCGGGCAGGACCGGCAGAAAATCCATTCAACGGTCATAGCCGCTGGAACCGGGCACGTCACGCTTCGCGCTCTTGCCAATCCGTTTCCCGCGATGTAGACGACCGGGCTTCCGCGCTACCGGATGGTTTCGACCCCCGGCAGCAGCAGGTGATGGGCGCGTAGCTCAGCGGTAGAGCACTGTCTTGACATGGCAGTGGCCACAGGTTCGA
>LSKJ01000010.1 GCA_001557035.1 Rhodospirillaceae bacterium CCH5-H10 | reverse complement strand
CGCCACTCCAGTGGCGCTCATGATCATGATTGCGCCACTGGAGTGGCGCGCTCCATCGATAGGTTACGTTACTGGGATCAAATCCGACGCCCTCTCCGCGATGGCATTCGTCGCGGCGTAGGTGTTGCCCGACACCATCGTCGGCATGCACGACGCGTCGGCGATCCTCAGGGCCTCCAGGCCGATGACACGCATGCTTTGCGGATCGACCACGGCCATCGGGTCGGTGCCGAGCTTGGCCGTGCCGACCGGGTGATAGGTCGTCGAGCCGGTGGCGCGGGCATGCGCCATCCACTGCTCGTCGGTCTGGACCGCCGGGCCGGGCAGGTTCTCCTCGATCACGAAGCCGCTGAGAGGGGGCGTGGCGAGCAGCTTGCGCAGGTACTTCATCGCCGCCAGCAGCGCGTCGCGGTCGTGCTGGACGGCGAGATAGTTGGGCTGAATCTCGGGCTTGGCCGTGGGATCGGCGCTGGTGGCCTTGACGTGGCCCGTGCTCTCGGGCCGGAGCTGCGAGACGCCCAAGGTCATGCCGGGCACGCGATCGAGTTCCGAGGTGCCGTAGCGGCCGGGCATGTAGCTCGCCGGCGCGAAGTAGAGCTGCATGTCGGGCGTGGCGAGGCCCGGCCGCGTCTTGAAGTAGCCGCCGGCGTGACTCGGTGCCGCCGTCAGCAGGCCCTTGCGCGTGAAGGCATAGCGCAGCACTTCGCCCACCAGCGGCAGGCCGCGGCTCTTCTCGTTCAGCGAACCCGCACCCTTCACCAGCGCCGACACACGCACGGCGTAATGGTCGCGGAAGTTGCGGCCGACGCCCGGCAGGACATGCTTCGCGGCCACGCCGATCTCGCGGAGATCGTCGGCATTGCCGATTCCCGAGATCTGCAGGAGCTGCGGCGTGTTGATGGCGCCGCCGCTCAGGATCACGTCGCGGCGGGCACGGATCTGCCTGGTCTGGCCACCCTGGCGATAGGTGATGCCGACCGCCTTCTTGCCTTCGAGGTCGATGCGCTCGACCAGCGCATGGGTGACCACCTTGAGGTTGGCCCGGCCCATCGCGGGCTTCAGATAGGCGTCTACCGGGCTCCAGCGCCGGCCGCCCTTCATCATGTTCTGGTAGAGCAGCGTGCCTTCCTGGTCGCCGCTGTTGTAATCGGGCGAGCGCTTCAGCCCGAGCGCCTCGTTGGCATCCATGAAGGCGTCGCTCAGCACGTGCGGGTCGCGCTGGTCCTCGATGAACAGCGGACCCGAGCGGCCGCGCGTCTCGTCGCTGCCGCCGACCCTGCTCTCGGCGCGCTTGAAGTAGGGCAGCAGGTCGTCCCACGACCAGCCGCGGCAGCCCAGCTGCGCCCAGGTGTCGTAGTCCGCCGACTGGCCACGCACGTAGAGATGGCCGTTGATCGAGCCCGATCCGCCCAGCACCTTTCCACGCGGGAATCTTATCCTGCGGCCGTCGATGTGCGGGCCGGGCGCGGTCTCGTAGCCCCAGTTGAGGTTCTCGTTGTAGACGGTCTTGTTGAAGCCGGCCGGGACCTTGATCCAGATATGGTTGTCCTTGCCGCCGGCCTCGATCACCGCGACCGTGTTCTTGCCCGAAGCCGACAGGCGATTGGCGAGCACGCATCCCGCCGCGCCGGCACCCACGATGACGTAGTCGAACTCTTCCATTTGTTTCCTCCCCTCTTGTGAAGGTGGCTTCTCGTTACGCGGCAACCACTAACGTCGAGGCCAGTTGGCGGACCGACTTCACCATCGCCATGGCGACCAGCTTGCCGGTCTTGCGGTTCTCCTCGCTGACGGTCACGTCCTCCATGAAAGTGAAGCGGCCGAATGCGCCCTTGGCTTCCAGCTCGACGATGTGCGCGGTGATGGTGGGATCGGCCACGATGACGACGCGGGTCTTGTCCAGGCCGATGCCGGCGATCGCGGCGGCGGCGGAGATGTTGACGTTCTGCGGATAGAGCCGTGCGCCCTCGCGCACCGGGCCGTCGAACACGGTGTGCGGCGCCGTCAGCGCGTCGAGATCGACCAGGGTCTCCGCGATCGTGCCTTTCCAGGCCGAGGGATCCTTGCGCACCGTGACGGTGACGCTGTCCAGCCCGCCCACCGCGGCGCTGCTCAGGATATCGAGCGCACCGATGCCGCCCGACGGCAGGATCAGCCGCGTGCCGCTCGACTTGGCGGCGGCCAGCAGCCGGTCGAACAGCGCCGTGTCGGTGAAAGCGCCGACGGAGGTCACAAGGAAGTCGGCGCCGCTCTCGAGCACGCGCTGCCCGTAGGCGCGGACGGCTTCATGGCCGGCGCATTCGGCGACCGCGTCGAGGCGATGGGCGAAGAACCGGTCGGGCTCGTGGGTCAGCACGCCTTCCTGTCGCGGCCGGCGCACCAGGACGGAGACCAGTTCGATGTTCTCGAGGCCGGCGGCTTCGACATGCTTGCCGATGGCGCCGTAGCCGATCAGGCCCAGTTTCATGATTTCAACTTCACGAGAGGCGGGCCTCCACCCAGCGCGCCCAGGCAATGAGCTGGTCGTCGCTGCGCAGCGGCGCGATCAACTGCACCGACAGCGGCAGGCCGAACGGCCCGGCATTGAAGGGCAGGGCGATGCAGGGCGTGCCCAGAAGGGTCCAGAAGCGGTTGAAGATCGGATCGCCGGTGTAGCCGAGACCTGCCGGTGCCTCGCCACGAGCGGCCGGGGCCAGCAGGAAGTCGAAGCGTTCCCACACCTGCGTGAGATCGGCCAATGCCCGGCGCTTGCGCTTCTTTGCATCGGCGAGCTGGGCCGAGGTGACGCTGTCGCCCACCTCGAGGCTCGCTGCCAGGCTAGGCGACAGGAGATGGGGGAAGCGGGCACGTTCCGGCCCGTAGTGATGTGTCGCTTCCCTGGTCATGACCCGGTTGTGCGCGGTGATGAGCGGCCCCCAGCTCTCGGGCATTTCCCAGTCGCGCACCTTGGCGCCGCCGGCCCGCAAGGTCCGGGCGGCGAGCTCGATGTTCTTCCTGTTGTAGGGCTCGGCCTGGTCCCACCACAGGGTGCGGCACAGGCCGACTCGCGGCGCGTGGAGCGGCGGATCGGCCGGGGCATGGCCGTAGGCGGCGCGGATCAGCGCGAGGTCGTTGGCCGTGCGCGTGAAGAAGCCCAGCGTGTCGAGGCTCCTCGCATAGGTCTTGATGCCCGTCGTGTCGGCCCAGCCGTAGGTGCCCTTGTAGGCGACGACCCCGTTGAAGGCGCCGGGACGGATCACCGAGCCGGAGGTCTGCGTGCCGTATCCGATCGGAACCATCGTATCGGCAACCGCCGCCGCCGAGCCCGAGGAGGAGCCGGCCGGCGTATGGCGCAGATTGTGCGGGTTGTGTGTCTTGCCGGCATGGGCGCCGGCGAATTCCGTCGTCACCGACTTGCCCAGCACGATGGCGCCGGCGTTCACGAGCTGCGTCACACAGGCGGCGTCACGGCCCGCGACATGGTCGCGGTAGATCGGGGAGCCGCAGGTGGTCGGCAGGATCTTCGTCGAGATGATGTCCTTCACGGCGAGCGGGATGCCGTGCAGCGGCCCCACCGGTTTGGCGCGCTTGTCGAGCATGTCGGCGCGCTTGCGGGCGCCATCGGCGTCGAGCGCCTCCCAAGCATGGACCTGCCCTTCGCGCAGATCGATCCGGTCGAGGCAGGCTTCCACGAGATCGCGCGCCTTCAGGCGCTTCTGCGACATGCGCAGGATCGCTTCGCTCGCCGACAGCTTGTTGGGCGATTTCGCCATGCGCTCGTTCCCCTTTCGATTCGTTGGGCGCATGATGACCGAGCCCCGCACGGAAAGGTAGCCGTTCATGCCCCAGGGTTTGCCGTTCAAGGTCCAGAAGCTCGGCCATGCGGTGGTGAACGTCACCGACCTCGACCGGTCGCGGCGCTTCTATACCGACGTGCTGGGGTTCAAGGTCTCCGACGTCTATCCCGGCACCATGATGCCCGGCGGCATGGTGTTCCTGCGCTCCAACGGCGACCATCATTGCCTGGCGCTGGTCGGCGGCGCGCCGGTCACCCAGGCGAGCGCGCGCACGCTGCATCACCTCGCCTTCGAACTGGCCACGCTCGACGAGGTGTTCCGTGCCCGCGATCACCTGAAGGCGCACGGCGTCGAGATCGTCTACCAGGGCCGCCGTCGCGCCGGCTGCCAGGTTTCGGTCGAGTTCCTCGATCCCGACGGCCATCATCTCGAACTCTACTGGGGCGTCGACCAGATCGGCTCCGACGACCGCGCCCGGCCGGCCGAGGAATGGCGCCAGACCATGACCCTGGAGGATGCCGTGCGGATTGCGCCGCCGGGCCAGGACACGACCCTGCACGATTCCGGCCTCAAGAGACTCATGAACGACGCCTAGGCTGGCATGCCGCTTGCTGCCGGGAGCCCATAGTCGAGGAGGGCTCCATGGACATCGGTGTGTTCATTCCGATCGGAAACAATGGCTGGCTGATCTCCACCACGTCGCCGCAGTATATGCCGAGCTTCGATCTCAACCGGCAGATCGTGCAGAAGGCCGAGGGCTACGGGCTCGATTTTGCCCTGTCGATGATCAAGCTGCGCGGCTTCGGCGGCGAGAGCGAATTCTGGGACCATAATCTCGAATCCTTCACGCTGATGGCGGGCCTCGCCGCGGTGACGGAGCGTATCCGGCTCTACGCCTCGGTGGCGGTGCTCACCATCCCGCCCGCCATCATCGCCCGCATGGCGTCGACCATCGATTCGATCTCGCACGGCCGCTTCGGCGTCAACATCGTGTCGGGCTGGGCCAAGGACGAGTACGAGCAGATGGGCCTGTGGCCGGGCGAGAAATACTTCGGCTACCGCTACGACTACTCGACCGAGTTCGTGACGGTGATGAAGGAGCTGTGGGAGACCGGCACGTCCGACTTCAAGGGCAAGTACTTCCAGATGTCGGACTGCAAGCTCTCCCCACGCCCCGGGACGCCGATCAAGATCGTCAGCGCCGGCCAAAGCCCGCGCGGCATGGAGTTCGGCGCGACCTACTGCAACTACAACTTCACCCTGGGCAAGGGCGTGAACACGCCGACCGCGCACGCGCCGACCAACCAGATGATGGTCGAGGCGGCGGCGAAGACCGGCCGCGACGTCGGCAACTATGTGCTAATGATGGTGATCGCCGACGAGACCGACGAGAAGGCGATGGCCAAGTGGAAGCTCTACAATGACGGTGCCGACATGGGCGCGCTCGCCTGGATGTCGGGGCAGGCCGACGCCGATCCCAACGCCGATGCCGGCGGCACGGCCAAGCGCATCTCCGCGCCCGAGGGCGCGATCAACTTCAACATGGGCACCCTCGTGGGTTCCTATGCGAGCGTCGCGAAGATGCTCGACGAATGCGCCACGGTGCCCGGCACCAAGGGCATCATGCTGACCTTCGACGACTTCCTGGTCGGCATGGATCAGTTCGGCCAGCACATCCAGCCGCTGATGACGTGCCGCAGCGACCGGCTGGTCAAGGCGGCCGCCTGAGCGCCGCTTCCGGTCGAACCTGCTACCATGGTCGGCATGACGACCATGGAAAGCCCTGAACGCTGGCGCTCGCACGGGCCGATGTCGGCGCCCGGCATCGGACCGTTGAACTTCGACGGGCTGCCCGTCGATGTCGGTTCGCTCTGCCGGGTCGTGCAGGGCGTGCTCATCCATTCCGACTGGCTCTCGGCCTATGGCGCCAACGAAGCGCAGGCCCGGACGGTGTCGCGCGAGACGCTGCCCCTGGCCGGCCGGCTGAAGCAGATCGCCGATCTCGATGGCTCGCCAATCGTCGCGGAGCGGGCCATCGACCGTCGTGCTGTCGGCACCTGCCGCGACTATGCGTTGATGCTCTGCGGGATGCTTCGTCAGCAGGGCGTGCCGGCACGCGTGCGCTGCGGCTTCGCGACCTATTTCCGCCGCGCGTGGGAAGACCACTGGATCTGCGAGTATTGGCGCGACGGACGGTGGTGTCGCGCCGATGCCCAGCTCGATGGAATCATCGCGCCGCGTCTCGGCATCGACTTCGATCTCACCGACCTGCCGGACGACAGGTTCATCACCGCCGGCGAGGCCTGGCGGCGCTGCCGTTCAGGCGAGGCCGATCCGCAGGCTTTCGGTCACGGCGAGCAGGCGGCTGGACTGTGGTTCGTGCGCGTCAATGTCATGCGCGACCATCATTCGGTGAACGGCCGCGAGACGTCGGCGTGGGATACGTGGCGGGAGGCGACCGCGGATAATGTCTTGTCGGAGGCGGCCTGTGCCGAGACCGATGAGCTTGCTGCTCATGCGGAGTCTTCTTCTATCGAACCAAGCCCGCCATGGTTCGGTCGTTGAAATAGAGTCAGGCCGCCTTAATACACACCCACACCAACCTCATCCTGAGGAGGTCGCGAAAGCGACCGTCTCGAAGGATGGGCAACAGACGTGGTGCGCGTGCCCACCCTTCGAGACGCGGTCCTGCGGACCGCTCCTCAGGGTGAGGTGGTTATTCAGACGCGACGCTCACAAAGTATTCATGCAGAAGCCGCCGTCGATCAGGATGTTCTGACCGGTGATGTAGGCAGCCGACACGCCGCACAGGAAGGCGCAGGTGTCGCCGAATTCCGACGGGTCGCCGAACCGGCCGGCCGGGATGGTGGCGGAGACCTTGGCGCGGTCGCTGCCCAGCGCGTTTGTGCGCTCGGTCGCGAAGGCGCCCGGCAGGAGATTGTTGATGGTGACGCCGCGCGCCGCGACTTGGCGCGACACGCCGGCCACGAAGCCGGTGAGGCCGAGGCGCGTGGCGTTGGACAGGTCGAGGTTGATGTAGGGGCGCACGCTGGTCATCGACGTGATGTTGACGATGCGGCCGAAACCGCGCGCCATCATGCCGTCGACGCAGTGCGTGATGGTGTGAACGGCCGACAGGAAGTTCGCGTCGATGGCGCGCGACCAATCCTCCGGCGTCAGCTCGCGGAAATCCTTCTTCGGCGGACCGCCGGCGTTGTTCACCAGGATGTCGGGATCGGGACAGGCCGCGAAGAGGGCGGTGCGGCCCTCCGGTGTCGAGACGTCGGCCGCCACCGCCGTCACCCTGGCGCCGGTCGCGCTGCGCAGCGCGGCGGCGGTTTCCTCGAGCTTGTCGGGGCGCCGTCCGTTGATCACCAGCTCGCAGCCGGCGCGGCCCAGCGACTCGGCACAGGCGCGTCCCAGCCCGTCGCTGCTGGCGCAGACGATCGCCTTGCGGCCCTTGATGCGCAGGTCCATCGGATCCTCCCGTTACGCGACTTGTTCCTCAGGCTTTCTTCCCGCCGATCCAGCCCTTCACCGTCTCGCGGAAGCGCTGGAAGGCCACGTAGAGGCCCGGGATCACGAAGATGCCGAGGAACGACGCCGCGATCATGCCGCCGAACACCGCGGTACCGACGGCGCGCTGCGTCGCGGCGCCGGCGCCCGAGGAGATGACCAGCGGCACCAGGCCCAGGATGAAGGCGAACGACGTCATCATGACGGCGCGGAAGCGCAGACTGGCGGCCGTCGTCGCCGCTGTCACGATGTCGGCGCCCTTCTCGCGTTCGGCCATCGCGAACTCGATGATCAGGATGGCGTTCTTGGCGGCGAGCGCGATGAGGACCACGATGCCGATCTGGGCGAAGATGTTGTTGTCGAGGCCGGAGACGAACAGCGCCGTCACCGCGCCGAACAGGCCGACGATCACCGACAGCAGGGCCGCCACCGGGATCGCCGTGCTCTCGTAGAGGCCGACCAGGAACAGGTAGGCGAAGACGACGGCGAGGCCCAGGATGAAGCCGGTCTGGCCGCTGGCGGCCTTTTCCTGCAGCGCCGTGCCCGTCCATTCGAAGCCATAGCCGGCGGGTAGCGTGCGGGTCGCGAGTTTTTCCATGGCGGCGATGGCGTCGCCCGAAGAGTAGCCCGGCGCGGGCGCCCCGTTCACCACGACCGAGCGCAGGTTGTTGTAGCGGACGACCGAGGAGGGCGCGGTGACCATCTCGATGTTCGCCACCGCCTGCAGCGGCACGAGCTCGCCGCTCGCCGAACGCACGCGAATGCGGAACACGTCGTTCACCTTGCTGCGGTCGGCGGCCTCGGCCTGAACCTTCACCTGCCAGGTCCGGCCGAACAGGTTGAAGTCGTTGGTATAGGCGCCGCCAAGCGCGGTCTGCATGGCGGAGAAGATGTCGGAGATCGAGATGCCCAGCGCCTGGGCGCGCTCGCGGTCGAGCTTGAGATTGATCTGCGGCGTCGAGGCACTGTAGGTGGTGTAGACCCCGGCAAGCTCGGGCACCTCCTGCGCCGAGATCATCACGCCGCGCGCCACGGCGGCGAGATCGGTCGGCGAGGCGCCGGCCAGCGACTGCACCACGAACTCGAAGCCCGACGAATTGCCCAACCCCATGATCGGCGGCAGGTTGAAGGCAAAGACGTTGGCGGACGCGATCTGGCTGAACGCGATGTTCAGCTCCTTCAGAGCACTGAACACCGAGAGCGAGGGGTCCTTCCTCTGGTCGAACGGCTTCAGCTCGACCACGACCAGCGCGCGGTTGGGCAGCGCCAGGCCGTCGATCAGGCTGTAGCCCGAGACGGTGAAGACGCTCTGCTTCCAGGGCTTGTCCGCGATCGTCTTCTCGACCTCCGCGACGGCCGCCAGCGTGCGGTTGGTCGAGGCGGCGTCGGGGAGCTGCACCTCGGCCATGAAGGCGCCCTGGTCCTCATCGGGCAGGAAGCCCGAGGGAACCATCGAGCCGATGCCGCCGGTCGCGGCGGCGAAGCCCACGACCAGCAGGAGCGCCACGATCCCGCGACGCGCCATTGGCGTCACGATCCTGGTGTAGCCGTCGCGTGTCTTGTCGATGCGGCTTTGCATCCAGCCCATGATGCCGGTCGGCTTCTTGCGATGCTTCAGGATCAGCGAGCAGAGCGCCGGCGACAGCGTCAGCGCGTTGATCGCCGAGATGATCATCGACACCGACACGGCCACGGCGAACTGCGCGTAGAGCTGGCCGGAGATGCCCGGGATGAAGGCGGTCGGGATGAACACCGAGAGCAGCACCAGGGTGATGGCGATGATCGGCCCGGTCACCTGTCCCATGGCCTTCTCGGTCGCCTGGGCGACCGTGAGCTCGGGCTCGTGCTCCAGGATGTGCTCGACCGCCTCGACGACCACGATCGCGTCGTCGACCACGATGCCGATCGCCAGCACCAGCGCCAGCAGCGAGATCGTGTTCGCCGAGTAGCCCAGCGCCAGCATGACCGCGAAGGTGCCGATCAGCGCCACCGGCACCGCGATGATGGGAATCAGCGTGGCGCGCAGGTTGCCGAGGAAGATGAAGACGACGATCGCCACGAGGACGAAGGCCTCGATCAGCGTGGTGATCACGCTCTTGATCGTGGCCTGCACGAACACGGTCGTGTCGTACATGACGTTGTAGGCGACGTCCTCGGGGAAGCGCGGCTCCAGCGCCTTGATCGCCTCGCGCACGCCCTGGGCGGTGGCCAGGGCATTGGCGCCGGGGAGCTGGTAGATCTGGATGCCCGCCGCGGCCTGGCCGTTGTAGCGGCCGAGCTGGTCGCTGGTCTTGGCGCCGAGCTCGACCCGGGCGATGTCCTTGACCCGGACCAGCGCGCCGTCGGACTTGGCGCGCACCACGATGTTCTCGAATTCCTCGACCGTGACGAGGCGGCCCTGGGTGGTGATGTTGAGCTGGAAGCTGACATCGTCCAGCAGCGGCGCCGCACCCACCAGGCCGACGGCAGCCTGGACGTTCTGGCTTTGCACCGCCTGCACCACCTCGTTGGGGGTGATGTCGAGGCTCGCCATGCGCTCGAGGTTCAGCCAGATGCGCATCGAGTAGTCGAGCGCGCCGAACAGCGTCGCGTCACCGACGCCCGGCACGCGCCGCAGCGTGTCGAGCAGCGTGATGGTCGTGAAGTTCGACAGGAACAGCGCGTCGCGCGTGCCATTGGGCGAATAGACGGCTACGACCTGCAGCAGCGCCGAGGATTGTTTCTTGGTGGTGACACCCAGCCGCTGCACTTCGGGTGGCAGCAGGGCCATCGCCTGATTGACGCGGTTGGTGACGTTGACGGTGTTGAGGTCGGGGTCGGAGCCGACCTCGAAGCTGACGCTGAGCGCGTAGCTGCCGTCGCCGCCCGACGTCGACTTCATGTAGATCATGCGCTCGACGCCGTTGACCTGCGCCTCGATGACCTGCGCCACGCTTTCCTCGACCGCCTGGGCCGATGCGCCGGGATAGGTCGCGGTGACGCGGACCTGCGGCGGCACGATGTCGGGGAACTGGGCCACCGGCAGCGCCGTCATGGCGATGATGCCGGCGATGGTGATGACGGTGGAGATGACGAACGCCAGCCGCGGCCGGCGAATGAACAGCGACGAGATCGTCATGACTTACTGCTTCTGCGTCGAGGCTGCGGGCGGCGCCACGGTGGGATTGACCGTCATGCCCGGCCGCACGCGCTGCTGTCCCTGGACGATGACCCGTTCGCCGGCCTGGAGGCCCGACGTGATGGCGACCATGCCGTCTCGCGACACACCGGTCTTGACGCGCTTCTGCTCGACCACGTTCTTGTCGTTGACGACAAAGAGGTAGGCGCCAGTCTGGTCCTGGGCGATCGCCGCCTGCGGCACCGCCACCGACGTCGGCACCTGCTCGCCCTCAATGATGACGCGCAGGGTCTGGCCGTCGGTCAGCACGCCGTCGGTGTTGGGGAAGGTGGCGCGCACGATCTGGCCGTCGGTCTTGGCGTCGACCGTGTTGTCGATGAAGTCGATCTTGCCCTTTTCCTTGTAGATCGAGCCGTCGGCCAGCCGGATGCGCACGACGATGCCGTTCGGATCGGCGGCCTGCTCGCGCCGCGCGTCGAGCAGTTCGCGTTGCGTCACGGGGAAGAGCACGCGGATCGGATGCTCGCTGACGACCGTCGCCAGCACGCCCGAATCGGGACTGACGAGGTTGCCCGGCGAGAAGGCGGCGCGGCCGATGCGGCCGTCGATCGGCGACTTGATCTCGGTGTAGGAGAGCTGCAGCTCGGCATCGCGGAGCTGGGCGCTGGCGTCCTCTACCTGCGCCTTGGCCTGGAGCTGCTCGGACAGGCGCTGGTCGTAGGTGACCTGGGTGCCGGTGTTGGTGCGCAGCAGCTCTGCGGCGCGCTTCAGCTGCATTTCGGCGTTTGCCAGCGCCGCCAGCGAGGCATCCCGCTGGGCCTTCTTCTGGTCGACCGCCGCCTGGTAGGTCTCGGGCTCGATGGTGAAGACGACCTGGTCCTTCTTCACCTGGTCGCCGTCGGCGAACTTGCGGGGGCCGAGGAAGCCTTTCACCCGGGCGCGCAGCTCGACCTTGTCGACGGCGGCGGCGCGGCCGATGAACTCGGCCTGATCGGCGATCGGCTTCATCTCGGCGGGCTGGACCAGCACGGCCGGCGGCGGACCGCCCTGTTGCTGGGCGAGAGCCGGTGTCATGCCGCAGGCAGCCAAAAGCGCCGCAGCGACGAGCATGGATGCCGTCGAACGCCGGTTCTTCATCGTCAATTCCCCACTCAAATCTAGCGCCGGAAGAGTGCCTCAATTCCCCCGGATGGTCACGGCAATTCAGGCCGATTGGGCCTTGCAAGACAGCGTGTGATCGGAGAGGAGTCGGGGATGCAGGCGTTGCGATGGTTGGCTATCGTTTTCGCGGCGGCGTGCGCCGTCGCGCCATTGCACGTCTCTGCCCAGACGCAGCCTCCGGCCCCGACTCCGGCCCAGACTCCCGCACCGGCGCAGACGCCGGGCTCGGCGCAGCGCAGCAGCTTCACCAATCCCGCCGAGTACGACAACTACATGGCGGCACTGAACACCAAGGATCCCGCACGCAAGGCGCAGGCGATGGAGGTGTTCATCGCCTGGTATCCCGGCAGCATCCTGCGTCTCGAGGCGCACGAGCAGGCGATCTCCGCCTGGCAGGCCGCCAACCAGCCGGCCAAGGCCGACGTGCTGGTCGCCCGCCTGCTGCAGGTCGATCCCGACAATGTCCGCGCGCTCGCCAACCGGGCCTATGTGGGACGCCTCAAGGCCTCCGGCGGCGAGGTCGCGGCGCTTGCCGGCGCGGTGACGGCCTCGCAGCGCGGGCTCGCGGTGATGCCCAAGTGGCAGAAGCCGGCGCTGCTCGACGACGAGGGCTTCGCGAAGGTGAAGGAGCAGCTCGCCGGCATCTTCAACGGCGTGCTGGGCTTCGCGGCGCTGCAGGAGAAGGATTACGACAAGGCGCGCGTGTTCTATCGCGAGGCGGTCGCGGCCGATCCCACCAATCTCCAGGACGTCTATCAGTACGCCGTCGTGCAGCTCGAAGGCTCGCCGGTCGATGCGCTGGGCTTCTGGTACGGCGCCCGAGCGATCGCCATCGCCAAGGCGGCGAAGAACGATTCGGCCGCGCAGGATATCGACCGCTATGTCCGCTCGCGCTATCGCGTCTATCGCGGCAGCGAGGAGGGATGGGACGCGATCGTGACGCGGGTTGCCAGCGAGACCGCGCCGCCGGCCAACTTCAAGCGATCGATCCCGCGCGCCATGACGCCGCCGGAGCAGGCGTTGCAGGTGCTGGAAGACAACGAGGTCAACAAGCTCACGCCGGCACAATGGGTGCTGGTGCTGCGCCATCGCGACGTCAGCCCGGCCAACAAGCGCGCGGCCGAGGCGGTGTGGAAGGCGATCGGCGAGAGGCAGGCCGCGTCGCGGCTCAAGCTCATGTTCAAGGTGATCTCGGTCACGCCCGAGCGCATCGAGGGCGCGATCACCGACGAGGCGCAGGCCGGCAACCTCGTCGACATCGAGGTCACGACGTCGCGTCCGCTGAACCCGCCGCCGTCGGTGGGCACGAAGATCGCGATGTTCGGCACGCTGAGCGACTACCGCACGCAGCCGTTCATGTTCCGCTTCGTCCGCGCCGAACTCGCGCCGGAATCGATGCCGGTCGCCGGCGGACAGTGCGCCGATCCGCGGCCGCAGATGTGCACCAAGGATTATCGCCCCGCCTGCGGGCAGTTGCGCGACGGCTCACGCAAGACCTACAGCAACGCCTGCACCGCGTGCACCGACCCGCAGGTGGTGACCCAGGGCGCCGGCGCCTGCCCGTGAGTCGGGTGAGAAGTCGTCGCGTGTGCTGATCTTCTTCGTTCACCTCCCCCGTCTCACGGGGGAGGTGCCATGATCCAAAGCCGGTTTTCGGCCTAATGAGCCATCAACAGCGGCACGCGGCAGGACGAGATGACCTTGCCGGTCGCGCCGCCCAGGCCGAGGAAGCTCATCACCTGGCCGCGGCCGTAGGCGCCCATCACCAGCAGGTCGGCGCCCTTGCCGTGCGTATAGTCGAGCAGAGCGCGACCGCGCGCACGGCCCGACACCGCGCCGGGATCGATAGCGTCGATGACGGTCTTGATGCCGTGGCGGCCGAGATTGCGCGCGAGGTACGAGGCGCCGACATCGTCGGCCTTCGAGCCGACGACCAGCAGCGTCACGCTGTTGGCCTTCGCGAGGAACGGAAGGGAGTATTCGACCGCGCGAGCGGCCTGGAAGCTGCCGTTCCATGCCACGACGATCGAGCCGAAGCCGCCGCTGCCGGCGTTCGGCGGCGCGATCATGACGGCGCGGGCACATTCGTGGATGGCGGCCTCGACGGTGGCGGGCGCGACGTTCTCGGGATCGGAGCCCGGACGGCCCAGCACCAGCAGGTCCGAACAGCGGCCCATCGCGACCAGCGTGTCGAGCGTGGCGGTCTCGGCGGCGGTGTAGGTCGAGCCCGTCACGCTTCCGAGCACTTCCTTGTAGGCGCTCTCGGATGCCTTGCTGCGCTCCTCGAGCCGGTCGTCGTCGAGGTTCATGATGAGCGGCATTGCCTCGCCGCTCATGGCGAGACCGCCGACGGCGCCGCCGGCCGGACCGACCGGGAGGTGCAGTGCGTCCACGCTGGCGTCGAAGATCGAGGCGACCCGGGCGGCCAGCCGGAACGACATCGCGGCATCGGGACCGCCCTCGGACACGGCCAGAATCGACTTCATCATGTGAACATTCCCCCAACGGATCTCTTCAGGACGCGCGATTAAGAAGCGGCAGCGCGTCCGGTGCAAGCCAAGTCTTTCGGCCGGCGGCTCTATCCGCCGCCAAATCTCAACGGCGCATGTCAGCTTCGCGCCGCCTGCGCGAGACCGGTCATCAGGTCGGCCGCGCCACTCAACTCCTGCCCGGCCTTGCGGGCGCCCTGGAGCACCTCTTCGAGGGAGCGGCCATTGGCCAGCGACGCGGCGCCCCAGAGAAGCGCCGAGCGCATGCCGCTCTTGCAGAAGGCGACGACCCGGCCGTCGCCGGGTGCCAGCAGGTCGGCGAAGGCGCGCACCTGGTCGGGCGTCGCGCGCGGGCCGGAGAAGGGCAGGTCGAGGAATTGCAGTCCGGCTGCCTCGGCAGCGGCGCGCAGCTCGGCGGTCCTGGGCTGGCCGAAGAAGGCCTCGCCGTCGGGCCGGTTGTTCACCACGGCGGTGAAGCCGGCGCCGGCGATCTCCTTCATGTCGGCCGGCGTGAGCTGGCCCGACACGGACACGTGGTCGTCCACGGGGAGAAGGGAGAGGCTCATGTCGACAACTCGCGTTTGCGGATCCAGTGAATGAAGGGCAGGGCCAGCAGCACCATCCAGAGCTTGCCCATGATCTGGCCGGCCACATAGTCGAGGCTGCCGAAGGCCAGCCACAGGAACAGGACGCTGTCGGCCACGAGGCCGACGACGCTGCTGGCCAGCACGGCGAGCACCAGCCCGCGCGACTGCAGCGGCGTGTAGACGGCGAAGTCGGCGAGTTCGGAGAGCAGAAAGGCGACGGCCGAGGCGACGAGAAGCTGGGGCGGCGCCACGGCGCCCGACAGCGCCGCACCGGCCACGATGGCGCCCAGGGTGACGCCGCGCCCCAGGCGCCGCTGCACGAGATCGCGAAGGACCAGCGCCAGCCCGATCATCAGCACGCCCGACGGCGCCATCAGCGGCTTGGCCCCCGGGCCCCACGGCCAGACCGGCACCAGGCAGGGACCCTGCGGCACGCAGACGGTGCCGACATGCCCGATCATCCAGTTGGCGAGCGGGATGCAGGCGACGAACGCCAGGAAGTAGGCGAGGCCTTCGAGCTTGGCCCGCTTGGACGAAATCATGCCCGCGCTCCTAGCAGGTCTGTCGGGCCACTGGAACCCGGGGGAACCCGCCCGCGATGGTTGCGTTCAAGCGCACACAATCCAGGAGTATTTCATGCAGCCCATCGCCCGTCGCTCCGTCCTGTTCGGCGTTGCCGCCCTGTCGGTTCTTCCCGCCACCGCCGCATTCGCCGTCAACGCCCTGCCGGACGCCCGCTTCGTGGGCTTCGCCCAGGAGTTCAACGACTTCGAGATCGCCTCGGGTCGCCTCGCGCTCGCCAGGTCGACGAACGAGAACGTCCGCGGCTTCGCGGCCCGCATGGTCGCCGACCAGACCGAGGCCGCGCAGTACCTCAGCAAGTCGCGCCAGGAAGCCGGCGTCTCGTACGCGCCCGATCCGAGCAACGCGCCGGGCTGGACCGCGACGCTGCAGCGGCTGAACGTGCTGCAAGGCGTCGAATTCGACACCGCCTACGCCAATGCCCAGCTCGCCGCGCACATCGACGCCAACGCCCAGTATGGCGCCTACTCGCAGGACGGCGGCAACGGTGCGCTGCGCCGCTATGCCCAGGGCCAGCTTCCGAAGATCCAGCAGAACCTGACCGGCGCCCGTCAGCTCGCGGGCGGCCGTTAGCTCTCTCTAAAGCGAGGACCTGCCCTCGCGCCAGGCCAGGAAGCCCCGCTTGCGCAAGGCGCAGGCGGGGCACTCGCCGCATCCGTACCCCCAGTCGTTCCGCGGACCGCGCACGCTGTCGTAGCAGGTGTGGGTGTGTTCCAGGATCAGGTCGACCAGCGGCGCGCTTCCCAGTTCGTTCGCCAGTCCCCAGGTCTCGGCCTTGTCCAGCCACATCAACGGCGTGTGCAGCACGAAGGCGCGATCCATGCCGAGGTTGAGTGTGACCTGCAGCGCCTTGATCGTGTTGTCGCGGCAATCCGGATAGCCCGAGAAATCCGTCTCGCACATGCCGCCCACCAGGTTGCGGATGTTGCGCCGCCAGGCGACGGCCGCGGCGAAGGTGAAAAACAGCAGGTTGCGCCCGGGCACGAAGCTGTTGGGCAGGCCGTCTTTCTCCATGGCAAAGGCCACGTCGCGCGTCAGGGACGTGTCACTGATTTGTCCCAGCACGCCCATGTCGATGAAATGGTCTTCGCCCAGCCGGTCCGCCCATTGCGGAAACTTGCGCCTGACCTCGTCCAGGACCACAAGCCGTTGATCGAGTTCGATCCGGTGCCGCTGGCGGTAATCGAAAGCGACCGTCTCGACATGCGCAAATCGCTCTAGCGCCCAGGCCAGACACGTGGTGGAATCCTGACCACCGGAGAAGAGGACGAGGGCCGATCGAGCATCGTTCATGAGGGGCTTTATCGCCCGCAACCTCGCTCCGCGCTACAGCGTTGGCGTTTACCAGACCTATCACCACAGCGAGGGGGGAACCCATGTTCGTCTCCGATATCCTGTCGCGTAAGGGCGGTCTCGTTTTCACGGTCACACCGGGCACCACGGTGGGCCAGATCGCCCAGCAATTGAGCACGCGTCGCATAGGTTCGGTGCTGGTCCTCGACGACGAGGGCGCCGTCGCGGGCATCGTGTCGGAGCGCGATCTCGTCCAGTCCTTCGCCGGCCATGGCGCGGCGGCCCTGGAGTTCGAGGCACGGGCCGTCATGACGCGCGAGGTCGTGACATGCGATCCCGACGCTTCGATCGACGAGATCATGGAGATCATGACCCGTGGCCGCTTCCGCCACCTTCCGGTGGTGCGGCACGGCGAATTGCTCGGGCTGATCTCGATCGGCGACGTGGTGAAGGCTCGGCTCGAGGAAGCGCGCCATGAAACCGAAGCGCTGCGCGCCTACATCGTCGCCGGCTAGCGCCGCGCTTAAGTTCGTGGACGATCTCCGCTAGGGTCCCCGCCGGACCCTGGGCGGAGATCGCATGTCATTACCCCTGCAAGGCAAAGTCGCGCTGGTGACGGGCGCGGGCAAGAATATCGGCCGCACGATCGCGCTGACCCTGGCGCGCGACGGTGCGGCGATCGTGGTCAACGGCCGGTCCGACAAGGCGGCGGTCGATGCCGTGGTCGCCGAGATCGAGGCGGCTGGCGGGAAGGCGATGGCGGCGATGGGCGATGTCTCCGATCCCGCCGTGCCGCCGCGTCTCGCCGCGGAGGCCGCCGCGAAATTCGGTGGCGTCGACATCCTCGTCAGCAATGCCGGCCTGCGCCGCCAGACCTCCTTCCTCGACATGTCGTTCGACGAATGGCGCGAGATCATGTCGGTCGCGCTCGATGGCGCCTTCCTGCTGGGCAAGGCGATCGTGCCGCAGATGGTGGCGCGCGGCGGCGGCGCCTTCGTGGCCCTGTCGGGTATCTCCACACATGTCGGCACGCCCAACCGCTGTCACGTCTCGGCCTCGAAGTCGGGACTCGAAGGGCTGATGCGGGCGCTGGCGGTCGAGCTGGCGCCGCACGGGATCACCTGCAACGCGCTGGCGCCGGGCGCCATCGACACCACGCGCGGCGCGTCGGCGGGCGCCGCACCGCCTAACCGCGTGAACCGCCCCATCCCGCTCAAGCGCTTCGGCACGGTCGAGGAGATCGCCGCCATGGTGCGGCTGCTGGTCGGACCGGACGGCACCTTCATCACCGGCCAGACCATCCATGTGAACGGCGGCGAGTTCCTGACGTGAGGAACCTGATCACCGATGTGCCGGGCGTGCTGGTCGGCAACGCCCAGGACATGCGCGCGGCCACGGGTGCCACCGTCGCGATCTTCGAGGAGGGCGCAATCGCCAGCATCTCGACCCTGGGCGGGGCGCCGGGCGACCGCATGGCCACTTCGCTCGAACCCGAGGCGGTGGGCCAGGCGATCGATGCGGTCGTCCTGTCGGGCGGCTCGGTCTATGGGCTCGACGCGGCGGGCGGCGCCTCGGCGGTGCTCTGCCAGCGTGGACAGGGGCGGACGTTCGGCGGTCTCGCCATTCCGGTCGCGGTGCAGGCGATCCTGTTCGACCTGATCAACGGCGGCGAAAAGGACTGGATGCGCGAGCCGGTGAAGCACAAGCCGCCTTATTGGGATCTCGGCCGCGACGCCGCTCTGGTGGCATCGCACGAATTCGCGCTGGGCACCGCAGGCGCGGGCGTCGGCGCGACGACGGCCGGCCTGAAGGGCGGGCTGGGTTCGACCAGCGCGAAGACGAGCCAGGGCTTCACCGTCGGCGCGCTCGTTGCGGTGAATGCGGTGGGCGCGGCGACGATCGGCAGCGGCCCGCATTTCTGGGCCGGCGCCTACGAGCAGGGTGACGAGTTCGGTGGCCTCGGCTGGCCGGCGAAGTTGCCCGAAGACGCGCTCAGGATGCGCTTCAAGGGCCAGCCGCTGCCGGTGACGGCGACCACCATCGCCCTCGTCGCGACGGATGCGACCCTCACTAAGGCAGAGTGCAAGCGTCTCGCCATCATGGCCAATGACGGGCTGTCGAAGTCGCTGCGTCCGGTGCATGCGCCGAACGACGGCGACACGGTGTTCGCCGCCGCGACCGGCAAGGCGGGCCGCGGCGGCGATCCGCCGGTTCTGACGGAGCTGGGCACCGTGGCGGCCGACTGTCTGGCGCGGGCGGTGGCGCGTGGCGTCTACGAAGCGACGGCGTTGCCGTTCGCCGGTGCTGTGCCCGACTGGAAGACGAAGTTCGGAGGCGGGCGCCGATGAGTTACCTGATCGTCTTCGTGGGCGCGGGCATCGGGGGCGCAGCGCGCCACGGCATGAACATCTGGGTGGCGCGGTTGCTGGGCTCGCACTTCCCCTGGCACACGCTGGTGATCAACATCCTGGGCTCGATCGTGATGGGCCTGATCACCGGCTGGTTCGCCGAGCGCATGGGCGCGGCCGCGCATTACCGGCTGTTCCTTGCCACCGGGATCATGGGCGGCTTCACGACCTTCTCCGCCTTCTCGCTCGACGCGGTGCTGCTGTGGGAGCGACATGAATACCTGATGGCGGCGCTCTATGTCGGCGGTTCGGTCGCCGGCGCCATCGCAGGGCTCGCTGCCGCGCTCTGGATCATGGGCAAGGCGCTGGCGTGAGCCACCCGCAGGCTTTCGACGTCGTCGTGCTGGGCGGCGGCGCCGCGGGGCTGATGTGCGCGATGCGGGCGGGCCAGCGCGGGCGCAAGGTCCTGCTGCTCGACCATGCCGAGAAGGTCGGCAAGAAGATCCTGATCTCGGGGGGCGGGCGCTGCAACTTCACCAACCTCGACGCACGGCCGGAAGCGTTCCTCTCGGCCAATCCGCATTTCTGCAAATCGGCGCTGGCCCGCTACACGCAGCACGACTTCATCGAACTGGTGAACAGGCACGGGATTGCCTGGCACGAGAAGACGCTGGGCCAGCTCTTCTGCGACGGTTCGGCACGCCAGATCGTGAAGATGCTTCTGGACGAATGCGAGGCTGTGGGCGTCGACGTGCGCGTCGAGCACAAGGTCACGCGCGTCGAGAAGTCCGATCGCTTCACCGTGGCAACGGACCGTGGCGACTTCTCCGCGGCGTCAGTGGTGCTGGCGACCGGGGGGCTTTCGATTCCGAAGATGGGCGCGACCGGCCTGGCGCACGAGATCGCGCGTCAGTTCAAATTGCGCATTACCGAGACGCGCCCGGCGCTGGTGCCGCTCACGCTGCCCGTGCCGGAGATCAGCGGCGTGGCGCTCGACGTCGAGGCACGCTGCGGTCGTGCGCGCTTCCGCGAGGCGCTGCTCTTCACCCATCGCGGTCTGTCGGGTCCGGCAATCCTGCAAGTCTCGTCCTACTGGAAGCCCGGACAGGAAATCACCGTCGACCTGCTGCCCGACCTCGATGCCGCGTCCTTCCTGAAGGAGCGCAAGCGGACGCGGCCCAAGGCCGAGATGCGCACCATCCTCGCGGAAATCCTGCCGCAGCGGCTGGCGCAAAGTCTTGCGAACGAAGGCACCATGGCAGGCCAGCGCGACCGCGATCTCGAAACGCTCGCGAACCGGCTCAAGCTCTGGACCTTCGTGCCGACCGGCACCGAGGGCTACGCCAAGGCCGAAGTCACCTTGGGCGGCATCGACACCGACTGCCTTTCCTCGAAGACGATGGAAGCGAAGAAGGTCCCGGGCCTCTACGCGATCGGCGAGGCCGTCGACGTCACCGGCTGGCTGGGCGGCTACAATTTCCAGTGGGCCTGGTCGAGCGGCTGGGTCGCGGGCGAGTCCGCCTGATCGGTCAGTGACCGAGATAGCTGCGTCGCAGGTCGGGATCGCGGGCGAGGTCGGCGGCGCTGCCGGATAACGCGATGCGGCCGTTCTCCAGCACGTAGGCACGGTGGGCGATGGTGAGTGACTGCACGACGTTCTGCTCGACCAGCAGGATCGCGAGGCCCTGTTGGTTGAGGCGGCCGATCAGGCCGAACATTTCCTCGACGAGGAGAGGCGACAGGCCGAGTGACGGCTCGTCGAGGATCAGCAGGCGCGGCTCGCTCATCAGGCCGCGGCCGATCGCCAGCATCTGCTGCTCGCCGCCGGATAGTGTGCCGGCCGATTGCGTCAGCCGCTCGCGCAGACGCGGGAAGGTTTCCAGCACGCGCTCCAGGTTGGCGGCGCGGTTGGGCTTGCCGCGGCGATAGCCGCCGAGCTCGAGATTGTCGCGCACCGACAGGTTGGGAAAGACGCGGCGGCCTTCCGGCACCTGCACCAGACCCGCCTCGACGATGTGCATGGACGAAGCGCTCGTGATCTCGTTTCCATCGAAGCGGATCGAGCCGCCGCGCGGGCGGTAGAGGCCGGAGACGTTGTTGTTGAGCGTCGACTTGCCCGCGCCGTTGCTGCCCAGCAGGGCCACGATCTCGCCCGCGCCGACGGCGAGGTCGACGCCGCGCAGCACCTCGATGACGCCGTAGCCGGCGCGAAGTCCCGTGATCTCAAGCACGGAGCACCTCTCCCGCGCCGTCATCGGCGCGCGAGGTCACGGTCTCACGCACGGAGCACCTTGGCGGCACCGTGGCCGAGATAGGCTTCGATGACCTGTTCGTTGTCGGCGATGGCGGCCGGCGTTCCTTCGGCGATCATGCGCCCCTGGTTCAGCACATAGACCCGCTCGGCGAGCGAGGTCACGGCCTGCATGACGTGCTCGATCAGCAGGATGGTGACGCCGGAGACGCAGATGTTGCGGATGACGCCGACGATTTCGACGATCTCCGTCGGATTGAGCCCGGCCATCACCTCGTCGAGCAGGAGGAGACGCGGTCCCGTGGCAAGGGCGCGTGCCAGTTCGAGCCGCTTGCGGCCGGCGACGGTGAGGTCGGCGCCGCGCTGGTCGAGCTGGTCCTTCATGCCGACCAGGCTTGCCACCGCCTCGGCCTCGCGCGCGGCGAGGCGGCGGTCGGCCGTGTGCAGATAGGCGCCGACCATGATGTTCTCGCGCACGCTGATGCCCGCGAAAGGCTGTGTGATCTGAAAGGTGCGGACCATGCCGGCCGCACAGACGCGGTGCGGCGCCAGGCCGGTGATCGGCTTACCCTCGAAGGTAACCGTGCCGGCATCGGGCCGGTGAAAGCCCGCGATGGTCGCGAACAGGGTCGTCTTGCCGGCGCCGTTGGGCCCGATCAGGCCCACGATCTCGCCGCGGGCTACGTCGAGCGAGGCGCGGTCCACGGCTTTCAGGCCGCCGAAGTTCTTGGAGACCTCGCGCACCTCAAGCATGGCGCGGCTTCCTGCGGAACAGGCTCATCAGCCCGTCGGGCAGCCGCGCCACGATCAGGATCAACATGATGCCGTAGACGATCAGGCTGAGCGGCTGGACGTTCTTGAGCGCCGGCACGACGCTGGCGAGCCACCGCGTCACCTCGTTGATGCCCATCAGCGTGAACGAGCCGATCAGCGGCCCGAAGATCGTGCCCGCGCCGCCCACCATGCTGACCAGCAGCATCTCGACCGACTTGTCGACGCCGAAGGCGATGCCGGGATCGATGTAGAGATACTTCTGCGCATAGAAGGTGCCGCCGGCCGCGCACATCGCGCCGGACAAAGTGAGCACCTTCACCTTTTCGGCGAAGACGTCGATGCCCAGCGCCCGCGCCGCATCCTCGTTCTCGCGGATCGCCACCAGCCGCGCGCCGAAGCGGCTGCGCGTAAGCTGCCAGGCGATCAGCAGTGAGACGATGCAGAGCAGCAGCGCTAGGTAATAGACCCAGATCGGGTCCTTGAACTGGAAGTTGATCGGCCGCGGGTCGGCCTTGATCAGCATGCCGAGCCCGCCCTTGGTGAAGGGCACCGAGTTGGCGAGGATGCGGAAGACTTCGGCGAAGGCCAGCGTGATCAGCGCGAAGTAGGAACCGCGCAAACCGGCCCGGAAGGACAGCACGGCAATCATCCAGCCGACGGCGCCGCCCGCCGCCATGGCGGCGGGCCAGGCAAGCCAGGGATTCCAGCCATAAGTGACCTGCAGGATGGTCGAGGTGTAGGCGCCGGTGCCGAAGAACACGACATGGCCGAACGAGGTCTGGCCCGCGAAGCCGCCGGCGATGTTCCACGACTGGCCGATGAAGGCCGTGAAGAAGACCAGCATGCCGATGGTCACGAGGTAGTTCGGGACCAGCAGCGGGTAGGCGAGGGCCGCCGTGAGGCCCAGCGCGCACAGAAGGACGGCGCGGTTCACGCCTTGCTCCCGAACAGGCCGGTGGGCTTCAGAAGCAGGATCAGGATGAAGATCAGCGAGATGCCGATCTGGCCGAGCTGTTCGCCCAGGAAGAGGCCGCCCAGCGATTCGGTGATGCCGATGATGAAGCCGCCGACCGCCGCACCCGCGAAGCTGCCCATGCCGCCCAGCACGACGATGGTGAAGGCCACCAGCACGAAGGCATGGCCCGAGGATGGGGTCACGTAATAGGTCGGCATCAGCAGGCACGCCGCGGCGCCGAGGCAGGCGATGCCGATGCCGTAGGAGACGGCGAAGACGTTCTCGACGTCGATGCCGACCAGCCGCGCGCCCTGCCTCTCCTTGGCGACGGCGCGGATGGCCTTGCCCATGTCGCTCTTCGCCATGTAGAGGCCGAGCGCGGCGCAGAGCACCAGCGAGGCGCCGAACGAGATGATCTTGGGCAGCGGCAGGAAGGCGGCGCCGATCTCGACGAAGGTGCCGGCATAGGGCACGTCGATGGTCTGCGTGTCGCCGCCGAAGAACAGCAGCGCGACATTGTCGATCACGATCGAGAGGCCCAGCGTGATCAGCAGGATGTTCTCGTCACGCCCGTGATTGTAGCGGCCGATGAGCAGCCGGTAGAGCACGAAGCCGAAGCCGAAAGCGCCGGCGATCACCACCGGTAGAGCGGCGTAGGGATCGATCCCGATCAGCCGCCAGAGGTAGAAGACGGCGTACATGGCCAGCATCAGCAGGCTGCCATGCGCGAAGTTGATGATGTGCAGGACGCCGTAGATCAGCGTCAGCCCGACGGCGACGAGAACGTAGATTCCACCGGCCAGAAGGCCGTTCAGGACGCCCGCGAAGAGAAAGGCGGGATCGAACACGTCCGTCAGCGTCTTATTTGCTGGGGGCGCGCCACTCCAGTGGCGCGATCATTGTCTGCATCGAACGAAGACGCGCCACTGGAG
>LSKJ01000001.1 GCA_001557035.1 Rhodospirillaceae bacterium CCH5-H10 | reverse complement strand
CGCCGCTAAGTCATTGATACAGAGTCATTTTTTGAGATGTGTGAATCCGATAGCCCGTCAGACGGGGGAGGTGCCCGAAGGGCGGAGGGGGTTAGGCCGCGCGGCCATGTCGTAGCAGACGACCGGGCAGCTTGTCGTTGGCCGCGATCGTATCCTTGTTGTTCCGGCGGATCAGCTTGCCGTTCACCACGACGGCCTCGATGCCGCTGGCCTCGGACACGAGGCGGTCAGCGCCGGCCGGCATGTCGTGGACACGCTTCAGCGGGCCCGGGTTCACCGTCTTCGGATCGAAGACGACGACGTCGGCGGGACGGCCTTCGGCCAGCACGCCGCGATCGGTGATGCCGAACATTTCGGCAGGACGTTGAGTGAGGTTGTGCACCGCCTCCTCGATCGTGAGGACCTTGCGTTCGCGCACCCAGTGGCCGAGCAGGTGGGTCGAGTAGCAGGCGTCGCAGAGCTGGCTGGCATGGGCGCCGGCGTCCGACAGCGCGATGATCGTGTTTGGATCGGTGATCAGCTCGGCCACTTCCTTCTCGTCGAAGTTCATGACGGCCATGCGGAAGCGGGTCAGCAGGTCGTCGGCCAGCGAGATGTCGAGGGCGAGGTCGACCGGGTCCTTGCCGAGCTTCGCGGCCGCCGCGGTGAGCGGCATCTCCTCCAGTTCGCGATGCGACGGCGACCAGGCGATGACGACGCGGTCCCACCAGTTGCGGAACAGTGGCGTGACCTCGCTGCGCAGCTTCTCGCGCCAGGCCGGATCGGCATAGGCGCGGCGGCGGGTGCCGGGTTCCTTGGCATCGGCCTTGGCCAGTTCGTTCATGAACGGCATCACGTCGAAGATGAACGGCTCGGCGAAAGTGACCTCGAAGTTCAGCGGCCGGCAGCTCACCTGCGGGATCACCATGGCGCCCGACTTGCGCTGCTCGGCAGCGAGGTCGAGCTGCTTGCGATGGCCACCCGGCCCGTAGAGATGGGAGAGCAGGGCGGTCCAGGTGACCGGGATGTTGTACTTGCGGCTGACCTCGGCCATGTGGCGGGTCGAGAAATCGCGGCCGATGGTGATCTGCATGAGGCCGCGCTTCAGTTCGCCCATCACCGAAACCAGCGAATCCATTTCCTCGACGGTGGCTTGGCGGCTGGGCACCGGCTTGCCGCCGTAGCCGCTGTGGCTGACCGAGACCGAGGTGCCGAAGCCGATGGCGCCGGCGTCCATCGCCTCGCGGACCAGCGTCTTCATCTTGCCGATCTCGTCGGGCGTCGCGGCGCGCTCGGTCGACTCCTCGCCCATGACGTAGAGACGCAGCGGCGTGTGGCCGAACAATGCGGCGACGTTGATCGCCGAGCCCTGCTTTTCCAGCGTGTCGAGGTACTGCGGGAAGGTCTCGAACGGCCAGGCCGTGCCGAGGCCGGCTTCCAGCGCCTCGAGGCTCATGCCTTCGACCTTTTCGAGGGTCTGCATGATGATCTTGCGGTGGATTTCCCGGGTCGGGGCGACGCCGAAGCCGCAATTGCCGATCACCGTCGTGGTCACGCCGTGCCACGGCGAGATGGTGAGCATGCGGTCCCACAGGATCTGCGCGTCGTAGTGCGTGTGCACGTCGACGAAGCCTGGCGAGACGACCTTGCCCCTGGCGTCGATGGTCTGTGTCGCATCACCGTCGGCCTTGCCGAGGGCGACCACCTTGCCGTCCTTGATGCCGATATCGCCGACGAAGCCCGGCTTGCCGGTGCCGTCGACGATGGTGCCGCCGGTAATCTTGAGGTCGAACGTCATGGCCACTCCGGGGTAAACGTGTGTTCATATTGGCGTGGACGAACTGCAGGGGCAATGCCGCGCTTGCATGGCAAGGTCTCGCTGCTAGGTTCCGCGCGGTTCGGGAGGATAATGATGGCCAAGCACAAGATCGCACTAATTCCGGGTGACGGAATCGGTAAGGAAGTTCTGCCGGAAGGCGTACGCGTTCTCGAAGCCGCCGCGCGCCGCTTCAACTTCGAGCTCGAGTTCACCGATTTCGACTGGTCGTGCGATCGGCTGGTGAAGACCGGCAAGATGATGCCGGACGACGGGATGGAGCAGCTCAAGGCGTTCGAGAGCATCTTTCTGGGCGCCGTGGGCTGGCCCGGCGTGCCCGATCACGTGTCGCTGTGGGGCCTGCTGATCCCGATCCGCCGCGACTTCGACGAATACGTGAACCTGCGCCCCGTGCGCCTGTTCGAAGGCGTGCCGTCGCCGCTGGCCAACCGCAAGCCGGGCGACATCGATTTCTGGGTCGTGCGCGAGAATACCGAGGGCGAGTACAGCTCGATCGGCGGCCGCATGTTTCAGGGCACCGACGACGAGATGGCCATCCAGCAGTCCATCTTCACCCGCAAGGGTGTCGACCGGATCCTGAAGTTCGCCTTCGACTTCGCCAGCACGACGAAGAAGAAGCACGTGACCTCGGCCACCAAGTCGAACGGCATCATCCACACGATGCCGTTCTGGGACGAGCGCTTCGACGAGATGAAGAAGAAGTACCCGAACATCAAGGCGGACCAGTATCACATCGACATCCTGACGGCGCATTTCGTGCGCAACCCGGACTGGTTCGACGTCGTGGTCGGCTCCAACCTGTTCGGCGACATCCTCTCCGACCTCGGCCCGGCGTTGACCGGCTCGATCGGCGTCGCGCCCTCGGGCAACATCAATCCGGAGCGCAAGTACCCGTCGATGTTCGAGCCGGTCCACGGATCGGCCCCCGACATCGCGGGCAAGGGCATCGCCAACCCGATCGGACAGATCTGGTCGGGTGCCATGATGGTACGCCACCTGGGTTATCCCGAGGCGGCCGAGGCGATCGAGCGGGCCATCGCGGCCTCGCTGGTCGAGGGCGGTCCGCGGACCAAGGACCTGGGCGGCAACGGCGACACGAAGACCGTTGGCGCAGCCATCGCGGAACTGGTGAAGACGGCGTAACGCGCCGTCTTACTTCATCGCCATCTCGATGAGGCGCACGGTCGTCGCCGGCAGGTTCAGGGCGAGCGCGGCGGTGTGGCCGGTCGCATCCATCTTGCGCAGCGTCTTCCTCAGGATGTCGGCGAGCCTGGCGTCGTCGTAGTCACGATGCTCGGCGACGAATTCGTCGAGGTAGTACTGGACGAAGACGACGGCGACCACGTTCTCGAGAGCCTGGCTCTCGGGATCGCGCTTGAGCTGCTCCTTGCGGATGATCTTCACGACTTGCGCGATCTCGCCGTCGCCGTATCCGTGGCGGCGCATGATGGCGGACGTGAGCGCGGCATGATGGTCCCGGCAGGCGCCCCGCCAAGCGTTGTAGCCGTCGCGGCCGAGCGGGTAGTCCTTTCGCGGGATCTGCCATCGGCAGATATGCTGGGCCCGGGCGGCGATCCGGAGCGCCTCCGAAGCGCCCGGATAGAGCCGCGACAGGCACTCCGACATCCGCTCCGAATAGACGACCTCGCGCGGACGCGCCGCGCCGGCAACCTGGTCGAGGCGCGGGTCCTGCGCGTTGGCGGCATCGATGTCGGCGATGGTCGCGTCGAAGCGGGGTGAAGGCTCGGTCACGGTATCCAGGATCGTAACGCGTCGAGCCGAGTAGGCAATCGCGTCCAGGCTTGCCCAATTAATCGCCAGCGCGATCGTGCATGGTGCCCCTCTAATCTGGCATCTCCTGCATTGCCCGGATTGGCACGGTTCATGCTCTGTACTCGGTGAGGCAAAGAAGCCTCATCGATGGGCGTCCAATGGCGGGCGCCCCCGGCAAAGCTGCCAACGACTGCACGTCCCGTTACGGGGCGGGAGGCCGTCGGGCAGCTTTTTTGTTTTGGGGACTCGCCAGAAAATGACCGAAAAGCTCGTCATCATCGGAAACGGCATGGCTCCCGGGCGCATGCTGGAACACCTGCTGGAGGCCGCACCCGGGCGCTACCGGGTGACGATCTTCAATGCCGAACCGCGCGTGAACTACGACCGGATCATGCTCTCCCCCGTTCTGTCCGGAGAGAAGGACTACGAACAGATCATCATCCACGGCGACGGCTGGTATGTCCGCAACGGCATCACGCTCTACAAGGGCCACAGGATCGTGGCGATCGACCGGGCCGCGAAGACCGTCACGTCATCCGAAGGCGTGGTCGAGGCCTACGACAAGCTGGTGATCGCCACCGGCTCCAATCCGCTCATCATCCCCGTGCCGGGCCACGATTTCGCGGGCGTGCTGACCTATCGCGACCTCGACGACGTGAACGCGATGCTGCTGGCGGCCCAGTCGCGAGCCAAGGCGGTGGTGATCGGCGGCGGCCTGCTTGGCCTCGAAGCGGCTGCCGGGCTCCAGTCGCAGGGCATGGACGTCACGGTCGTGCACCTGATGCCCACCCTGATGGAACGGCAACTCGATCCGGCGGCCGGCTACCTGCTGCAGAAGGCACTCGAGGAACGCGGCATCAAGGTCCTCACCAAGGCGAATACCAAGGCCATCCTCGGCAGCGGGAAGGTCGAGGGCGTCGAACTCGCCGACGGGACGATCATCCCGGCCACACTGGTTGTGATGGCGGCGGGAATCCGGCCGAACGCGGCGCTGGCGCGGGAAGCGGGGCTCGCGATCAATCGCGGCATCGTCGTCGACGATGGCATGTGCACCTCCGATCCGGACATCTATGCACTCGGCGAATGCGCCGAGGTCGGCGGCCATGTCTATGGCCTGGTGGCGCCGCTCTACGAGATGGCGCGAACAGCGGCGGCCCGGCTGGCCGGCGACGACGCGGCCCGCTTCGTTCCGGTCGACACGCCGACCAAGCTCAAGGTCACCGGCATCGACGTCTATTCACTGGGCGACTTTGCCGACGGCGACGACCGCGAGGAGATCGTGCTGCGCGACGCCTCGGCCGGCGTCTACAAGCGCCTGATCCTGAAGGACGACCGGATCATCGGCACGGTGCTGTTCGGCGAAGTGGCCGACGGCGCCTGGTTCAACGACCTCAAGAAGAAGTCGGCGAACATCTCCGAGATGCGCGACACGCTGATCTTCGGGCCGGCGTTTCAGGGAGGGGGCGCGCTCGATCCCGCGGCGGCGGTCGCGGCGCTGCCGGACGATGCCGAGATCTGCGGCTGCAACGGCATCTGCAAGGGCAGGATCACCGACATGATCAAGGAGAAGGGGCTGACGACACTCGACGAGGTGAGGGCGCACACCAAGGCCTCGGCCTCGTGCGGCACCTGCACCGGCCTCGTCGAGCAGCTCATGGAGCTGACCCTGGGCGACGCCTTCAATCGCACCGCCGTCCAGCCGATGTGCGCCTGCACGACGCTGGGCCACGACGACGTCCGCCGCCTGATCGTCGCGAAGTCGCTGAAGACCGTGCCGGCGGTAGTGCAGGAACTCGAGTGGAAGACGTCGTGCGGTTGCGCCAAATGCCGGCCGGCACTCAACTACTATCTCGTCTGCGACTGGCCCGGCGAATATGCCGACGATTACCAGTCGCGCTTCATCAACGAGCGCGTGCACGCCAACATCCAGAAGGACGGCACCTTCTCCGTCGTGCCGCGCATGTGGGGCGGCGTGACGAGTTCGGCGGAACTGAGGGCGATCGCCGATGTCGTCGACAAGTTCGCCATCCCGACGGTGAAGGTAACCGGCGGGCAGCGCATCGACATGCTGGGCGTCCGGAAGGAAGACCTGCCGGCGGTCTGGGCCGATCTTGGCAAGGCTGGTTTCGTGTCGGGCCATGCCTACGCCAAGGGCCTGCGCACGGTGAAGACGTGTGTCGGCACCGACTGGTGCCGCTTCGGCACCCAGGACTCGACGGGCCTCGGCATTCGCATCGAGAAGTTCATGTGGGGCTCGTGGACGCCGGCCAAGGTCAAGATGGCGGTCTCGGGATGCCCGAGGAACTGTTCGGAGGCGACCTGCAAGGACGTCGGCGTGATCTGCGTCGACTCGGGCTACGAACTTCACTTCGCCGGCGCCGCGGGGCTCGACATCAAGGGCACGGAAATCCTCGGTCAGGTGAAGACCGAGGACGAAGCGATCGAGCACATCGCGGCGCTGGTCCAGATGTACCGCGAGCAGGCCCGCTACCTCGAGCGCATCTACAAGTGGGCGAAACGAATCGGCCTCGACGAGATCAGGCGCCAGATCGTGCAGGACGGCGACAAGCGACGGGCGTACTTCGACCGCTTCGTCTTCTCCCAGAGGTTCGCCCAGGTGGATCCGTGGGACGAACGGGTCTCGGGCAAGGACAAGCATGAATTCCGGCCGATGGCGACGGTCGGCTTTGCGGAGGCGGCCGAGTGATGAGTATGAAATGGGTCGAGGTCGGTTCGCTCGATGACATTCCGAGCCGTGGCGCACGGTGCGTGAATACGCCCGCGGGCAAGCTTGCGGTGTTCCGCACGACCGAAGGGCAGGTCTTCGCCATCGAGGACCATTGCCCGCACAAGGGAGGACCGCTCTCCCAGGGCATCGTCCATGGCACGTCCGTGACCTGCCCGCTGCACAACTGGGTGATTTCGCTCGAAACGGGGCGGGCGCTGGGCGCCGACGAAGGCGCGGTGAGGACGGTGCCGGTGCGAATCGAGGCCGGGCGCCTGTTCATCGCCCTGGGAGGCGTGGCGGAAGTGGCGGCCTGACATCCGGCCAGGCATGTGTCGTTTTGGCGCTGTCGGCCCATCCCATCCGGCAGGCCCCTCATTGCAGAGCCTGTGACCAGGGTGTAACTCGCTGCCAGAGACAATCAGGGAGTTGTTCATGAAAAGACGTATCCTGCTGGCGGCCGCTGCCGCCATGGGTGTCGCCGCCATGCCGCTCGGCGCCATGGCGCAGGCCTATCCGACCAAGCCCATCACCGTCATCGTGCCGTTCGCGGCCGGCGGCCCGACCGATGCCCTGGCCCGCGTGCTGACCGCGCGCATGGGCGAGGCCCTCGGCCAGACCATGATCGTCGAGAATGTCGGCGGCGCCGGCGGCACGATCGGTGTGAACAAGGCCGCCAAGGCGACGCCGGACGGCTACACGATCCTGTTCGCACACATGGGCACCCTCGCGGTGAACATCGGCCTCTACAAGACGCTGCCCTACGACAGCCAGAAGGACTTCGAGCCGATCGGCCTCGGTGGCACGAACCCGATGGTGCTCGTCACCAAGAAGGACCTGCCAGCCAAGGACTTCAAGGAGTTCGAGGCCTACGTGAAGGCCAACCAGAAGAAGGCGCAGTACGGCATGGCCGGCATTGGCGCGGCCTCGCATCTCGGCGGTCTCATGCTGAACAGCATGATGAAGGTCGACGTGCTGGAGATTCCCTACAAGGGAACCGGCCCGGCGCTGAACGACCTGGTGAGCGGCCAGTTCGACTACATGGTCGACCAGGCGGTGAACGTGCTGCCGCAGATCAAGGCCGGCACCATCAAGGCGCTGGGCGTCAGTACGCTGAAGCGCCTGCCGCAGCTGCCGGACGTCCCGACGGTCGATGAATCGGGCCTCAAGGGCTACGAGGTCACGATCTGGAACGGCTTCTTCGTCGCCAAGAACACGCCGAAGAATGTCATCGACACGCTGAACAAGGCGCTGGTCACCGCGCTCGGCGACGAGAAGGTGCGCACGCGCCTGATCGACCAGGCCGTCGATCTGCCGGAGGCCAAGGACGCGACGCCGGAAGCGCTGCGCGCCCAGCTCAAGGCCTCGATCGACAAGTGGGTGCCCGCCATCAAGGCGGCCGGCGTCCAGCCGCAGTAAGCGTCTCGATAACGACCGACGAAGGGCCGCCCGCTGGGCGGCCCTTCTTTTTTGGGGAGCGATGGTCAGCCGGGACTGCCTGTGGCCGTCGGTGCCGGCGGCTGCTGCAGGCCGCCAGGGGGCCGCTCCCGATCAGGGCGCTGCCCATCGGGTGTCCGCGGGGGCTGACCGTTCTGACCCTTCTGCCGGTGCTGTCCCATATGCGGCCCTTCGCCTGGACGGGCACCACTCTCTCCGCGTGGCGGCCCGCCGGCTTTGCCTCGTGGCGGCGACGCCTCTCGGCCCGGCGTGTTGTCGCCCGATGTCTGCGGTGTCGCGGAAGAGGAGGGGCGGTCTTGTGCGCAGACCGCCGTGCTCGTGAGAGCAAGTACCAGAAGCGAGATCGAGGTGACGGTTTTCACCGTTTGCATGCGGCTTCCTTATGAGCAGGGATCGGCGGTGTAGACCGCCTTGTCCTCGCTACGTCCGCCTGCGATGTGCCATCCCTCGATTCAATCTGGGCATTCAGATGGCAATGCCGAGCGTGTCGAAACCGATCTCGACCGACCGCCGGACGTTGCCGGCGTCATCGCGGAGTCCCAGCAGCAGCTTGCGCTCCCACCAGTCTATGTCGACGACGCCGAAGTTCGCTGCGGCGTAGATGGCACCGAGGCGGTTGGGGCCGGCTTCCTTCGCGGCCCAATAGACCATGTTGAGGCCGCTCGAAGTCGCCTCGTACAGAGGATAGAGATCGGCCGGCGTCTCGCCATAGAGCGCGCCGATGTGCCGGTCGCCCGACAGCAGCACGACGCCCTTGGCGCCGCTCGAACGGATCGTGTCGATCAGCTTCTGCTTCTCGAGCGGGAGGTTGCCCCAGCGCTCCCAGCCATGGCCCTCGGCCAGGATCTGCGTGCTCGACACGATCAGGCGGACTTCGGCGGGCTTGCGCAGTTCGTCGGCGAGCCATGCCCATTGCTCGGCACCGAGCATCGTCTTGGCGGGATCGGGGTCGGGGAGGTAGCGCTCCTTGCCCGGCGCACCGCGCTGGTCGGTGACCTTGAGGGGCGAGCGGAACCAGCGCACGTCCAGCAGGATCACCTGCACCCTCATGCCCGGCGGACCGATGATGCGCGAATCGTAGATGCCGTCGCGCTGGCGGCGAATGTCGGTGGCTGGGACGTTCCAGAAATCGAGGAACAGCTCCTTCGAGCGCGCCTTGTGGGCAAATTCCACGCCGCCGTCGTTCAGGCCGTAATCGTGGTCGTCCCAGACCGCGAAGTGGCTGACAGTCTCGCGCAGGCGGGCATAGCCCGGGATGGTCCGCGCGATGTCGTAGGCGCGCTTCAGATTGCCTCCGTCCGGTGTGTTGAAGTCGCCATAGACATTGTCGCCGGCGAAGATGAACAGGTCGGGCCGGTAGGCGAGGATGGCCTCCCAAATCGGCTGCGCCATCGACTGGTTCGCGCAGGAACCGAAGGCGATGCGCGACAGCGGCGGGCGGCCCTGCGACAATGCCGTCGCGGGCGCCAGCGACATCGCCGCGAGCAGTTTGGAAAGCGTCCGTCGTGTGAACATGTCAGCCACCGAAAAGCCAGTATCCGCTCTCTAGTTTGCAGGCCGATGAAACGCCACCTGAAACGCGCCCTCGAACTCCTGTTCGTACCGATCGCCGCGGCGATCATGTTCTTCGAAGAGGTGTTGCTCCGCTATCTCGGCCTGGCGATGGCGGCCTTTGCCCGGTTGCCGTGGATCGCGCGCCTAGAAGCCTGGCTGGCGCGTCTGCCGCCCTGGGCGGCGCTGGTCGCCTTCGTGGCGCCGTCGACGCTGGTGCTGCCCGTGAAGTTCGCGGCTTTATGGTTCGCCTTGCACGGCAAGTTCGTCCTCGCCGCCCTGTCGATCGGCGTGGGCAAGGTCGTCGCGACGGCGCTGGTCGCGCGGCTCTACAAGGTGCTGCGGCCGACGCTGCTGCGGCTGTCCTGGTATCTCCGAGCCGAGACCTGGCTGTTCACCTGGCGCGACCGTATCTACGGCTTCGTGCGCGCGCTGCCGGTCTGGCAGAAGACGAAGGCCATGGTTCTGCGTCTGCGCCGCTGGCTGTCGGGCGTGATGGCCGGCCTCATGGCACGCTAGGCTCGCGCGAGGCGGCGGCTCAATTGCCGGCCTTCGTGCTTCATTTGCTGTTTGTACGGAGTGACCCTTGACCGTTCGCCCGCCCAACATCGTTCTGATCCTGGCCGACAATCTCGGATGGGGCGAACTCGGCTGCTATGGCGGCGGCGTCCTGCGCGGCGCGCCCACACCGCGCATCGATGCACTGGCGGAAGAGGGCCTCACTTGCCTCAACTTCAACGTCGAGAGCGATTGCGTGCCGACGCGCTCTGCCCTGATGACGGGTCGCCATCCGATCCGTACCGGGGCCATGCAGTCGGTGCCAGCCGGCCTGCCGCAGGGGCTGATCCCTTGGGAAATCACGATCGGCGAGCTTCTGCAGGGCGCCGGGTACGCGACCGCCTGCTTCGGCAAGTGGCACCTCGGCGACCGCGAGGGGCGGCTGCCCAAGGATCGCGGCTTCGATGAATGGTACGGCATCCCGCGCACCTCGAACGAAGCGATGTTCACGGCGGCACCGGGCTTCGATCCGGCGATCGTGCCGATGCCCTACGTGATGGAGGGCGTCAAAGGCGCGCCGGCGCGCAATCTTGCGGTCTACGATCTCGAACAGCGGCGCCTCATCGACGGCGAACTCACGCGGCGGACCATCGACTTCATGGAGCGCCAGTCGGCGGCCAAGCGCCCGTTCTTCGCCTATGTGCCGCTTACGCAGTTGCACTTTCCGACCCTGCCGCATCCCGACTTTGCCGGACGTACCGGCGCGGGTGACTTCGCCGATGCGATGGCCGAGATGGATCATCGCGTGGGCGAGATGCTCGATGCGATCGACCGCCTCGGTCTGCGCGAGGACACGGTGGTGCTGTTCGGCAGCGACAACGGGCCCGAATTCAGGCGGCCATGGCGCGGCACCGCCGGACCGTGGCGCGGGACCTATCATACCGCGATGGAGGGCGGGCTGCGCGTTCCGTTCATCCTGCGGTGGCCCGGCCGCATCGCGCCGCGGCGCACGACGGACGTGCTGCACATAACCGATCTCTATCCGACGCTGGCCCGGCTCGCCGGCGCCAGCCTGCCGGCTGATCGCGCGATCGACGGCATCGACCAGCTCGGCTTCTTGCTCGGCGAGCGACCCAGGTCGGCCCGCGACGGGTTCCCGTACTACATCAAGACCGAGCTGCGGGCGGTCAAATGGCGCGACTGGAAGATGCACCTCATGTGGGAGGTCGAACCCAACGAAGGGCCGATCAAGCTGGAGACGCCTTACCTCTTCAATCTCGTGCGCGATCCGAAGGAGGAGACCGATGCGAACATGGAAGACGGCTGGGTGCGGGGTCCGATCCGGCGTCTGATCGAGACGTTCCAGCAGAGCCTGAAAATCCATCCCCCGATTCCGCCCGGTGCGCCGGACGACTTCGTGCCTTCCGCTCCTCGGATCACGACTTTTGAGGCTGAGAGCCCAACCCGCTTGGGATAGGCTCGCCACGCTCGAGAGAACCCCGACGGGAGTCCCATGGCCATGCCGGAAGTCGTTCCCAACAAAGCAGCCCTCGGCGCACGCATCGAGGGGCTGGATCGCGCCACGGCAACCCGGCCCGAAATGTCCGCGCTGCTGAACCAGGCGCTCGCCGAGCATCTGCTGGTCGTGATCCCGGGCGATCCGATGACGCCCGAGCAGACGCGCGAATTCTCGAAGGCCTTCGGCCAGCCGCAGAAGCAGCTGCTGCGCTACAAGCGCAGCGGCGCGGTGCCGGACGTCTCCGTCATGGTGAGCACGCTGATGGCCGACGGCACGACGGACAAGACGGCGATCCGCGCCGAGGACTGGCACACCGACGATTCCTATTTTGCGGTGCCGGCGAAGGCCACGCTGCTGCACGGCATCGAGATACCGAGCCGCGGTGGCGACACCTGGTTCTGCAACATGCACTCGGTCTTCGAAGCGCTGCCCGAAGCCACGCGCAGGCGCATCGACGGATTGAAGGCCATCCACGGCTACGATACGCCGCGCGCACGCAATCGTCCCTCGCCCCGTACGCCGGAGGAGATCGCCGAGACGCCGGATGTCGAGCATCCGCTGGTACGCACCCATCCGGTGACCGGCCGCAAGGCTCTCTACCTCAACCCCAACCGACTCGATCGCATCGTCGGGCTGGAGCGGGCCGAGAGCGACGCGCTGCTCGACGAACTGGCCGACGAGGCGCGCAAGCCGCAGCATCATTTCGGCCACGTCTGGACGCGCGGCGACATCGTCGTGTGGGACAATCGCGCCACGATGCACCGCGTCGTCATCGACTATCCGGAAGGCGAGCCGCGCATCATGCACCGCGTATTGATCGAGGGTGACCGGCCCTATTGATGGCAGGGCTGCCGGTCGCGTCAGGCCTGGCCCGCGGACGCCGATATACGCCTTGGCCCACCGACGAAGTCCAGCATTTCGGCCTGGGCATCGCGCCGGCTCTCAAACGAGATCAACGCGTGATCCATGCGCGGCACGATGCGCATCTCGGCCCCGCGATACCGTGACAGGGCACCGGGCTCGAGGGTGAATTCCCGCCGGAACATCTCGAGGTCCTCTTCGGCCGGCGAGAACAGAAACAGCGTCCTGACGCCGCGCTGGCACAGATCCGAAAGGGAGGACTGGGCGAAGGAGAGCTTGCGAATGAGGCCCACGGCGCGCCCGATCCGACGCGTCCCGAGGCGTGCGGAGCGGAGGGCACGTACCCAGAGCGAATGGAGGATGGCGCCGAAATCGACTCGCCCACCCAACAGCGTTTGCCAGCTCTGCCGACTGACGAGTTTGCGCAGATAGAACATCGGCGTCAGGCCGCGATGGTCGAGATAGGTGATCTCGTCGGGCCGGCGCGGCAGGGTGAAGAGGGGCTGGTTGACCAGCATCAGGCCACTGATGCGAGGTTCCGCGAGCGCCGCGTGAAAAGCGTGGTAGGCGCCGGAACAGATGCCCTGCAGCGTGAACTTGCGGTATCCCCGGGCCTGGAGTGCGTCGAGCATCGCGCAGATGTCCGCCGTCCGGTCGGTGAAGGCATGGCTGAGGACGTTCTCCGAACCGGCTGGTCCCAGGCTGTCGCCCAGGCCGGCGAAGTCGGCACGCAGGGAGGAGATGCCCGACCGGGCGAGTCGCCTCGCGAATTCCACGCCCTGCCGCGACGCGCCATAGCGTGGATCGCGCCCGCCATTGACGATCACGACGATCTGGCTGGAAGGGCCGGCGTCGGGATCGCAGAGAATGCCGAACAGACGATTGTCCGGCCCGAAATGCATTGGCGTCTCGACGCAGCCGCCCGGTCGCAGGACGGTCGGCTCCGGCATCTGGCGCTGAGCTTGGTTGGCGGCCGACCCCGCTGTGAGAGGGAAGGCGTCGTTCATCCAGGCGATCGTCTCGTGAAACGTCGGAAGCCTCGCCGCGTCGAAAGTGGGGTGACCTGTGAGAGAATCGAGATCGTCGCTCCAGCCGCAATTCGCGACCTCGGCACCGGCCTGTCGCCAGGCCGACAGGCAGTTCTCAAGCCGCTTCGTCTGGGCGCGGGCAAACACGGCGACTTTCTGGCCGTCCTTAGGTGTGACTTCGCGCAGGTCGGCGGTCGCGATCGCCGAGACCGTGGCGGCATTGAAACTGAACTCGCCGACCTCGATTTCGCCCGTGGGCAGGGCGCGGCCGCCGTGCAACTCGGCATCGAGCGTCAATTCTCGGACATAGGAACGACCGCTCAAGGTCGGCTCGAAGAAGAGGAAACCGGCAACGTCCGTGCGCCGCGAGGCGGCCAGCGTGGCGAGCATCGCCCCGGCCCGTACGCCGCACAGCATCACCTTGCGCGCGCCGCTGGCGGCTTTCAGGCGGTCGGCCGCCTGCTCGATGCTGGACTGCCATGCGGTCCAATGGTTTCCCGCGCGCTCCACCGCGTGATCGCAGGAATCGCCGGTGCCGGGATATTCGAGGCGGAGAGTCCAATAGCCGGCGCGTGCCAACCTGTCGGCCAGCACGCGAAGACCGCAGTAAGCGACCAGCTCATCGCCCAGAAGACCCGGGCAGATCAGGACGGCAACGTCGGTCGCACGCGCATCGACAGGCATGTGCAACCACCCGAAGCAGTCGTTAACCGCAGTCGGAGTCATGGAATCCCGTACACCCACACCCATTCTCGCGGCTTCCCACGGCCTCGAACACGGCTGCAAATTGATTTCTTCCCACCGGCAGAATATCTTAAACCGTGGGAAATGCTTGCGAATTATGCAATTCGCACAGGCTGGGAGTTCGAGTGTCCGCGCCTCTGAAGGTTCGAATCCGAACCGTGCTGAAATCTGCCGGCAGCCTGCAAGGCGGTCTCGATGACATACGCGATGATTCCGACCTCCATGCGGCCGGTCTCACCTCGCATGCAACCGTCAGCCTGATGCTGGCCCTCGAAGAAGTCTTCGACGTGGAGTTTCCCGACAGGCTCCTGCGACGTAAGACATTTTCCAGCATCGATGCCATCGCCGAGGCGCTTGCGGAGATCGGCGTGCGAGACGAAGCGGCATGACGCCGTGGCTCGCCGCGGCGCGCGCGGTGGGCGTCGAGATAGCCGGCCGCCATGCCGATGATGTCGACACCCGCGGCCGTTTTCCCGCCGAAGCGATTTCGGCGCTGAAGGAACGCGCGCTGCTGGGTCTCCTGGTACCCGCAAGCGAGGGCGGCCCGGGGGCGGGGATCGCCGACATCGTCGCGATCTGCCATGAACTCGGCCGGCATTGCGCGTCGACGGCGATGATCTATGCGATGCACCAGATCCAGGTCGCCTGCATCGTCCGGCACGCCGACGGCAATCCCTGGCTTCGAGCATTCCTGCGGCGCCTGGCGAGCGAACAACTGCTGCTGGCCTCGGCGACGTCCGAGGCCGGAGTTGGTGGCGACGTACGGTCGAGTGTGTGCGCGCTGGACGAGCGGCGGGGACGATTCACACTGACCAAGCAGGCGCCTGTCATCTCCTACGCCGAGCCGTGCGACGCGATCCTCGTGACCGCGCGCCGGACCCCGCAATCGCCTCCGTCCGACCAGATGCTGGCCGTCGTATTGCGGGCCGACGCGGACCTGCAGGTCCGCGAAGTCTGGAATACGCTCGGCATGCGCGGTACCTGCTCAAACGGCTACCGCCTCGCTGCGGACGGCGAGATCGCCCAGATCATCCCGGTGCCCTATGCCGACGTCTCGGCGCAGACCATGCTGCCGACGTCGCATCTCGTGTGGAGCGCCCTGTGGCTGGGAATAGCCGGCGAAGCGCTGTCTCGCGCCAGGGGCTTCGTC